>NZ_JNIR01000001.1:960937-1263750 GCF_000702605.1 Exiguobacterium acetylicum DSM 20416 | reverse complement strand
TTAGGGCAAATGATTAGCGAACCTGTACGATTGACAGGCGGACTCTTGCATGAGACATGGCGACTACAGACGACGACTGGATCTTACGTCTTAAAGCGATTGAATCCGGACATCATGCGACGCCCTGAAGCACGAAATAATTTTAAGATGTCAGAAGCGGTCGCCATGCAAGCGTCATTTCACTTAGCAGCATTACCGGCACGTTGCATCAACGATCAAGCGGTACAGACGATTGACGGATCGGATTACCTTTTGTTTGACTGGATCGATGGCAAGACGTTATCAACCGACCAGCTTCGATCGGCACATGCACGACAAATCGGAGTTCAATTAGGACTATTGCACGGTCTTTCCATAGCTACGACTGGCTTTATAAAGCCGGATACCTCAATTATTTCAATCGATTGGAACGGTCATTTAGAAGAAGGAAAACGGCAGCAAGGAAAGTGGCTGCAGCTATTCATGGAAGAGCAGGAACATTTGCAACGAATTGAAAGATTAGCACAGAAAGCACAGAAACAACTGCCAGTAGACTGGATCGTCAGTCATCGTGATCTCGATCCAAAGAACGTCCTCTGGACACCAACGGGTCCAGTCCTGATTGACTGGGAGTCTGCGGGTCTGATTCATCGAGCCGTCGACGTGTTCGAGACAGCCTGTTATTGGTCGAAGCAGGAAAACGATACGTTCGACAGCGTTCGATTTAACGCATTTCTTGACGGTTACGCAACAAATCAAGTTTTGCCTGATGTCGACTGGACGCACGTCATCGATAGCAGTGTTCAAGGAAAGCTGGACTGGCTGAATTTTAATCTGGAGCGCTCACTCGGGAAAAGTGGGATCCCTGAAGCGGAACGAGTCCTTGGAACAGAACAAGTCGTTTTAACAATAAAAGAATTACGAGCGCACGACCGGAATCTCTGGATCAAGTGGATGTCGGTAAGATAAGCGTAAATGAGGCACCGAATCACTCGATTCGATGCCTCTTCGTTATTAAAACGATTTGACCAACTGTTCAATAGTTGATTCAGGAGTGCGAATCGGAATATAACCAAGTTGCTTGATTCGGTCATTCGCAAATGTCGCGTGTTCCGCTGCACGCTTCGGTATTTGGTACGGCTTGTCACTTGCTGTGATCAACTTCATCCGGAAATCCGTCTCAGGTAGATTCGAATCGATTGCATTGAAGATATCCCCATTATGCGCATTTGTTGCGGCAAGGACGATCATTTCGACTAGATTATCCGTATGGACCCACGGGACGACATCATACGGATGCACCCAGGTAATCACATCCGCCTCCTTCATCCGCTCGACTTGACGATCCCCCCAATAGGACTGCTCCTCGGCACAAATTGATCCTGGGCGTAAGATGATTAAATCGGAATCGGGTGTGTTTTCCTGTAACAGGCGTTCGGATTCCTGCTTTGTATGGATGTAGACGTGCTCGGACGGTAGGAGCGGTGACGTTTCCGTAAAATGTCCACTCACGACTTCGCCGTACACGGAAGTCGTCGAGATGTGAACGATGCGCTTGACACGAGCTTTTGTCGCAGCATCCGCGAGATGTTGTACACCAGTGACATTTGCTTCCTGTGCTAAATCGGGATCATCTCCGAGATAGGCAGCACAGTGAATCAACAGATCGACACCTTGAAGTGCTGTAAGAAGCGAATCCGGATCACCGAGCTCACCGATGACTGCGTGGACACCTTTGAAAGCGTATTGATCCGCTTGTTCCTTAGAGCGATACAAACCGCGCACTTCACGCGCTTCTTTTAGAAAACGTCGCGCAACACGAGAGCCAAGCGTCCCGGTCATTCCTGTAATTAAAATCGTACTCTCTTTCAGATTCATGGATGCTTACCCCTTTGACTCTGTCTTTTCAGCGAAACATTGCTCACAAATGAAACGTCCTTCGCTTTTTAGGTATGCTTTGACTTCCGTCATCCCGCGATGTTTCGGATAGCGCATCTGGATGTAGACTTTTTCGTTTCCTTCAATCGTTTTGCCGCAATGAATACATGTCGGTTCTTTGCCGAACATCCTAACTCCCCCTGATTATTTTTATCTTCTACCTTATCGTAAAGGAAAAATAAAGGTGTTGGAAGAATAAAGTAAAAAAGGAATCTAAAGGAGGGTGTCTATGATCTTCATTGCTATTTTTCTCGCCGTTGGTGGAGTCGTCTGGTTCATTTCAGCGCGGAGTCAATCGAAACATCGCTCGCTCGACGATCAGGAATATACACTGAATCAACATGATGTCCATCAACAAAAAAATCATCGTGATTTTTGAAGGCATGTAAAGGAGCATCCAGTCGATTGACTGAATGCTCCTTTTTAGCGATTGCGTACATGGAGAAAATATTTTGCGTTGCTCCAGATCAAGGCGAAAATCAATAAGCTGATCGCGAAGATCTGAGATTGACCGGTCTCATATGAATACACGACCAATACGACGATAATACCCATTAATAGGAGTTGCAAAGAAGATTGTGAACGGATGAGTCCTTCTAACATGACGTGTCGCTCGCCGTCATCTGAAGCAGCGAACAGCTTTTTGATATAGTTTGTTTCCGAGTACTTCGGGAACTGACGGTCCGGATATATATGATGCATGAGATTAAGATAAAAAACAGAGACAAGACTACTGATGATAAAAAAGAGTCCGCTCAGTATCAAATGAAGTCCGAACTGGTTTTCAATGATGCTAAATGATGCAAGTCCGATGCTGAGAAGATTGGAGAACTGCACGATCATCATGCCGTCCGCATAGTAGCGATTCACTTGATCGTCAATCGCGTCCTCTTCGTTGGAAGAAACGGAGCGTCGAGTCAATTGACGAATTTGCAAATAGCGTACGATGTAACTGAGAGTCAAGATCGTCAAGATAACGAAAAGACCAGTGAATATGTAATCAAGATAGAGCGATCGTTCAAACTGTGACAAATGCGTATTTTTGAGGACAAACATAACGATATAACTACTAATGAAACCGAGTAATCCTGCGATGATGACCTTGACTGCTTCCTTGTTCATGTTAATTCCTCCTCATCGAAATAAAAGATGTCTTCTAGCGGTGTGTCAAACACACGAGAAATTTTGACGGCGATCAGTAGCGACGGCATAAATTCTTCGCGTTCGATTAAGCTGATCGTCTGGCGAGAAATGTTCGCGCGCCGTGCCAGTTCAGACTGATTCCATCCGTGGCGAGCACGTAATTCTTTTAAACGGGATTTCATATAGGGATTCACCTCCTATATAATGTAACTTATCATAGTCTTTTTGACAACGATAATAGTCAAAAAAGACAACATGATAGTCATTTGTTCGTAAAATGATCATATCGTTGGCATAAACTGTATACTGGAATAAGTTGAAAGGAGATGTGAAATCCGTCGATGAAATCTCAGTCATGTATAAACAATGTTATTAATAATGATGAGAATGTTACGCACCAGATTGCTTCGATTCTCCAAATGGAAGAGACATTGCTCAAACAAAAAATCACGTATCTCCAGGACGTGACAGACTCGGACGCAACTAATACATACGAACAAGGACGTCAGCAGCTATCAGACAAACTCGATACGTTAAGACATTCGGTAAAAATGAATTTTATCTCGCGCGACGACGTTCCGATTCGAACGCGAGCACTCTGGAAACAGTCACTAAGAGCGACGTCTGTGACGGAAGAGGAAGCACGTCTCATTCAAGAGTATCTCCAGAATGAGGCAACGATGCTGACAGAAGCGGGAGAAGTGGTTTCTGATCTCTATGCCGCCTTATTTGATGCAGATGAGCCGACACGGAAACAAGCATTCTTATCGATTGAGGAAGCGTTCCGGACGAATGAATCTGTCATTCAACGATTATTTTCGCAACTCGTCGACTTGCGACAAGCGCGTGCTTCTGCAAGGCGTCAGTCGGGATACGAAGAATTAGCTTTTGCGGAGCTCGGACGTATCGATTATACAAGCAAGGATGTCGATCATTACGCCAGCATCATTCAAACTTATTTTCTGCCGGTTAAACAGCGATTTCAGCTCGAGCAACAAACGTTTCTCGGCAAACAGGCGCTCCATCCGTGGGACGTTCGGCAATCGGCCTATACGCAGATTGATCATCATGTAACCGGGTCTGATACTTCATTC
The DNA here is from genome assembly GCF_000702605.1 of Exiguobacterium acetylicum DSM 20416. Taxonomy (NCBI): domain Bacteria; kingdom Bacillati; phylum Bacillota; class Bacilli; order Caryophanales; genus Exiguobacterium; species Exiguobacterium acetylicum. The sequence goes on along the minus strand of NZ_JNIR01000001.1, from coordinate 1,259,596 downwards.
TTAGACAAGGCACAAGCAATCCTCGAGAGCGTGCATTTATATTTTGCTGACGTATTAAGAGAAATGCGACATACGAATCATCTCGATATCGGTGCCCGGTCGAATAAAGCGGGCGGAGGGTTTTGTGAGTATTTACCGGTCGAACAACAATCGTTCCTATTCATGAATCGCATCCATACGTTTGATGATCTCGTCATCTTTATGCATGAGATCGGGCATGCCGTCCATCATGATGCGATGAAAGAGACGTATGATGGACTACAACCGATTCCGCTTGAAGTAGGGGAATTCGCTGCTATGTCACTTGAGTTGTTGTCGATGAACGAGTGGCACCAAGTGATTCCAGGTCGAAAAGACGTTGCCCGAGCGAAACTCGAACAGATTCGTTCCATAGTGGAGTTTTTGCCACAAACGATTATCGTTGATCGTTTCCAGTCGTGGCTCTATGCTCACCCGGACCATCTGCCGGAAGAGCGCCAAGTTTCTTTTGCTCGTCTCCGGGAGACGTATGATACGGACGTCATCGATTGGTCGGAAACGCTCGATTGGAAAGGCCTCGAATGGATGAGTGTCATTCATCTCTTTGAGACGCCATTTTATTACATTGAATATGCGATAGCCCAAATTGCTGCTCTTCAGTTGTATCACTGTTTTACGAAAGATCCTGACCAAACGATGAAGGACTTCCTTGCAGCTTTAGCGCTTAGTCACACCCATTCGATTCAAGACGTCTATGCGAGAGCGGGAGTATCCTTCTTACCAAGTGATGCGGAAATGAAAGAGTTGATGGCGTTCCTAGAAGGTCAAATTGAAATTTGGACAAATGAGTTAGAAAAGACATATTAAAAACAACACGCTTTGATCAGAAATAGCAGATGTACAAAACGATAGGAGGATGAACATGAACACACGAAAAAACATTGTTTATGCGACCTTATTCAATGCCACAGGCAGTCAGTTATTGATGGTTGAAAATCGTGACGATCACGGTGACTACTATACATTGCCCGGTGGGACGGTCGAACGTGACGAAACGTTACATATGGCAATCGCGCGTGAAGTATTAGAAGAGACAGGATTTACCATCATCCCAGGTGACATCGTCCATGTGGCAGAAGCATTCTTTCCGCAAGCGGGGGAACATTGTCTCTTTTTCTTCTTCGCGGGAGAAATCACTTCCGGTCAATTGCAGACGAATGTCCCAGAAGAAATTTCCGGACTCGTCTGGATGGACCGTGAAGAAGCGTTCAAACACCTCAATTTACCGGAAGCGTCAAAAGAATCGCTCTTTGCTGGTCGAACGGTACCATATGATTTTGCCGGAGAGATCATTCACGCGTAAGGAAGTGTTGCTTGACGTACTAAGGTGACGGATTTTCGGGTACAACATTACAGGAGCATTACCCGAAATTTGTAGAAAGTCAGGTGAACACACAGTATGTCGATTCTTACGTTTCACGAAGTCAGCTATCAACACATCTTACACGAAATAACGGGTGAGTTCCGAGAAGGTGTCATTACGACGCTCGTCGGACCGAGTGGTGCCGGAAAATCCACGACATTGAAACACATCAACGGACTTATTTCTCCCGATCGCGGCGAAATTTGTTTTCGAGGCGAACCACTCGAGCAGATGAATCTGCTCGACGTCCGCAAACGGATCGGAATGGCGTTCCAAAGCGCGCCGATGATTCCAGGTACCGTCTACGATAATATCAATTTACCGAAATCGATCTTCGGGGAATCGTTGCCACGCGAGGAGGCGGAACGCTTGCTACAACAAGTCGAACTATCCGTCGAACTTGAGCGACCGGTCAAAGATTTGTCCGGTGGCGAACGAAGCCGACTTGGAATCGCACGGACACTCGTCAATCGTCCAGACGTCCTGTTGCTCGATGAAATCACGGCAAGTCTCGATTACCGAATGGTACAAGAGATTGAGAAGCTAATCCTTGATCTACAGCAGGAGTTACAGACGACAATCATTTGGATTACGCATGACTTAGAGCAAGCAAAGCGGGTCAGCGACGACGTCTGGTTTTTAAAGGATGGACGATTGATCGAGTCTGGTGATTTTAAAGAACTCGCTTCAAGTGGTCAAGCCGAGACGCAAGCATTCTTGAAGGGGGAATCGGTATGAGTTACCTCCAACTGGCAACTTCGCTAATCTTCATTCTGATCCCCCTCGTCTTAGCACGGACGTTACAGCTTGGTTTAGAGAAGGACATCATCATCGCAACCGTTCGATCAATCGTCCAACTCTTGATCATCGGTTACATTCTGACGTTCGTCTTTGAGAGCGGCAGTCCAATTTTCATGTTACTCATGATTCTGTTGATGATCGGTGCAGCGACACTGAACGTCATCCGTAAAGGGGACGGGATTCCTGGGATCCAGTGGATCATCTTGTTGACACTGATTGCGGTCGAAGCATTGACGATGGGCATTTTGCTTGGATTACAAATCATTCCGTTTGAAGCCCAGCAAGTCATTCCGATCAGCGGGATGGTCATTGGGAACTGTATGATTTTGTCCTTATTGTTTCTTAATAAGTTCAAGGACGAGGTCGAACGAAGCGACGAGGTCATTGAACTGATTCTTTCGCTTGGTGGAGATGCGAAGACAGCGATTGATACGAGCTTAAAAGGCGCGATTCGGACAAGTATGATTCCAACGATTGAAGCGCAAAAAACGATGGGCCTCGTCCAACTGCCAGGGATGATGAGTGGGTTGATCATCGGTGGCGCGGATCCGATGGAAGCAGTCCTTTATCAACTATTGATTCTATTCCTGATCTTGACGACGGCGGCGATGGCATCGGTCCTCGTTGGTTTTCTATCCTACCGTCGACTGTTCAATGAAAAAGCACAATTCATCGGTTTGACCTATAAGAAAAAAGACACGTAAGGAGCACGTTATGCAGACTTATCCGATTACAGAAGCCGACCTACAACTGGTCGAACTAGCAACCGAAACGATTCAAAGCCGTTACGCTGACGATAAACATCACGTCGCAGCTGCGTTGCGGACAAAAGATGGCGCGACGAAAACGGGTGTTCATGTCGAAGCCTATATCGGACGGGTGACGGTGTGCGCGGAAGCCATCACGATCGGTTCCGCCATCACGGATGGATTGACGGATTTTGAGACGATCGTCGCTGTCCGACATTCTTATTCGGATGAGACGGACCGAACGATTCGTGTCGTCAGTCCGTGCGGCATGTGTCGCGAATTGATTTCCGATTATGCACCGGACGCGTTTGTCCTCTTGACGATCGACGATCAGTTGACGAAAGTCCGGATCGCGGATTTGATTCCATTGAAATATGTCCTACAATAACCAGTAACTCCTCGTCGTTTGGATGAGGGGTTTTTTGCATTTACTTCTAAAAAATCCTTATTATGGTTATGATAAAGACTGAATAATTAAGGAGGGATTTGCGTGTCAGCTTTATTAGAAGTCGAACGGTTATCAAAAACCTACATACGTGGAACGGAGACGATCCATGCGTTGAAGCAAGTCAGCTTTACGTTAGAGGAAGGAGGATTCATCGCCATCATGGGCACGAGTGGCTCCGGGAAAAGTACACTGTTGAATATCCTGGGAGCGCTTGACGCGCCAACCGGCGGAACGTTGACCTTAAAGGAAAAACGGCAACGCGACATCTTCACTGAACCTGCTGCGACGTTATACCGACAACAACATATCGGCTTCATCTTTCAATCGTTTCATTTACTCGATGACTTGACGGTCCAGGAGAACATCGCCTTACCTTTGATGTTGAAGGGGATGGATGATAAAACGATCAATCAAGAGGTAGAGACTTGGCTCAAACGAGTCGGACTGACGAAGTGGAACAATCATCGACCGAAAGAGCTGTCGGGTGGACAACAACAACGTGTTGCGATCGCACGTGCCTTGATTAGTCGACCACCGATCATCTTAGCGGATGAGCCGACGGGGAACCTCGATTTCAAGACATCTGCCGAAATCATGCAGTTGCTACATGAACTTAATCGCGAACAACAGACGAGCATCCTGCTCGTGACCCATGATGCTACCGTAGCCGCTCATGCGAAGCGGGTACTGTATTTCCATGACGGACAGATCGTCGCCGATCAGCCGTCGACCGGTGACGTGGCGCCGATCTTAGAGACCTACGAGAAGTTCGTGGGGGCTATATGAAACGACAACATCTCTTCCGTCTTTCCCACCGACTGTACCGTAAAAGTTCGATGATTCTAGTGACCTCAATCGGAAGTGTCATGATTTCGATTGGTCTCGTCTTAACGATGGTCATTTTTTTACTACATAATCAAGCCGCAATCGAGACAGATCGTGTACAAAAATATGGTCAAGTCGATCTGACAGTCAAATATACACCAGAAGACGAGCGGACGGATCAGTCCGTGTTTGAGCAACTTGAAAAGAATCAAGGTGTCTCGCGCGCAGAGTCGATCCTACAGACGACAGCGCGCGTCGCTGGTCAAACGATGGCCGACGTGGAAACGATGGGAGTTCATTCGGACGCCCTGACGAAAAGTCGGTATCATTTCACGAATGATTTGAAACAGGGAGAAGCGATCATGTCAGCTCGACTCGCGACGGCGCTTAACCGTAGTGTCGGGCAATCGCTTCGCGTCGGAGAAAAGACGTATCGAATCCGTGAGATTTTACCTAGTGCGAAAACACCTGAAGCTTCGCACGATCAACTTTTGCTTTCGTATGCTGATCTGAAGAAGTATCATCCGATCGAAACGAAAGCCGTCTTGGTTGATCTGAAAGAAAAGACAGATGCCGTTCACTATGCCGATAGACTCGTCAAAGCGAATCCGAAGCTCCGTGTTGAACTTGCGGAAGGACAGGCGCTCTCACCAGCGCTGAACGGCTACATCGCAATCTTATCCGTACTGATCCTTGTCGTCTCCGGCTTCATCTTGATGGCGAACTTCGACTTATATTTACGTAAACATGCTGTTCAATTTGCGATCATGCGGACGCTTGGGGCGACGACACGGCAACTGTTTCAACTGTTCTTCGTTCAATCTGGATTGATTGTCTTAGCGGGCACGATGCTTACGATTCTTAGTAGTATTTGCTTACCATTACTCGGTCAACTCGTATGGCCGACAGAGGGTAAAATGATCGTCTCCCTCATGATTGATCAGGGAGCGTTCTTGATGCTCGTAACGTTCGGTAGTGCTTTGTTGATTCTGCTGTTGCTCGCGAGTACGGCTTACCGAAAACGGGATGTGTTACCACTCCAAGTCTTGCGAGAAAATATGAAAACGGCGTCACGACCGACTCGACGAAAACGTCTCGTCCTGTTCAGTAGTGGATTGACTGTCAGTTTGGTGTTGTTCGCTGAAGTGATTGCCAGTACGGATGGGTCACGGGCAATCGCCTGGCTCGGTGCAACCGTCGCCTTTTTACTGACGATGCACCTTGCGACGCCACTCCTCTTGAAGGGAGTGCTCCAGCGAGCGGAACCGATTGTTCGTCGGTTAGCGGGACCGACGAGTTTCGTTGCCTTCCGGGGCGTGTTACCGCAACTACGGAAAAATGCTTGGTTGATGCTGATCGTTCAAGTATTGATGATCATCGTCGTCATCGGCTCGACGTTCCTTGAGACGGTGCAACAAAACGAGCGGAAGTACATCATCAGCCAATATCCGACAGAAGTCGTCCTAAAGAGTCGTTTGGATGAAGGATCGCAAGGAAACCCGTTGCAATTGATTCGACAAATTGAAACCGACCTACCTGGCGCAAGAGCGACCTTCCTGTCGTCTCGCAATTCCTTCGAATACCAGTCGCCTCAAGAAGATGTCTCGATCGAATACGAAGTGACGGATTATCGTCGTCTTGATGTCTTAGCGGGAGAGCAGACGAGTGACACAGAAGGAATCATCGTCTCACGCGCCTTTGCTAAAACACACAGTCTTCAAAAAGGCGATATGTTGCCAATCGGGCGATGGGACGGGGAACAAGAACGAAACGTTTCGGTCGGTCAATTCCGAATCGTTGGAATTGAAAAGAAGATAGCACCAGACGTCCTCGTGGATTGGCGGAACGAGCAACTGCGGCAACCAAACGATCACATCTTGAATGTCTTTATCGACGTTCCGTCCGAGTTAACGAAGGCGCAAGTGACCACAACATTATTAGAGATCACAGAAAGTTATCCGACATTGCAAGTGAATCGACTATCTGACGCACTTCGCGATGCGGAGCAACAAACGACGGAACGCTGGTTCGTCTTCTTGATTGCGCTTGTCGTCATGAGTGGATCCGTCTGGTTCGGACTTGCAAACGCCTTACTCAGTTTCGTGAGTGGAAAACGAGGTGAATACGCATTGCTACGAACGATTGCGTTGACACGGAACAAGCTCCGTCAGCTGACACTCCTTCAAATGCTCTTATTCATTGGGAGCGGCATCACCTTTGGACTGATCAGTGGACTTGGTGCGACCTTCTTCGTGACACGGATTGATGATGCGGGATCATTTTACTTCAACGTACCGACGATTGCCGGAACCATTGTCGGTTTAATAGTGCTTGTCATAAGCATCGCTTGGTTCGTCACCCGACGAAAGCAGGAAAACCTCGTTCACGAATTGAAACAGTAAATAAGGGCACGTGAACCGGGGGGATCGAAATGCGAAAAACGATCGGGGCGATTCTATTACTCGTAATAATTAGCGGTGTCGGCTGGTGGATGATCGCAGATGAACGGGATGCGACCTATGAACAGATTGTTGAAGTACAAGTCGTTCGACACGTGACGAAGCAGTTCGGACGCGATGATATCGCATCGGTCAAACCGTACTTCGTAGCGTCGGAATCATCGAAATCACGACGTCATCAGATTGCCGTTCAGCTGAAGTCGGCACCGACGGGAGAATACCGTATGTATCGTGTACTTCGGAATAAAGTCGAGTACATCGGTCGATCAAGGACGGTTCGATCAGATTAAAAAGATACGTCACATCAGTTGGGGGATTTAGATGAAAACGAAAACCGAACGCATCGCGTTCATTCAAGAAGAAAAGCGTCAACTCGCAAAACCACGTTTGTACAGCTCGTTGCTGTACGGCGTCAGTATCTTATTAGTCGTCGCCAATCGTGACGTATACTGGCCATTGTTCTTTTTACTTGTGGCATTGGTCTGGATTGCGCGGATTCACTCACAAGAAGTCGAACGTGATATGGCATTAACGGTAGAACCACAGATGAAGAAAATCATTCAATGGCAGTATGTGACCGATTTTCTGTTCGTGATCTTAATGGGATTATTCTTCCCGCTGATCATCGTATTCGACTTGCCATTCTTCCTCAGTTTTGCCGTCTATGTCGTCCTTGCGATTGTTTTGCTCGTATCCGATATGTTGCTTGAACGAAACGGAAAACGTCTCGATGCTGAGCATCCGACGAAGAAGGAACTGCGGACGTATCCGAAATCGTGGAAAAAGATCTAATCCGTGGAGCCGGTCGATGAACCGGCTCCTTTTTGAGCATTCCGGTCGCCTCAGCTTGTTCGACTGCCGTATGATGAAGGGGCACATGAAGAAGGAGGTCCTCGAATGCTTGCAATCATCATTGGATTTATTATCGGTCTACTCGTACCGGTTCAAACGAGTGTCAATACACGACTACGGAGCGTCGTGGGATCGCCGTTCCTCGCTTCACTGATTTCCTTTTCGATCGGCTCACTCTTCTTACTGATTCTCGTGTTGCTCGTCGATGGGAATCTCACAGGTCTTACGGCTACTGCCGATGAACCGTTCTGGATTTGGGGTGGGGGACTGCTTGGCGTCATCTATTTGACGGGGAACATCCTGCTTTTTCCGCGACTCGGAGGCGTCCAAACGGTCATCATGCCGATTTTCGGTCAGGTCATCATGGGACTGTTGATCGATCATTTCGGATTGTTTGAGTCAACGGTCACCTCACTCTCACTGACACGAGTCATCGGCGCAGTGCTTGTGTTACTCGGTGTCGTCGGGACGGTCGCGCTAGGTGACTATTTCGCACGACGGCGGAAGCAACAGGTGACATCATCAGAAAACTCGTTGCTTGTCTGGCGTCTGCTCGGAATTCTAACCGGTATAATGAGTGCTGCCCAGACGGCGATCAATGGTCATCTCGGAAGTGTTCTCGGGTCAGCCGTCAAAGGCGCCTTGATCTCGTTCGTCATCGGTATGATCACCTTATTATTGCTGAATCTGATCCTCCGAACGAAGTGGCACATCGATCGTTCGCAATCCTTACCTGCTTGGATCTGGATCGGGGGATTGATCGGTGCACTGTTCGTTGCCGGTAATGCTTTCATCGTTCCACTCGTTGGTACAGGGCTCGCCGTCGTCATCGTTACGATTGGTTTACTGACCGGCAGCCTATTGATTGATCGTTTCGGTTGGTTCGGTGCAAAAAAACAACCGGTCACCGGTGTGCAAATCGTCAGTCTACTTGTCATGCTAGCTGGTATCGTGTTGATCCGCATTTAAAAACAGCTCGTTCGAACGTAAGGTTGCATACGTTGAGAACGAGCTGTTTTCAATCATTTCTTAAAAAACACAGGAAATGATTTCCTGATAGAGGAATTGAGGTAAACTGAAGCAAGAATCATCAAATAGAAAGTAGATGCGAGGGGAAACGAATGGATCAATCTGATATCGAACGACGATTACGGGAAGATTTGGAATTACAACAAATGCTAGATATCGTAGAACGACTAGATCTACCGGATTGGTGGATCTGTGCCGGTGTCTTACGTTCGAAGATTTGGAACATCGAACGACAGGCGACATCGGACATCGATATCGTCTATTTTGATCCTACTGATCTTTCGGAAGCCACGGAAAAACGTCATGAAGAACAGTTACGAAAATTATTGAATTTGCCGTGGTCTGTTAAGAATCAAACGCGAATGCATCTCGTCAATGGATTACCACCTTATCAGTCCGTAACGGATGCGATTTCGCGGTTCCCTGAGACCGTCACGGCAATCGGCGTAACGAGACGACCCGATTTTGAACTCTATCTTCCATACGGTGCAAGTGACTTTACTCATCGGATCATTCGACCGACGCCACCTTTTCAAATCGGTACCGCGCGTCATTCGATTTTTCAGCGACGAGTGATCGAAAAAGGATGGCAAGACGACCCAGGTCTACAAATATGTAAATGAAACAAGAAGGAGCTTATGTGATGAAACGAATCAGTTATAAAAAAACGATACCGCTTATACTAGTAGGACTCCTCTGTATCAGCGGGTGCGCACCGGAAAAGAATGTCGAGGTGAAAGAAAAGATTCACGTTGATGGTACGAGTTTGTTCGACAGTGGCTCCTATCCGACTGCTGTAGAGACGGCCGAACATCAGTTTAAATATGACTTGAGTGACAAGTCCACCTATACGTTAAAGCAAGACGATTTCCGAGTGGACGCTCGGTTCGGTGACTATAATTTACTGCTAGCAAGCGTCATCGATGGACGATTCGATTCGCTGATGATTTATGAAAAGAAGTCGAACTGGATGTTAAGCAGTTCTATGGATCTCATTCGGGATCAATCCACGAAAGGCGAGTCGATCGAAGGGAGTCTAGCGTGGGAAGGAAACAAGAAAAAAATGACGACGAAACTTGTTACGAATCGTCATTATACGGTAATTGAGACACGACTGAAAAGTGAGCAGATTCCGGCACGATTTGGAAAACGGGTACGTACCATCAACGGATTGAAGGTACACGTTCAAAAGCAAGGGAAACAGCTCAATCTTGCCTACCAAAACGGAAAAGACGTAATGTGGATCGTCAGTGATCGACCGGAAGAGACAACCATGCGATTGATTCAGAAATCACCAGATAGTCCGATTGACTCGCTTCTCACCGAGTAGAAAAAAAGAATGACGCGTCTTTTCACGCCCTTTCCTCAGGCGAGACACAAGACCCGCTTACCTGCTTTATTCAAGCAGGTAAGCGGGTCTTGTTTGTCTCTGACAGCGCAAAAATGCGCTTTTTCCTGTAGGAGTGGCGTGAAACGCGTCATTCTTTATTTACGCGATAAGGGTAGCAGATGATTGTTCTGCCACCCTTATCTTTGTAGAGACTGACTTTTGAGTCAGCCCCCTTATACTTACGAACGATAGACGGACTTGAGGTAATCCGCGATACGTTGCCAAGCCTGAAGCGCCGCGTCTAAGTCACCGTGGTGTGTAAAGGCATGAGCTTGACCAGCGAATTCCTGGTGTTCAACAGCGACACCTGCCGACTGAAGGCGTTTTGCATACTGCCGCGCCTCCTGCGCCAGCGAGTCGTGCTCCGCCGTCAGGACGAGCGTCTGTGGTAACGCATCGAGTTGAGCCGCATAGAGTGGCGAAGCGAGGTGGTGGTATGCGTCTTCCGATCGCGCGATGTACATCGCATTGAACTGCCGTGCTTGCTCAGCCGGTATCGCTTCCTCGAAGAACGGTTTGTCCGCGGGGTCCGTCGCGAGATCAAGCGGAGGATAGTCCAGAATTTGAGTGATGAGCGGCACAGGATCTGTCTGCTCAGCGTTCCATAACGATACGGCATTCGCGAGATTGCCACCGGCACTATGCCCTCCGATTGCGATACGTGAAGCATCGAGGCGTAGCGTATCAGCATGTTGGAAAATCCACTGAACGACTTCATAGGCGACGTGGACCGGAGTGGGAAATGGATGCTCCGGCGCTAACGGATACTCAATATTGAGAACATGACAGTTGGCGGTCTCAGCGAGAAACAAATTCCATGGTTCATCCATCTCTGGCGTTCCGGTGATGAAACCACCGCCATGAAAACTGATGAATCCAGGTAACGGTTCTACTGCATCGATTGGCGAGTGGCACAACACTCGAACGTCTCCGACTGAAGTCGGCACTTGTAGCGTAGTCGTGGTCGCTTGCGGTGAATGAGGAGGTGTGACTTGAGGACGTTCCTCATCTGAGCGGATTTGTTTGGCAAGGTCAATCATCTCTTGGCGATTCATCGAATTCCTCCTTTAGGTCTATCTTCATCATACCGAACGGATGGGAGAATTTCTCTTCTAGATTCGTTTTCTTTAGTTGCAGGAAAAAACAGCCAGAGTTTGATACACTTTTGAAAGAAACTAGAAATCGAAAGGATGGAACAGATGCCAACACTTTACATGACGCGTCATGGCGAGACGGAATGGAACTTAGAAAAACGAATGCAAGGCTGGGAAGACTCTCCCTTGACAGCAAAGGGCAGGCAAAATGCGCGGGACCTTGGTCACCGCTTACGTGAAATGCACCTGGATCACCTCTATATCAGTCCGATTGGTCGCGTCCGAGAAACAGTTCGAATGATGGATCTCGATCCAGCGATTCCGGTCACCATCGACGATCGATTGCGTGAAATGCACATGGGAGCCTGGGAAGGGAGGACAGCAGCGGAAATTGAAGTCGCGCATCCACTTGCTCATGCTGCATTTTGGCAAACGCCGCATACGTACATACCGGAGAGTGGAGAGTCCTTTGACGCGGTCCGGGAGCGCATTCTATCGTTTTTGGAACGACTGGCAGACCATAAAGAAGACGAAAACATCTTAATCGTCACCCATGGCATCTTCCTTAACATCTTGCTGACACATCTTCAACGTAAACCGTTCGCGACCTTATGGGATCCGCCGTTCATTCATGGAACGAGTTTGACGATCGTCGAATACACGGATGGGGAAGCCATAATCCGATTAGAAGCTGACATGTCGCACGTCTTGACGGACTAAAAACGGTGGACTTTTTTCTCGGTCCGCTGTTCTCCTTATCGTGATTTCGTCAAATAGATCAAAATTGCGCCCTCTTGTTTTCTGACCTTTAGATGAGGGGAGGATATTGTGTCAATCGAACGACCGATGATCGATTCTCCAGTCGTATAGCGTTTCAGGAGTAAGGGATAAAAGGAGACATTCGTCTGTTTCTGATCATTGAATTGACCGCTGTCAGTCTGGACGTTTTGAGGTAAGGTGTACGCCGTTTTCGTCTCAGGAATACCATTCTTCGCATCAAGCGAATACGTAAAGGCATGCGAATTATTGAGCAGGTTCAAATCATATGTCAACTGGAACGGCGTGCGATCGTATGTACCGGCAGGAATCGATTTGTCAATCAGCACCTCTGGTGGTTTTGTATCGTCAAATTGGACCGCTTTGAGCTGAAGTGGGCGATCGAGTGTACCAGTCAAGAAAAATGTCCGCTGTTGCTGCGACTCGTCCTTTGCGGTAGAGGGTGTAATCGAAAAGGAAGACTTCTTAATCTTGACGGTTTCTTTTGGAAGGACAGTTGCTTCCGTTGTGCAACCAGCAAGCAACAAGGGAAGGGTGAATAAAAGCGCATATTTCATGAAGTGTTCCTCTTTTCCATAGTCATAGTAAATCGGGATAAAATTAAATATTCAAAAAATTAGAAATGATACCTAGATTATACCAACAATGTTCTCGCTAAATAAAGGAGGAAATCATGAACGGCAAATGGTTATTAGCAACCGTCCTGCTCGTCGGTTGTGCCTCGACGGGTGAAGAGGCCGAATCGACGGCAAAATCGTTATACGTCGCACCGAACGGCAGTGACGAAAATACCGGCACGTTGAAGCATCCGTTTAAAACGATCCGACAAGCGACGCAAAAAGCGACTGCGGGTACGACGGTCTACTTGCGAAAGGGAACGTATCACGAGGCACTGAACGTTAGACAGAGCGGAACGAGAGAACGCCCGATCTCCTTCCGAAACTATCAAGACGAGCAGGTCACGTTAAGCGGGAAAAACATCAAAGATCGGGACGCCACCTTACCAATCATCCAGATCAAGGATCGGAAATACGTAACAATTCAAGGTCTGACGATCGAAGCCGTTCAGTCGAAACGAACGGACGCGACACCGATCGGTATTTTGATTACAGGATCAGGATCACACATCACGTTGAAGAACAATACGGTCCGCCACATCAAAACGCTCGCGAAAGATGGGAATGCACACGGAATCGCCGTCTACGGAACGGGAGCGATTCGTCACCTGACGATCACCGGCAACCGAGTCGAGCAGAATCGCCTCGGTTTTAGTGAAGCTCTCGTCTTAAACGGAAACGTCAAACATTTCCGTGTGACGAAGAACGTCTTACGGGATAACGACAACATCGGCATTGATTTGATCGGATATGAGGGAATCGCTCGATCGAAGAAAGACGACTACGTCCGTGAAGGCGTCGTGTCGGAAAATCGTGTCTACCGGACGTCAAGCTACGGGAATCCTGCTTACGGGAAGGAATACAATGCAGCCGGCATCTATGTCGATGGTGGGAAAAACCTAACAATTGAGAAGAATCTCGTCGAAGCGAGTGACATCGGGATTGAGGTAACGAGTGAACATGCCGGACGGTACGCAGAAGATGTCATCGTCCGCCAGAATGATGTACGGAAAAACGTCTACACCGGGATTGCGATCGGTGGGTATGACACGAAGCGGGGCGGTACAAAACATGTCCGGATCGAGCAAAATCAGCTGATCGGGAATGATACGAAAGGGCTCGAGGGTGGTCAATTGCTCGTCCAGCATGACGTCCATGATAACACGATCATCAGAAACACATTCGATGGTTCGTTAAGTGTCGCCCATTACTTCAAGACGAGTTCGGGGAACCAGTTTGAAAAAAATACGTTCAAGCATACAAAACGTTTCATGTGGCGCGAGGCCTCCTATAAAACGGAACAAAGCTTCTTGAAAGCCGTTCGAAAGGTGGAATGAGAATGAAGCGATCGGAACGATTACTCGCTTACTGGATCCGGATTCCGAGACGCTGGCGACTCGGAATATTGACCGCCTTGATGTTAATAATTTGGACGGTGGAAGGCGTTCGTTTTTTAACAAGCTCAGCATTACGCCTACCAACCGTTACCGATGCAATCATCTGTCTCGTTCCGGCGATTCTATTGTTTGTGGTATGGAAAACAAAGAGCGCAAAATCACCTCTGAATTAATCGATAAAAACAAGGAATTCGTCTAGGTATTCTTGAAAAAAGGAGAGAACTTCAAATTAGTAAGGAGGAAGAAAGATGACGAAACTAACGATTCAAGCCGTGATTGATCGTCCGGTCGAGACCGTGTGGGAGATCTGGAACGCACCGGAAGACATCAAACGCTGGAACGCAGCGTCTGACGATTGGCATACGACGGCGTCAACGAATGATTTGACGGTCGGTGGTCAATTCACGAATCGAATGGAAGCAAAAGACGGTAGCGTGGGTTTTGATTTCACGGGTACATATGAGGCGATCGTTCCTTATGAGCGCATTGCGTATGTCCTTGAGGATGGTCGTCAGGTGACGATCGACTTTTCTCGGAACGGGGAACAAACCGAAGTCGTCGAATCGTTTGATGCCGAAACGATTAACCCGCCTGAGATGCAACAAGCGGGTTGGCAGGCGATCCTTGATCGGTTCAAAGCGTATGCTGAGTCGAAGTAAGTCGTTCGCTTCGTAACTTCCGACCACGGCGATCCGTCAGGGCAGGAATACCGCCGCTCTCATAGCGCCGGACCCAGTTATACAATTGTTGATACGACACATCATGCCGCCCGGCGATGCGTTGGTAGTCCTTTGCGGCCGCCAAACAATCGAGGACGGCATTCATGCGTTGTTCAAGAGTGTTGATGGACATGAACGTTTTCCTCCTTATTGAATCGCCCTGGATTCGTCCACGGCATTAAACTAGTGCACATACAATCGATGGAAGCCATTGAATCAAAGAAAAATTGACGCGTCTCCTGTTGATTCGTTTTGACGATCAGTCGTTTTTCTAGAGTTGGTAAATGCACGAGAAACGAAATCTGATATTCCATAGGATGCGAGAGAATGGTGGTAGATCGTTTTTGTAAGTGGATAGCTGCTGAATTCGCAGTGATGTATAAGACGTGTCGATTCCATTCCTCTTCGTTGAAAAGTGAATCCATCTTCGTAATAAAAACTTGACCAGAGATGAAATGCATCGGACGACCTCCTTTCTTATAATGTGTATATCCTGTACATGTTTATTAAAAACCTGTATTTCAAATATTATAAAAAAACCACCTCAAAAAAAGAGGTGGTTAACGTTATCCTGCCAGTTCAAGCATTTGAACGAACGCGACGTCTGGATCGGTCGTCTCGAATCGGTTCAACCAATCCTTGAAGTCACCTTCGTACAAAATACGACCTTGATGGAGAAATATGACATGAGCGTCCGTATGCAATAGATCGTGTAGTTGATGGGTCGAGAAAAGACACGTTTGACCGTTTGCGGTCATCTGCTCGAAGCGTCGCATGATATGAAGTCGTGTTGCCGGATCGACCCCGCTCGTCGGCTCGTCAAAAATGTAGAGCGAACGTGGTACTGTCGTCAACAGTGTAACGAACAACCATTTCTTTTCGCCAGCGGACATCTTGCCGATTTTCATCTCCCACAGGTGAGCGAATAGATCGAGCTCTCGTGGCTGTTTCAGATGAAGCGTATACGTCTCTTGCTTGCGATATGCTTTCAAACGGGCGAGCCGACCGACGAAGACGGCGACATCCTTGCCCTTTAGTTCGTCCGAGTAATAGATGAATTGCGTCAAATAAAGAATGTCCGAGATATCGGGTAAATCAAGCTCACCGGACGTGATCGGTAAGGCACCGGTCATGCAATCAAACAGTGTTGTTTTACCGGCACCGTTCATCCCGATCAAGACGTTCAATTTTCCGGGAATGAGCGAAAAGGAGACATCGTGTAACAGGTCAGGTGATTTCGGATAGTTGAAGCGTATGTGTTGGACGTGCATCTGAATCCTCCTATCGGGTCAGCAATGACATGAGATTAAAGCGTTTGACAGAGAATAGACCAAGTAACAGATAAACGACGAGTACGACGGTCAAGATAAGTAACGATGCTCCCGTAACGTGCTCGGAGACGGCGAGACCAAGTGTTTTCATGACATAAAAAGGATTCAAGTAACTGTACCAGCGATCCGGTTGGTTACTTGCGAACAAGAACAGGGGATACATGACGATGTTGATCAATGTCGACATACTCGAAATCTTAGCCGGAAGCATCGTCAAGGCGATGCTTGCAAAAGCAAGCGGGATGCTGAGCAACAAGACGAGATAAGCGAGTAACAACGTCAAAGCTGAGAAGAAGCCGAATACGAGCATCAGGATCGTCGTAAAGACCGTTAAACTAACGGCTGCAAACACGAGCTGAACGAGTACGAGTGCGAGAATACAACCGATCTTACTACCGGAAATCATGATATACGTCTTCATCAAACCATGCTCCCGCATTCGGGCAAGCTGGAGACCGATGCCATTCACGTAAATCGAAAGTAAGATATAGCCCCAAAATAGCGCGAGGAACGAGAGGAAACTGTTCTCGGTGAAGTCGAGGCGTGATCCGAAGACAAAGGCGAGAATCAACGGGAAAATCAACGACCAAAAGACCGGAATCTTATCCGTCAGCATGATTTTTAAGTAGAGTGTGAAGTAGCTAGGAATCGAATACATAGGTGCCTCCAATCAGTGTGTCGAATCAAGCTTATATTAAGAATACGTTTGGAAATGGGAAATAGTTCCTTTGAAAAGGGTTTAAGAATCACCTGAAATCAAACGATGTAACGCATCGACAACAATATCGGGAGCATCCTGTTGAATGAAGTGCCGGCTGTTGACAACTTCGATGAATGATCCTTGAATCGACTGTGCAGCAGTTTGTCGTTGCAATTCGTGCCACAATAGTTGCGCCTCACGCGAATAATGATCCTTTTTACCAGCAGACAGAACAATGACTGGAAATGGGTAGAGGATATCAACGTTCGTCGCTTCAATACTCTCTTTAAAATCTTCGTATGTACATTCGAGCGTGAATTGTTTTTTGTAAATGGATTGGAACGTGTTTGGCATCACTGGTAAAAAGCGTTGAATATAGGACTCTGGTGTTGCATCAATGAGCAATAGCCCATTTATTTCACTTGGATATTGCGATGCAAATTGTCGAACTAACGTGCCGCCATAGGAATGACCAACAAGAATGAATGGTGGTTTGAGAGATAAAGTATGAATCAAACGGCGAAGGCGATTCACGCTCTGTCGACTAGTCTCGGAATCATAGGGCATACTGCCACCGATGTTCGTACGGTCATACATCAAGATCGTTCCTAGTCCTTCAACTTGATCCATGATTGGTTGCCAAGTTGAAAGATCTTGTCCATATCCATTTTCAAAGATAAACGTCGGTTGATTGGAAGTTCCGAGAATCAGACGATAGTGTAACGTCGTTTCAGGTAACGTCATTAAATCGAAAGACATATGATCCCTCCTATTCTAGTGGGAATAAAAGTAAGGATACCAGAAAGAAACAAATATTGTAAACTGAAGCAAAGGACAGGAGGTATCATGATGGACTATTTATTAACGTCTGGTGGGATACAAAATCCATCGATTCACAACGCGTTACGCGAGATGCTCGGAAAACCGATTGAGGAATGCAATGCCATCGCGATCACGACAGCTTCCTACGCATTAGGCAGAGGAACGGCCCTCGCCGTCAACTTCATTCAAGGAAAAGATGAGGTACCGATGGTCGATTTAGGATGGAAGTCAGTCGGTCTGTTGGAATTATCAGCGGTCTCGGTAATTGATCCAGCAATTTGGCAACCAGCGGTCGAACAAGCAGATGTCATCCTCGTTAATGGTGGTGATCCACTCTTTCTACATCACTGGTTCGTCGAATCGGGCTTCGATCGACTATTACCGCAACTGACCGGTGTTTATGTCGGGATGAGCGCCGGTAGCATGGTGCTTACGCCACGAATCGGAACGGATTTCGTTGGGTGGAAAAAGACGCCGGAGCAATCGGACGCAACATTAGGTCTCGTTGATTTTTCAATCTTCCCGCACCTCGAGCATCCGCAGTTACCAGACAATCACTTACAAGCTGCCAAGTCTTGGGCTGAGATATTAACGAATCCAGCTTACGCAATCGACGACGCGACAGCGATCCGTGTCATCGGTTCGAACGTAGATGTAATTTCTGAAGGAACGTGGGTCCAGTTGCGATGAGGACGATCTATTTCGTTCGCCATTGCGAATCGATCAAAACAGGCAGTGATCGAGGGCGGGGATTAACAGATGCAGGTCAAGAACAAGCGCAGGAACTCGTAGCGTTCTTTCAAGCGATACCGATTGATATCATTTATTCTAGTCCCATGCGACGGGCGATGGATTCCGTCCGTCCGCTTGCTGAGCAACGAGATTTGCGAATCTACGAGGCAGCGTTTCAGGAACGGCGTTTTCAGGAAACAGACGAACGTTTATCACCTGAACGGCTAGAAGAACTGTTGAAGCGATCATTCCAAAATGACGATTACGCGCAAAGTGGTGGAGAGTCGAATCAAATAGCACGCAATCGTGTTCTAGTAGCCATCGATCATCTACGTAAAACCCACCCGCACCACCGAGTGGTCGTCGCGACGCATGGTCTCGTGTTGGCGTTAGTGCTCGAACACTACACTGGACGACCAGCCAATGAGTGGCTTAACACGATGGCGAGTCCAGCAATCCATCAACTGACATTCGATGCAAGCGGGAAAACGTCTCATGAACAACTATTGTAAAATGATTAAATCTGCCCGCTGAAGATGAAACCGAGAAAGAGCAGTAGTAACACGCCAAGCGGAACGGCACAAGCGAGACTGACGTATTTGAGGATTCCCGGTTCGCGTCGTTTGATGGCGACGATCCCGAGTCCGATTCCGAACAGATAAATGGCAAGTCCGATCGGAATCGTAAGCATCGAGTTCGGTCCGAACGACCAGTTGAGCGGCGGGAAAATCATATAGGCGATGAGTAGACCGAGCAAACTAAAGAAGATAGAAGCTTTAGCGTATGTCATATGAGAACTCCTTTTAATTAAGTATGTGAACAAGAATTCGGATTTAAAACGAGAATTCCTGCTTCATTTAGTGAATTTCTTGTTTGGCATTTGAATGAACGGGAACTATATCTAAAAGATAGTATCTTTTAGATATAGGAGGGACCGATGCCTAAAGAAAACATGACTCGTTATGCGATTCTCGGACTTCTTGCAAGTGGATGTACGTCTGGTTATGAGATGAAACATACGATCGACACGAGCTTGAATCACTTTTGGAAAATCAGCTTCGGACAAGTCTATCCGACGCTGAAACGGTTAGAGGCGGAAGGATTGATCGTTGAAGAGGTCACGGATGGGGAACGGAAACAATTCGCTCTGACGAAAAACGGGCATGCGGAGCTCGAGCGGTGGGTCGCTGAACCGTCCGTCGAATTGCCCGTGCAACGGAACGACCTGTTGTTGAAGCTGTACTTCGCTCGACATGCTTCAAAAGAGGTCACCTTGCAGAAAATTCAGGAGCACGCTCGATTGCTCGAAGAACGGCTTGAGACGTATCAAGCGATCGATGCGATGATTCGTTCTTATCCTGACTCGAATGATGCCGTCTATTGGTTATTGACGCTTGATTATGGCATTCGGAAGACACGGGCGTTACTCGACTGGTGCGACGCTTCCCTTGAGACCCTTGAAGGAGGAAATTGACATGAAACGGATCATTGCGACTCCGAACAAAGACGTCGTCGTGTTCATCATCGGTTTACGGATCAATCGCTTACGTTCTGTCCGGCAGTGGTTACCGACGGTCCAAGCGATGGGACCGATGCTACAAGAGTGTTATGAAAACGATGTCGGTCTGATTTCGCATGAGTCACTTGTCGGTTGGCGTTCCGTGACGTTGATTCAGTATTGGCGTTCGACGGAAGAATTGATGGCATATGCCCATGGTTCCCGTCATTTGACGGCGTGGAAACGATTCAATCAGAAGGCACGGACATCAGAAGCGGTCGGGATCTTCCATGAGACGTTCGAAGTCAGCAATTATGAGTCGATGTATGTCAATCTTCCAACCCGAGGTCTAGCGAAAGCACTCGGGGAGTCGGCGATCAAGCCGCATCAAGAACAAGCAAAAGGGCGCTTAGCCGAGCGGCAATCACAAGAGACGATCTAAATAGACAAAAGACGGGTGCCGAGGCATCCGTCTTTTTAAGTCGCGACTGGTGTGACGGGTTCGAGCATCTCCCCGCAGTTTTGGCAAATATGATCGAGCGTTTTCGTACACGGTTCGCAAAATGTACAAGCGTGCGAGCACTGATAGACCGTCGTTTCAATCGTTTCTTGGCACCGGACACAGGTTGGTTCCATAAGTATCACCTCCTGTTACTAGTATAAGAAAAGCATTTTGATGAGCACAGTAGGAGAACATAGAAAAAGGCTATATTTCCCTTTGATTCCATGTTAATTTGAAGAAAGTGGTTTTAATTCGAAGGGAAGATGAAAAATGGACCAAATTGATCAACAGATTGTCCGGATTCTGCAAGACGATGCCCGGATTCCATGGTCGGAACTCGGACGTCAGATCGGATTATCGGCACCTGCCGTCATCGAACGGGTCCGAAAAATGGAGGATACGGGAATCATCGAAGGGTTCCGTGCTGTCATTAATCCAGAAGCACTCGCGCAAGGGTTACTCGCGATCGTCATGTTCGAAGAGACACGCTGTGCAGGCTTGATTGAATTTTGTAAAGGACATCCAGAAGTCGTCGAGTGTCACCGCCTGACCGGCAGCTATAACTTCATGGTCAAGTTGCAAACCGCGTCCGTTGCAACACTGGAACGTTTTCTTGATGACGCATCAGTTTACGGCAAACCGTCGACATGGATTCGACTGTCGACGCCAGTGCCGTTCGCAGGGTATACAATATGAAAAACCCTGTTTTCGTAAATGTCGTTCCATAGGAGAAAAAAGATGAACCTCATGCTAATCGGAGGCGGTCAATTGATTGCACCGTCGCACCAATTCATTCATCAACATGTTTTTCAACTGACGAAACACGCGCCACACATCGTCTTCCTACCGACGGCAAGTCGGGATGAATCGCCATACCAACACCAATTTCGTGATACATATGAAGCACTTGGCGCGACCGTCTCAATCGTCACACTGTTTGACGACGAACAATCCAAGACGACGCAACGACGATTAATAGAACGTGCCGACATTCTTTATGTCGGTGGTGGCAATTATCCGTTACTCGTTCAGACGCTTGCTGCAAAAGGTATGGATGTATTGCTCAAGCAAGCCGTCGAGCGCGGAACATGGTACGTCGGTGTCAGTGCTGGGGCGATCTATGCGATGGAATACGGCATTCGCACGATGGAAAACGGAACAGACTATTGCCTGGATACAGGGCAAGGCTGGCTGAGTGGTTGTCTCTGTCCGCACTTGAACCAGGAAAAACGGGCAGCCCGTTTTCAGGAATACCTGTCTCAAATGAATCACGCCATCGGATTACCTGACAATACAGCGTATATTCAATCTGATACAGATCACTATCTATTAGGAAAAGGATACGTGCTTGGCTCTAAATGATGATGAACGCTTTGAACATTTAAAGTGTTCATCATTATTTAAAGTAATTCAAAACAGTTGACGAACAAAAATCGGGATGGTATATTTATCTCGAATTAAAGATATATGAATTAAAGATACAAAAGAGGTGAACGAAATGACACAACCGAATCCGAACTTGAAAGCATTGACGGTCATGGTGCGCGCAGTCGATGCGTTACATGAAGTCATCAAGAAAGACGTTGCGCAATGGGGATTGAACCCGACGGATTTTTCAGTCCTTGAGTTGCTGTTTCACAGGGGCAGGCAACCCATTCAATTGATCGGGAAAAAAGTCTTGATCACGAGCAGTAGCATCACATACGTCATCGATAAGCTCGAAAAGAAGAATTACGTTGTCCGCAAAGCATGTCCAGAGGATCGGCGTGTGACATTTGCGGAACTGACACCTGAAGGGCAACAATTGATGGAAACGATTTTTCCGGAGCACGAGCAAGCGATCAATCAAGTATTTCAAGGAATAGCCCCGTCAGATCTCGAAGCATTCATCGAGACAGCCAAAACGATCGGCTATCAAGCAAAAAAACAATAAAATTTTTTTAGACTGATATCTCGAATTCGAGATAATAACCATTAAAGGAGCGATTTTTCATGAATGAACTAAAAGGAATCCACCACGTGACGGCGATTACGAGCAGTGCCGAAAAAAACTATGACTTCTTTACGAACGTCCTAGGAATGCGATTGGTCAAGAAGACCGTCAATCAGGATGACATCCAGACATATCACTTATTCTTTGCAGATGATAAAGGGTCTGCCGGCACGGATATGACGTTCTTTGATTTCCCTGGTATTCAAAAAGGATCACACGGAACGAATGAAATCTTCAAGACGGCGTTCCGTGTTCCAACGGATGCGGCACTCGAATACTGGATCAAACGCTTTGACAAATACGACGTCAAGCACCGTGGTATCAAAGAACAATTCGGCAAGAAGACGCTCTCGTTCGTCGATTTCGATGAGCAACAATACATGTTGATCTCTGACGAGCATAATCAAGGTGTCGCTTCCGGCACGCCGTGGCAAAACGGTCCGGTACCCCTCGAGTTCGCGATCACGGGACTCGGTCCAATTCACATCCGGATCGCGGAATTCGACAATTTAAAAGCGGTACTTGAACAAGCGATGTTGATGCGCGAAGTCGATCAAGCTGGTTCCCTGCACTTGTTCGAGATGGGCGAAGGCGGAAATGGTGCCCAAGTCATCGTTGAGCACAACGTCGTTCTACCAAGCGGACGTCAAGGATTCGGAACGGTCCACCACGTCGCTTTCCGCGTTGAAGATACGGCTGCCTTACAGGAATGGATCGAGCGGATGCAACAGCTTCGCTTCAACACATCCGGTTACGTTGATCGCTTCTTCTTCGAATCGCTCTACGCTCGTGTCGCGCGTGGTGTCTTGTTCGAGTGGGCAACGGATGGTCCTGGTTTCATGGGTGATGAGCCATACGAAACGGTCGGGGAGAAATTGTCATTACCACCATTCCTCGAGCCACAACGAGCACAAATCGAACAAATGGTCCGTCCGATCGATACGGTCCGGAGTACGCGCAAGATCGAAAAAGAATACCTTTAAGAGAACATTACGATAATGTAACTAACCGCATCTAAACAAGAGGAGGAAATGAAAATGGAGAAATTAAACATTGGTATCGTCTTAGGATCCACACGTGAAGGACGCCTCAGCCCACAAGTCGGGAACTGGGTCAAACAACTCGCGGATCAACGGGGGGATGCGAACTATACGATTCTTGATATCGCCGACTACAAATTACCGCTCCTAGGTGAAAAGGACGGGGATGCGTCAGGTGCTGCTGATTGGTCGAAGGATGTCGCGGCACAAGACGGATTCGTCTTCATCGTCCAGGAATACAACCACTCCATCGCAGCCTCACTCAAGAATGCGCTCGATTATTTACGAGTCGAATGGAACAATAAAGCGGCAGGGATCGTCTCTTACGGTTCTGTCGGTGGAGCGCGGGCAGCAGAACACTTGCGCGGCATCCTCGGTGAGTTATTGATTGCCGATGTCCGTGTGCATCCGGCATTATCCTTGTTCACTGATTTCGAGAACGGATCGGTCTTAAAAGCGGCAGCCGTTCAAGAAACATCGGTCAACCAAATGCTCGATCAAGTCATTCCGTGGGCAACGGCGTTAAAAACGATTCGCTAATTCGTGATTGATCAGAAAACCCCCTCATTTCGCTGAAATGAGGGGGTTTTCTATCGTTGTCATGTACAACACGACGTGACGCGGCGCAGATCCTTTTCTTGAATGTAAAGCGTGTGTTGGCGGACTTTATAAGGAATGTCAGCCGCTTGAAGACGTTCGAGATAGTGACCCGTCGGAGCGACCGTCCATTTCACATATGTTGTTGCGGCATTCGGTGAAGCAAGACAGATGAGTAGCAAAAGCGGAAGGATCCATTTTCGAATCTTCAATCGTATACCTCCTTCATTATTTCAAATACTGTATTAATGATTTTATTGTTTAAATCAAAAACTAAAAATCACGACTCACGTCAACAAAAAATAACTGACCATCAAGCCGACCAACAGACCACTAAAAGCAAGTCGATAGACGGGTGAACGATGGGTTCCTTTATTTCGTTTGACTTGATAGACGATGAAATAGGTCGCACTGGTCACCATGACGAGGATCGCCAGTGTACTGAGTAAAGTAGACATCAGCATTCCTCCTTATCGTAAGATTTTAGCTAACGCTTTTCCTTTCGCCAACTCATCGACGAGTTTGTCGAGAATCCGGATGTTACGAATGTGCGGATCCGTTAGATTTTCCACACGAATCCCGCAGATGACGCCAGTGACTAAAAATCGGCGTTCGTTCAGGTCGGGTGCGTGCTCGAAAAAGGCTGCGACAGTTTGGGTTTGTATGGCTTGTTCAAGAGTTGATTGCGTGTGTCCGGTCAACCAGAACAGCACGTCATCGAGTTCCTCTTGTGTCCGTTGCTTACGCTCGACTTTTTGACGGTATACCTTATACAGCTGCAACATTGGCATTTGAAATACTTTTTCGTAACTCATCTGAATCGCCTCCTTTCATGGTAACATATGGGAAAAGATCTTGTGTCACGGATTTCAATTCGGTTTGGAGGTGCAGGATGAAATGAGACATCGAATCATTGGAATGACTTTTTTGACGTACCTAGTCCTATTTTTAGGCATCATGGGTGTAAAACTATCGTATCAAGCATTGATCGATCCACCGATTGATCAATCGACAGGGAACTGGGTACATATTCCGAGCAAGATCTTACCGACTAAAAAAGTCATCTATGTGAAAGAAGAACAAATCATCAAACAACCGGATTCTTCAAAAATTGGGCACGAAAGATATCGGAAGGAACCTAAAAAGAAAAAACCGATTGAGCTTGGGGAAGGTTTCTTGACAGATGCGATCAATCAAATCGCACGTATGACTCCTTGGATGGTCGCTCTAGTCATCATCTACCTGTATCGTCGACAACGATTCAACCGTATGCAGTGGTCATTCCCATCAAGTCATCAACCGAAACGAACCGCTCTATCGCTTCCGCTAACGCCTGAAGTCCAGTCCTCATCTAAAGACAGTATTCTTGATTCAAAAATTCGTGAAGCGGTGCGCGCGTTCAATCGATCACTTGCTCCAGTGCAACAACGGCGGACATATGAGACGCTGACGGAGTGGTTTACACGCTTAGAGGTCACGGTCCCGCATGAGATCTATCAGCTCGTTCGGTATGCCGACGTGGCAGAGCAGACACTCGATCCCTCGCGACGGACTGCTTTCCTCGAACAGCTTGAGCAAAATCAGACACGGCTTGTGTAATCAGCCGTGTCTTTTTTGATGTCCACGATACTTATTAAGAGCAAGCATGTTCAACAGGAACAAGGCTGCGCCATAAAGGAATAGTCCGAGCCAGTACGGCCAGATGCTTGACCACCCGTTGCCGTAGACGAGCACCTCTTTGATCGCACTCGCTCCGTAGAAGATCGGGGTGATATATCCGATGTTACCGAGTCCGTACGGGATTAGATCGAGCGGAATCAAACCTGAGAAGAAGATCTGTGGAATGATCGTAAAGGGAATCAACTGGACGACCTGCAGCTCAGACTGGGCAAAAATCGAAATCGTTGCCCCGAACAAGACCGCGACGACGGCAAGTCCAAGCATCGTCAGGAAGACCCAGATGATCGAACCTTCAGACGGTAAGTCAAGAACGGTCGTCGCGTACAGGACGACAAGAATCGCTTGGATCGAGGCGAAGACGCTATAACCGAGCGTATAGCCGAAGATGACGTCGGTTTGGCGAATCGGTGTCATCATCAACCGCTCGAGCGTGCCGCCACTGCGTTCTTTGACGAGTGCCATTGCTGACAAGATAAAGACGAAGAAGAATGAGAACAGCGATAAAAAGACGAAGCCAAGCGCATCAAAGGTCGATTGATCAACATCTCCGTACAGATAGTTCGTCTCGAATTGCATCGTCGGTTGCAGTGACGCAAGTCCAGCTTGAATCTCGCGTAGTGCTTTCGAACTTTTCGTCGATGGTTCGCGGAGACTTAAGGACAGCTGATTGTCGCTCATCTCTAAGACGACGTCGACCGTTTCGTGATCTTTGAGATAGGCGTCCGCATCACTACCGTTATACGTTTTAATCGACAGATCCTGTTTTTCGATCGCTTGAGAGACTGGAGCCGGTACATCTTGACTGATGGCGACGACAGGCGTGTAATCATCGTTTCCAAGTAGGAAATAGATTAAGGTGAAGATTAATAATGGAGCAAGCAAAATGAGTCCGACGCTTCGTTTATCGTTCAACGTTTGACGGATGACCCGTCGTGCGAGTTGCCACATTACGTCACGTCCTTTCCAGCGAGCAGGAACAGTTCCTCGACCTGACCGTTTTCAGTCTGCGCAAGTAAACGGTCGAGCGGATCGTAGGCGATGATCCGACCGTTATAGATCAGTGCGGCACGGTCGCATTCGTTGATTTCATCCATGACGTGGGTTGAAACGACAATCGTCGTGCCTTGCGTACGGATCGTTTGGAATTGATTCCAAATCTGGCGGCGTAACACGGGATCGATCCCGACGGTCGGCTCATCCAGAAATAGGACGCTAGGGCGATGCAGGATCGAGATGGCGAGGGATAATCGTTTCTTCATCCCGCCGGAATAATGGCGAACGAGCTTTTTTTGATCATTTGTTAAATCGACGAGTGTCAAGACCTCGTCGATTCGTTTTGCTAAATCCTGACGGGACATGTTGTATAAGGAACCGAAAAATTGCAGATTCGCAAGACCAGATAAATCCTCGTATAAGGCATCATTTTGTGGCATGAAACCAATCTGCGATAACATCTTGAAGTTTGGTATCGAAGTGTCGCCAATCTGAATCGAACCTGCGTCTGCTTGGATTGCACCAATCATCAAACGAATCAATGTCGTCTTTCCGGAACCTGACGGACCGAGCAAACCAC
Source organism: Exiguobacterium acetylicum DSM 20416 (assembly GCF_000702605.1). Taxonomy (NCBI): domain Bacteria; kingdom Bacillati; phylum Bacillota; class Bacilli; order Caryophanales; genus Exiguobacterium; species Exiguobacterium acetylicum. The sequence goes on along the minus strand of NZ_JNIR01000001.1, from coordinate 1,232,569 downwards.
AAATTTCACCGGATGGAATCAAAAGATCAATCTGTTGGAGGACGTTCTGTTGATGAAATGATTTTGATACACCGTGTAATCGTAAATCCATCGTATTCTCCCTCCTTTTATGAAATAATTATTGAACAACGTGTTGCTTAATTTCATTATAAAAGGGAGAGAAACTGGGAGCAATGACCAGTTGACGTCCATCTGTCGCTTAAGCGACACATCCCGACAATCTGTTGAAGAAAGAGGCGATTTCGATGAAAAAACAGGATTTACGCGTTATCCGGACCGACCGGAGGATACGCGAGACGTTCCTTCAGCTGATCGACGAAGTCGGATTTGACGCCGTGACAATTAAGTTGTTGACGGAACGAGCGGAAGTCAATCGCGGGACGTTCTACCATCATTACGCGGATAAATACGAACTGCTCGAGCGGATGACGAATGAGGTTTTTGAAAAGATCGAAGCGACGTTCGAACGCGAGATTCCATTCGTCCTGATCAACAAAACGGAGGACTCACCATACCGACGAATCATCCCGTTTCTAACGTTTCTTTATGAACACCGGACGCTGATGCGGATCTTACTCAGTCCATCGAGTGACGGGATGTTTCGGAAGCGGGTCCGTGATTACATGCAACAGATTCTGTTCTCGGGACTACCGGAACAAGGAGAACGGCTTGTTCCAGAAAATTATCTCATTGCCTATCTCTCAGCCGCCCATCTCGGTGTCATCGAATCCTGGTTGAGCCACCCAAACGAGACATCACCGGATGAAATTGCTCGAATTGTCTTTACGATTTCGATGGAAGGACCGTTTCGAGCAGCGGGGTTCCGGCGATGAGTCTTGAGCAAGTCTTAGAAAAAGTCGTCGTTTGTTTGCAGCAAGAACGGATTCATTTTGGTATCGGTGGTTCATTATTGTTGGCGCAGCATGGACTACCAGTTGTACCGCGCGACATCGATCTCGTCGTCGCGTTAGCGGACGCCGAACGAGCAGTCCAACTGTTGGCGGACATGGGGACTGTCGTCGAACAAGACAAGACGTCACTTTATGCGACGGAAGTGTTCCAGGAATTTATCATCGAAGGAATCGATATCGATTTGATGAGCGGACTGCAGATTCGTCATGGTGAGGGCGTGTTCATCTATCCGTTTGATGAACAATCGATTGATTCAACTGGACGTCCGTTCATGTCACTCGTTGATTGGTACGTCATCTATCAACTGATTCCAGGACGGGAACAAAAGGTCGCGATGATTGAGCAATGTCTTGCTAAGCAGGAAGCGGACCGAGAACGACTGGAACAGCTGAGACGACTCGTTCTTCCAAAAGCAATAAGGAATCGGATAGATCAATGGCTGAACTAACTCATAAGTCGCGCAATAAAACGACTTCGTTCGTTGCCGGTAAGTAAGCATGAACGGAGTCGAGTAGTCCGCAGAGGACGTACTGATCGAGCGCCTGGTCGAAGACATAATATGGCTTTAATGTCAGATAAGGCATGAGTGCGTCACGTATAACTTCTTTGGGCACGCTATTAGGCAACGGTTGTGACGAGTCATGGTAGAGCGCGATAATCGACTCGTTATCAACGATTAGGCTGACTTCATAAGTTTCTTCAATCAGGAGAATCGTCAAACGACGTTTATGAGCGAGATTTGGGTCGTCACGAGTCCGGCGTACTTTCACGTTAATGAATGGAAAATCCCGATAGATTTCCTGAATCGTCCACGCTCCTGACTCCTCAGGATACTCCGCAGCGATGAGGTCTACAGCAATCGACTTACAAGTCATCAATGTCCCATCGGTCAACGGTCGGTAATCCGGGTGTGGCGTTTGAGCTTCGGCATCGCGTGCCGTGACGGTGTCTCTCCGCTTAATCAATTTGCGCGTGTAGGAGAACGTAGATGGTTTGTCCCATGTCACGATCTCGTTCATGGCAACGGACGAAGTGTCTGGATCACTAAAGGGATACGTGAGCGAGTCGTTTTGAGAAACAAAGATTTCCTCGATTGTATGCGCCTGTATTCGTTGTTGATCACCAGGAGCTGAAAAGAACCGTATCTGTTCTGTAATGATCGGTGTGATTTGAACAGGTGACAGTGAAAACGATTCAGTCGGATACTTGTTGCTCAGGGCGGGGGTTCCATACACACTGAAAAAATCAAGCGCTCCGTCGTCCGTCAATTCAAGTGAAATGAAAAAACCAGGGAAGAGGCGAATTCCGTTTTGGCAGCTGACATACTGATACAGCGAATCTTGGTGCTTCAGTAACATGAACTCCTGGTCGAACGTCATTCCTAACTCTTGCTCTAGCCAGGAAGTCTGTGTGTCTGAATTACGCAAGTCCTCTGGAAGAGAATAAATTGTGACATCACCATGTTTGTTGATTGATGTCGTTCGTCGTGTAACTGTATCGACTTGGATCTCAATCGTACCGTCTGGATAACTCTCGTCTTCAAACCATGGACCGTGCAGGATTGGGAACCAACATGTCTCAAACGAATACTGCGTTGCACCATGAATTTTTTCGCGGTGATAGAAGGATTCATGTAAGACATAATCGTTCAGTTGATATTTATCTTGAATATGGGAGATTAAATCTTTCGTTAATGGATGCAACTCGTTCACTCCTATCTTCACTTTATAGATTGCGCAATAAAACGACTTCATTTGTTGCCGGTAAGTAAGCATGGTTCGAATCAAGCAAGCCACAAAGAACGTATTGACCTTTTGAAGCGGCAAACACATAACGCGGCGTGAGTAAAAGGTACGGACGTAATGCGTTGAAGATGATGTCTTGCTGCTCATCCTCGAGCTCCGGTGCGCTAACGGAATCGAACACGGTATGGAGTTCCTGATCGTCGGTCAAGCTAATCCAGTGAAGCGTCTTTTCGTCAAGGAGAATCGTGACGCGCCGATGCTGATCAACATAGGACGTCGGATGCGCGCGTGACAATTTGACAGCAAGGTAGGGATGTTGCCGGTAAATGTGACGAATTGTCCATTGTCCGGACTCGCCAGGGTATACGTTTTGGACGATTTCTTGAATCGCAATTCGACAGGCGTTCACCGTCTCTTGCTGGATTGGACGAAAATCCGGATGTTCGGATTGCGTGATCACATCCTCTGCTGTCACGCTTGCTGCTGATTGGATAGGATGGCGTTTGAGAATTGAAGATGACGGATTTGTCCACGTTAAGATGTCATTTCGATCGAGTGATGACGTGAAATCCAGTTTACTAGGCACAAGGATAGACCCTTCTTGCGTCACGATCGTCTCGACGACAGTATGCGCGTATTGATGTCCTGGTTTTGTATAGGAGAACCACTTTATTTGTTGTTTAGCTAGCGAGTCGATGTCCTCGAGCGTTAAAGTGAAAGGTTCCTGTTTCACATGATGATCACTCGGATGAGGACCATATAGGAACAATTCATCGAGCTGACCGTTTTCCGTTAACGTCAGATGAATGAAACAACCGGGAGACAGCCGAATCCCTTCATGACAACTCACATAACTGAAAAACGTTTCGTCGTCTTCTTCGAGCATGAAATGCGTGTCATGGATCATGCCGATCTCTGACTCGAGCCAAGCGATCCGAGTGGTTGTATCACGTAAATCGTCAGGCACGGAATGAAGAGAGGTCGGACCATGTAAGGATAACGTCGTCGTGTGCTTCGTGACAGGATTTATCGCGATCTGTACAGTTCCTTCAGGAAGCATCGTGCCATCTTCTTCCTCGATAATCGATGTACCGCGCGGAATCCAAAACGTTTCAAAAGAGTAGGCGGTTTGATCGTTCTTTTTGTTTTGCGTGTAGGACGATTCATGAAGCACATAATCGGTTAAACGATATTTCTCGAGCATATATTCAGTCAGTTGTTTCGTTAAAGCATCCAAGGGATTCACTCCTTTTCTTGTACGTCTTCAGTAGCGTCATCTAAAGTCGGAACGACGAAGTCAGGTAAGGTTTGGAATAAGTGATCGGCTGTCTCAAAAAACGGTTGATTCGAGACAACATTCACGACATCTGCATCGTAGCTGAACGCAAAGACGGACATGTTTTCCTGCATGGAGATAATGACCGTTTTTTCTGGTCGTTCGGAGTGGTAGTGCGTTCGGTATTCAATCCGAAAGACATTTGGTTTGGTCGACCAGATAACGAGATCATTCCAACTCGCGTGGGGATGGATGTAAGAATACAATCGTTGAAAGTCTTCGGCATGCTTCAGTTCAGCGACGATGAAACGTTTGTCCGCAAGTGGTGTCAAATCGTTGTATGTAATTGAACAAAAGCGACATAACGCTTCAAACTCTTCTTCGTCATAACGATTCACCTCTACACAGACGAATAGTGGGAAAGCTTGTAATAGATGAAACCACTTTTCAAGAAATGAACTTTCAAACGAGGAGGATTCATCGTCTGGATTCGTAAAGATGCTAAAAGCTGACGTGTAGTCTTGTTCGATGACGAAGCGCAGATTATCAGGGTCTGAAAAATCATTTGGAATCAACTGAAGATCATCATCGTAATAATAAGGCATGTACTCAAATGTTAATTGCAACGTATTCACCTCTGTTTCGTACGTTCAGTGTAACGTGAATCTATTAAAAATGAAGGGTTATTGAAAATTATTACATAATTGTAAGACAGGAAAATTTAGACTATTGCATTACTATAGTAGATTAAACATAAGACGCATTGAAACATAAGTGAAAACAACATGTCAGGTTTTAATCTAGCTATAAACGTGTCACTCGGAAGCGTCCATATCATTCTCATGGCGATGGTGGTTCCATCGATCATCTACGCGCTCTATCTATTACGAAAAATCGCTAACAAATGAATGCAGGGATTTATTGGTAATAACAAGAAGGTAGTTAAAGTACCTACGCATCATCAAAAGGAGGCGATGACATGTCATTTTGGACATGGTTTGCAATCTTATTTGTGTTAGCGGTTAGTGTCTACGCATCTTCTCAGCCGAAACGTTCGAAGAAATAAAAAAGGCGCGACTTCCACAATGGAAGTCGCGCCTTTTCGTTTGTTCAGTTTTGCGTATCGAGCCAAGCGATCGCGTCCGTCAAGTCGTCGGCAATGTAGTCAACGTTTGCTTGTTCCACCCGATCAGCGTAATCACGAATCGAGCACTCTCCGGCACCGGTTCGGACTAAGATTTTGATACACCCGGCATGCGCAGCTGCCACCATATCACTCCAGCGGTCCCCGATGACGACACATTGCTCGAGTCGGAGATTGTGTTTTGTTTGTGCTTGCCATAATAAATTTGGTGATGGTTTGCGACAAGTGCAGCGATCTTCCGCTGCATGCGGACAAATCAGCACGTCATCAAAGCCGAAGTTCTTTAATTCTGTCCGGAAATCCTTTTCACGCGCGAATCCTTTTGAGATACCGGGTTGATTCGTAAACGCAATCAGTAGAACCCCTTGATTGCGTAAGCGTTCGATTAGCGAAGGAACGTAAGGAAATAACGTAAACGTTCCAGGGTAGTGGACGGTGGCATCTCCACCAATCGTCCCGTCTCGGTCAAGAAATATTACTTGAATAAAATTCATGTTTACAACTCCTTAGTTTACGAAGCATCTTTGAGTTCTTGATACGGTTGAACACGTGCTGCCAGTTGTGCTGGGATGAAGGCTGCAATGACACCGAACAGAATCGGTAGGGCGAGCGATACGCCAATCAACAACGGCTCATTCCAGGGAACAAGATCGTATAGAACGTAAATCGTCGAGTAGGCGACAATCAGTCCAATGACTCCGGAGATGAGACCGACGAGGAAGCCTTCAAGGACAATCAACTGTCGGATTGCGCCGTTCGTCCAGCCGAGTGCTTTTAGGACGGCGAGCGATGCCCTACGATCGGTGACGTTTTGCCACATGATCTCACCAGTCGTTAAGATAGCGATCGTGATCGCAACACCCATCGTCACGTAATGCATTGGTCCGACTTGCAGGGCAACGAACTGACCGAGCCACGAAGTGTAAAGAACACCCTGTAAATGGAACGTCACGAACAGGAAGAACGTCAAGAGCGCCGTCGGTAGAGCAATCGAGAGGACCGACAAACTGTTCCGCTTCCATTTCCCGATTAGTTCTTTTAGTGCGAGTGTCGCGGTCGAACGAAGCTTCAGTCCGACACGAGCTGCTTTCGCGTATTCACCGGTCTTAATCGCTTCGTACGGTGAGATGCGACGAATCGTCCACGCTGACCACGTCGCACCAGCCAGGTAAATGACGAGACTGAACAGCGCGATCCAAAGAAGACTCCAGCCGTTCATCGCTTCGTTACGGACATACGAGAAGGTCCCTTCGACAATTAAGGCAACCGTAGAGACGAATCCAGCGAGGATCGCTGCCTCGATCAAGACGATTTTGTAGAGGTCCTTCGTCCGCCAGCCGAGTGCGAGTAAAACAGCGAATTCTTTTCTGCGCGCGAGCATCGAAACATAACTCGTCGCGAGGACATAGACGATGGCGACGGCGAGCATTGCGAAGATGACACCGGAGAACCCGACGCTCGTCTCGCGGAAAATCGTCATCGCAGCACCGATATGAACCCATGGTTGTTCGATCCAACCGAGTGTTTTGCCTTGTTCGACGACTTTCGTGACGACGGGTTGCGGGGAAGAGCCCTTAGTGATCGTAGCGACAAGAGCAGGATCTCTCTCGATGGTTGCTTTGATTTGTTGTAAGAGCTGATCTGACTTTTCGTTGAGTGTTTCGCCACCTTTGATTTTTAGACGAATCGATGAGATCGATTTGTTGCCTCGATATTGCTGTGCACTGTCTAGAGTCGTCAACATATTCGGTGAGTTAGTCAGTAATCCGACTGGGTCGCCTGAAGTATTGATAGATTTAGCTGGATTGATTGGTTTTCTATTTGCATCTAAGACCAGATCAGCTGAAGAAGGGCGATATGTCTCCATCGGTAACTCGTTAAGTGGATCTTTTGATACACGAATTTTGTTAGGATCATAAAGTCCGATGACATTCATTGAAAAGCCGGGAGAATAATAAATATCATTCCCGCTACCCATAGTGTCTTTTACTTTTTTTTCTAACGAATGCGTGGAACGATATCCGGTTTTAGGTAAAGCGTTCGTATCCTTTAAAAATGGATTCGTGACTTGAATTTTCTGACTCTCAACTTGGTAGGCATTTGACCAACGCGCGGCAAACGGACTTTTTTCAGATTGGTACGTTAGCGGTCCAGTCGTGATTTCGAGTTGTAAGTAATCAGAAATCGTTGCATCATCTAATCGTGATGATTGAGTATTTTTGGTTGGAGTATTCGTTAAAGTGCTAAAAAATTTTTGCTCAACATCTTTTGAAGAGATCTTAAATTTTTTGATTGTTTTACTTGGAATCTCATTCAACATCTCAAACGCAGGTGTAAAATCCTTTGGAATCTTTGAAAAAAATGTATTTTGTTGTTTTTGTGTATCGAATGGAACATCTAGTCGTTCGATTGAATACTGAAAAGTCCCTTGATTAAATGAATTTGGATTTAAAAGAATGGGAATGGTATTTGAATTCGCTTTTTCGGTAGCTTTATCATTTTTAGTAAAATAGCGACTATTTCCTTTTGAAGGAATGATGCTACGGTCAAGAGCCACTAACTTGGCTTCAGCTTCAGGATCAATTGCTACAAGCAAGCTGAATGTTCGAGGATAGATGATTCGCGACGTAGACTTAGTTGTAAAGACTCCTGGTATATCAGCAATACGTGCGTTTTTATTGCCATTGAAACTATAAACGGCTTCGTCGCTTAGGATTTTTTTCCCGAAACCATTAGGTGATGTCAGCGTTTCTCTCAAACGGTAAAAGCCAGGTTTATTGGGAACGTCCCATTGCTCATCAACGCGTAAGCCAAGTTTGACATAACCCATCACGGCGACGGGTGCAGCAATTTCAATGTCCTGCATTTTCTTGATGGTTTCGTATTGTTTGAAGGAAATTCCACCATCGATTCCATTCAAATAGTTCGGTTCAAGTAAATCATTCGACTCACTTGCAAGCTGACTTGCCTTCGGTCGTACGACGATGTCGTACGCAGACGACCATTTCTTTTGTAATGTTTGTTCGACCGTCCCTTTACTGGAGTCGGTGAGGTTGAACATCAAACTGAGTCCAGCACTAATGATGAGCGCACCGACGAGCGTCAGGATGAATTTTCCGCGCTGCCGACGCCAGTGATTGATGACGAAACGAAGCATATGTAGTCTCCTTTGTATGTTATTGGGAGAGCTGCGTCTTTAAATAACGCGTAAGATCTTGTTCAAAATGGTGAATCGCTTGTGCATCGAGTGCTTCTATTTCTGCTTGCGCCGCGTAGCGAGTGACGAAATAAGGGGAGAGTGGCGTCACCAGATGAATGCGCTCTGTCCAGTCTGTCAATGATTCATGGCTTCGCCGTCTGAGGGCACGTGGTAAGCGTTGATTAAAATCAAATAGCATCAGACGCAATGATTCTTCAGGCGGAGTAAGCACCGATTGAAGATTTATTTGTTGGACATAACTTTCAGGAGATGGTTGGACCCAATGGTTTGCTTCACTTTCAAATTCTCGTGATTGTGATGAACGTCGCTGACGACGAAGAATCCGGTATGCTACGAAAGCAACGAGTACAAGTACAGCGGTGAAGAATAGAAGTTTATTGGAGGAGGATGTGCCTTCTACAACATTCAAAACAGAAAATGGAGGAAGATCCTTTACTTTTCGACCGCGTGGCGTTCCTCCCGTATTTTTACTTTTTTCATCGGACGTTCCCAGATAGACGCCGTCTTCTTTTTCATCAATTTTGTCATCGAAATTACAACTGTTTTTTGTGAAGAATAAATTGGATAAGTCGTTATGATTACATCCCCGAACGATCGTCGTCTCCTGTTCCGAGAAGTCCGCATTCTGAAACGTTTCATACGCGGACTGCGTCGATACCGATAGCAACAGAAAAACGACAATTGAGCCGATGAAGCTCACAATCAGTTTGCTGCGAAACGTTTGCAACGCGAACACCTCCTAAGAGAATGAAACTTAGACACTTTGCACCGTGCGCTTTCGGCGGTCTTCGACGATCCGACCATCCTGCATGAAGAGAATCCGGTCAGCACGTTCCGCGAGTTCCAAATCGTGTGTGACAAATAAAACGCCACACTTGGCTTCACGATGGAGCTCTAGTAACAACTCAAAAATTGCATCACCGGTCACGGAATCGAGATTACCGGTTGGTTCGTCCGCAAGAATCCATTGTGGATGATGAAGCAGGGCACGGGCGATCGCGACCCGTTGTTGTTGACCACCGGATAATTGAGCAGGTAAAGCATTCCGTTTGTCGTCGAGTCCAACCCGTTCGAGTAACTCGAGAATCCGCTCCTCTTGATTGAAGGATGTCTTTTGCTTTAACAAGGCGACCTTTAAGTTCTCAGATACCGTCAGTGCCGGTAATAAGTGAAACTGCTGGAAGATGAAGCCGATCTCTTGCGAGCGGAATTGCGATAACCGTTTGTTCTTCCAAGACGTGATATCCTGCCCGTCATAAAGAATCTGCCCGGACGTCGGGCGATCAAGCGAACCAAGGAGACTCAGGAACGTTGATTTTCCAGACCCGGATGGACCGACGAGTGCCGTTACCTCACTATGCGAAAACTGACCGTTTAGTTGATGCAAGACATCGGTCCGGACACCGCTTCGTTCGAATGTATGCGAAATATCTTGAAAGGTAATATCCATATGACCACTCCTTTTACATAATTTGGTTATGTTCAGTGTATTATTTTTAGAAAATTTTGTCTATTGCGTTTTTATTTCTGATCCAACCACTTTTTTAACATTTATTCATAGTTGGTTCATAACTTCTCCTTATGATCGGATTAATACCAATCAAGGGAGGCATTTAACATGAAACGAACACGCAAGAAATGGTTATGGATCAGTGGAGGGGTCATCCTGGTACTCCTATTAATCGGTTCCACGCTCTTTTTAGGACGAGGAGAGGCACAAGAAACGAAGGAGGTCGTCGAGTCGAAAACATTACAAACATTCTTCTACTTCTCAGGCACGCTTGAAGCGAAAGATCGACAGACGGTCATCAGTGATCGTGATGTCCGTGTCACTGACGTTCGATTTGAAGAAGGGGATACCGTCAAGTCGGGTCAAACGATCATCAGCGTCGAAGGAGGAGAAGATTTCAAGGCACCACGCTCCGGACAACTCGTTCGTCTTGACGTCACGGAAGGCGAAGCGTATGCCCCGAATACCGTCCTTTTCGTTGTTGCAGACAACAAAGCGTTGATCGCTCGTCTGAAAATTGATGAACAAGATATCGAACGGATTGAAGTTGAAGATACGATTGAACTACAGACGGATGCATCTGATAAGACCATCAAAGGAAAGGTCGAATCGATTAGTCCGGAAGCTGTGACGGAAAATGGGAGTACGTATTTCAATGCAAAAGTGTCGGTACCGAGCTCTTCAAACTGGTTACCCGGCATGACGGTCGAGGGACGTTTACCGTATCAACTCGCACAAGATGTACCTGTCTTATCGCTCGATGTCATTTCGTATTCGAAGTCGGATCGTCCGTATGTGTATGTGAAAAAAGACGGGGAAACGACTCGTCAATACATCGAGACGGGCGTGACGGACGGACAAGATATTGAAATCAAGGACGGATTGTCTGCCGGAGACGAAGTCTTCCTGCCGAGTGATGACGGTGGTTCTGGTCTTCTTCCGACTCCACCAGGAGGTGCGTCCTGATGCCGGTCGTTGACTTGCAAGAAATCCAAAAAACTTACGGCGATGGAACCAATCGTCACATCGTCCTCAATCGAGTATCGCTGACGATCGAGGCTGGTGAATATGTGACGATCCTCGGACCTTCGGGTTCAGGAAAATCAACGCTGATGAATATCATCGGATGCCTCGATGTCGCTTCAAACGGCGTCTATCGCTTGCAGGAGCAGCTCGTCCACGATCTATCCGAGGATCAGCTAGCGACGATTCGCAATGAAGAGATTGGCTTCATCTTTCAACAGTTCCAGTTGCTGCCGCGCATGAGCGTCTTACAAAACGTTGAATTACCGCTCATCTATGCCGGCGTCTCGCGCAAAGAGCGCCGCGCGCGCTCGCTTGAAATCTTGGAACGTGTCGGATTGACAGATAAAGCCGATGCCTTACCGAGTCAACTGTCCGGTGGTCAACAACAACGGGTTGCGATCGCACGGGCGCTCGTGACGCGACCGACGATCTTACTCGCCGATGAGCCGACCGGAGCGCTCGATCAAAAGACAGGGAAACAAATCATGGAGTTGTTCGAGAGCCTCTCGGAGGAAGGGAAGACGATCATCATGATTACACACGATGTCAATATTGCTAAGCAAGCCCGCCGGATTATCCGGATCGAGGATGGTCAGGTGACGGAGGTGACGACATGATTCGCGAAACGTTACGGATGGCATGGTCGAATATCTGGCATCATAAGATGCGGTCGTTCTTGACGACGCTTGGTGTCATCATCGGTGTCGCGTCGATCATCGCCTTGATTTCAATCGTCAACGGCGCGACGGCCTCAATCAATGAAGAGGTCGCGTCGTTCGGTGCCAATAAATTAACGGTCCAAACGACAGAGACGCCGTTGAAAGAAGGATTATCACCTGCACAACTGGAAGAGTTAAACACGATTAAAGGAACACGCGGTGTCTCACCGACCGTTTCGACGGTTCGGGACGTCCGTTTCGAAAATCACACGCTCGACCAGGTGACGATCGAAGGACGAAACCACATCTATTACCGGGAATCAGAAGATGTCCCGCAAGGACGTGGTATCGTCATCAGTGATGTGAAACAACAGTCGCATGTCGCCGTCGTCAGTCCGTCCGTCGCCCGGACGCTCTATCCGGGTCAGGTCGCGATTGGGGAGACGATCAAGCTCGATGGACTCGATTACCGGATCGTCGGTGTCAGTAACGCAGATGGCGATCAAATCGTCATTCCCTATACGACGGCATTGCGGACGCTTGGGGTGACAGCCGTTAAGCAAGTGGATATCTTCAAGACGGACGCAGCAGACGTCGCGACCGTCAAACGGGATGTCTCGGCAAAGCTGTATCAGTTCTATAACGGACGCGACGATACGTATGACGTCGTCAGCTTGGATGAAGCACTCGATTCGATTGACCAAATCAATACGATGCTCTCGCTCCTGTTGACGGGTATTGCGTCGATTTCCTTGATCGTCGGCGGAATCGGCATCATGAACATGATGCTCGTCTCGGTCACGGAACGGACGACGGAGATTGGCTTACGAAAAGCACTCGGTGCGAAACCACGTACGATCCGCCTTCAGTTCCTCTTGGAATCGATCTTGCTGTCCTTGATAGGTGGGCTGATCGGGATTCTTGTCGGAGCGATGCTCGCATTTGGCGTCAGTTTGATGATTAGTACACCGTTCACACTCTCCGTGAGCACGATTCTGCTTGCCGCCGGATTCTCGATCGGTGTCGGCGTCTTGTTCGGTTACATGCCGGCGCGAAAGGCATCCCGTTTGAATCCGATTGAAGCCTTACGAAATGTTTAAGTGAAGGAGGAGGACGATGGTAACGATTTTGATTGCCGAAGATGACCGGAATGTCCGTCTACTATTAGGCGAGACACTCCGGTCCGCCGGCTTTACGGTGATTGAATCGAGAGACGGGAAAGACGCACTCGACCAACTGGATCAACAACACGTCGATCTCGTCGTGACGGATGTGATGATGCCGCACGTTTCAGGGATCGAACTGGTTGAGCTGCTGCGTGAATCAGGATACGAACAACCTGTCTTGATGTTGACGGTGCTGGATTCCTTTCAGGATAAGGAAGCCGGGTTCACGACCGGTGCCGATGATTATATGGTCAAGCCGGTTGATTTGGACGAACTGTTACTGCGGATCCGAGCGTTGTTACGCCGGTCAAAGATCGTAGCAGCGCAAGAATTAATCGTGGGTGCCCTGCAACTACGGATGACGGACGCGACGGTCGTAACGCCTCATGGTGAGATACCGTTACCACAGAAGGAGTTTCAACTGCTCTATCGCTTGTTGGCACATCCGAAGCAGATTTTTACACGTCAGCAGTTGATGGACGAGATTTGGGGATATGATGTCGAGACCGACAGTCGGACGGTCGATGTCCACATCAAGCGGTTGCGTGACAAGTTCAGCACTTATGATGATTTTACGATCGAGACGGTCTGGGGACTCGGTTATAAAGTAGTGATCCAGTGAAGCGCTTCATCCGCTCGATCTCCGGTCGCTTTTTCGTCATCCTATTCGGTTTATTGTTACTACCACTGCTGTTACCTTTCATCATGACGGTCTGGTTCCAGTTCCAAGAAATCGATCAAGATCTGAATAATCAATTGCAACAACGAACGGATCAGATTGAACGATTGATGCAAGACCAAAACCTGTCGTTCGCTGAAGCGAGTCAATACATGGATCAGTCTTTGATTCAAACGACACAATACACGTCGCTCAATCAAGTACAGTCATTATCGGCGTCAGAACGTAACCAGTTACAGCAAAAAGGAGAAATTACGATCGATGGGGCGTGGCTCGAACCGTCGCAATACATTCGCCAAACGGAGACAGGATATCTCGTCTCGACACCGATTGCCGGACAACGCATCCTTGACGGATTACGAACGTCAGCTGGAATCGGTATCGTCATCACGATCGGCGTCGCCTTCATCCTGACCTGGCTTGCCGTCACGCTCGTGACACGACGGATTCGTAGCATCAGTGAAGCGGCGATTGAAGTGACGAACGGGAACTATGATGTCTCGATCAAGGAAGGTGGAAATGATGAGGTCGCACTCCTCGTTGAAAACTTCAACCACATGACCGAAGCACTACGACGAAACGACCATCTCGCAAAAGATCTCGTCGCCTCGATCTCGCATGAGCTGAAGACACCGATTGCTTCGATTCAAGGATTTTCTAGGTTGTTACAGACAGAAGAAAACTCGGATAAACGGCAGCAGTACTTGACGATCATGGAGCAAGAGAGCACCCGTCTATCACGCTTGACGTCAAATCTCGTCCGCTTATCGCGGCTTGATCATCAGACGATCATCGAGCGGAAACGGTATCGCCTTGATGAACAACTTCGGACATGTCTTTTACTACTGGAACGACAGTGGACGGAGAAATCACTTCGACTGGAGCTTGATTTACCAGAAGTGTCCGTCGAGTGGGAAGAGGAACTGATGCAGCACGTCTGGCTCAATCTGCTTGAGAACGCGATTCGGTTTTCGCCGGAATCGGGAGTGTTAGAAGTGACCTTAAGCGAAGGAAAAAACATTCGCGTCACGATCCGCGATGAAGGACCAGGAATCGCAGAACAGGATTTACCGTACGTGTTCGATCGCTTTTATCAGGGCGAACAGTCACGAGCGAATGAAGGACATGGTCTTGGATTATCGATCGTTAAACGAATCATTGATTTACATGACGGTGAGTTAACGATTAGGAATCATTCGGAGCAAGGCGCAATCGTGACCGTTACGTTGATGGTCCACGAGACGCGTGAATGATGTCAGACGAAAAGGAGCGCAGACTTACACGATGTTATCGTGAAGTGTGGCGCTCCTTTTCATTTGGTTACGTCATCAATTTGAATTCAGCTTAGTTGTCTAGCGTGATATGAATTCTTTGTAATTGTTTTTGTAAAATTGTTCTTTCCAAATAGTCGCCCGCGTCTTGCATGGTTTTAAAGGCATGAGGACTAAAGATTTTAGCACCGTCCTTGAGCCAGTTCGAGCGATACAAGTCGTGTGCTTCACTTCTTGATAAGAAGATACCATCCTCGATTTCGACATCATCGTCTACTCCGAACTGAAAGCCGCAACAAGAACAAAGTTCGAACGAAGCGTCACCATTTTCATAATAAGCAACGTCGTCCATTCGGTCATATCCGCAGACGGGACATGTGTATTTCATGAAAGCACCTCATTGCTCAAGAATCTTTTGATACTTGTATCCTTTTAAGATATCTGTTTGATCCGTATAGGTCCAGTCAGCGATGGACTGGTCGGGATGCGACTCAAAATAATGATTGAGGACATCACGCCCTAACATGTAGTTACTCCAGCGAGGAATCTCTTTTTGTTCGTTACCTAGAACGAAGTCGAGTTGTGATACTTCATGGCTGTTGACGAGATGCACGACATGTTTCTTTGTTGCTTCATCCATCTCGACATTCCAAGGAATGGAAACGTCTTCGACGATTCGGTCGGCAAAGGCATCTGCCTTTCCTTCGACGATGACGGAATTGAGAGTCGTATTTAAACTAAAATCGGGTGTATCCATGAGGACTAAGTGATGATATTCGTGTGCCGTCGTATATGCTAAGACGTCTTGAGCGTAGTTTGGATCCAGGTAAAGAATGAAAGCATCTTTATAGGCTGCTCCTGTCACACCTTTCATCGGCTGGATATCGAGAGAGGATTCAGGATTAATGGGGGCGACAATAATGGTACTTTTCTTTTTGGGAAGAATTTTATGTGAAGCGATGTAATTGTTTTTGATGATTTTTTTAATGTTGTCCTGCTGTTTCATCAAGTTCTCGATTTTATCGAGTAGCTCTTGTTCGTATACGGTTGATTGCAACATCAGAGAACCTTTTAAGTCGGCTGTCGCGAACTGCTCCTTTTCCCCGATTTTGTCGATATAGCTTAAGACATATTTCGCATAATTCTTTTTATCTACTTCAGGATCATTTGTTTTTAAGGACGCTTGTAGATATTTTTTGTATGGTTCATAGAGAAAAACAATGTTCAATGTACTTTCGTCATCAATTTTTACAGATTCAGATTGTACTTTTGTACTCTTTGACATCATTTTAGTAGTAGGCTGTGTTGTCTTTTGCTCTTCTGTACAAGCGGATAAAAGCAGAAGGGGAGCGGTTAAAAGTACTATCAGTGATTTATTCAAGATACGTTCATCCTCCTCTTTTTATAATGTAAAACCATCTGCTGTTCAATCCTCTTTCGCCATATGATCAATGATGATTGGATCGCTGTAGGACAAGATGTAAAAATCCTGTTCATGCGTTCTGATGGCAAATAAGTGCAAGTCTCCCCGTTCCGTATAAATTTCCTTCGTTTTCATATACTTTGCAGCGAACTCTCCAAATATCGATTCTTTTGACTTCACGACTGGATATGGATTGCGAAGCTTCTCGTCGATGATGCCATGCTCTTGCAATGTCCCTAGAAAAACAGCGTACTTTTCAAAACGCATCAAAAAGTAATCACGCGAAGGATCGTCAATCAAAAGTTTGAATGTTTCGTCAGCTCCATAAAAATAGAAATCAATCGCATAATGGTCGTTTGCCTTTAACGACATCGTATCCAGTTCGAGATCATATTCTTCAGTCGTCAGTAAAAAATCGAGATCAATAATCTTCAAAAAAGTCACTCCTTTGTGATGAACGAGGTCGACGAACATTATTTTATCGAAGATTGATCGATGAACCACTTATCCCCATGTTCCGCGATGAAACGATATTCGGCACGATAATGTGTATCGTGACCTTCTTCTTTCATCTTGATGAAGGCAGCATCGCCGTCCGCAGCTCTTTGATCAATCAACAGATACAGGGCTTCGACACGCAACAATAATAGGGATCGCAGTTCGGAACGCGGTCCTTCATAACCATACGCATCAAGGAATCGACTCACCCGCTCGGAGAAGCTTGCGTCATCTTGCTCTGGTGAATAATCAAGAACGAATCCGTCAGGTGCTTGCCGTCTGCTGCTGAGCGGAACGAACGTATAGAGCGCATAGACGATATCCCACGCACGCGGACCGGGTGCCGCGAGATCAAAGTCAATTACGCCACTCAGTTTTTGATCCTCAAAAATTGTATTGTAAACGGCAAAATCGTTGTGACACATGACTTCGTGTGGACTCGGGGTATTGAGCAACGGTGCCCAGTCCGGTGAGACGTCAAAGTCGACCGTCGCGTCATGGTACTTGCGCATCAGACGCGCGACATCGTCTAGCACGTCGTCTTGCCACATGTATGCCTTTAGCGGATAATCTGCCGTTTCCCCAGGAAGATAGGTTAATATTTCTCGCCCTTGTTCGTCGATGCCGATAAAGCGGGGAACACCAGATAACTGTTTAACTTCCAAGTGGCGCAATAACCGTTGGACGTTTTTGCTGTTCTCTTTTTGTGAGCGATAGACATAGTTTCCTTTTTTATAGACAGTGGAGACATTTCCGCCAGTCAATCGTTGTTCTTCAGACATCATCGTTCCTACTTTCTTTGTTTCATTTGTGATTGCTTACCTATTGGCTCGTCATTATGAATCCGTTTAAAAGAAGCGGATTGTCTTTGCCACGAGACGGGAATCGACTATCAAAAAGCCGAAAGAAGGTCGATTCTCATGCTGGCGTTTTTCATCGTATTTAAGAATATGTACCACGTGCTACGAATCCTCTTTAAGCAACAGGAACAGCAAGCCGTCATGGGGTCCGTCGTCTTTTTACTTGCGATCGGGATGTTCTTTTATCATGGCGTCGAGTCACTTGGGTATCTCGATGCGCTCTATTTGTCGGTCATGACGTTGACGACGGTCGGGTACGGTGATCTACACCCCGTGACACCGCTCGGTAAGATTTTCTCGATGGGATATGTCTTACTTGGGATCGGCATGATCAGTGCCTTGATTGCGAACTTCAACCGTGCGTTACGTCAACATCATGGTGTCGACACACCACCAAAAAAAGAATCAAACGAGTGATTCGTGATGTGTTCGAGGAATGCTTCGACGTCTTCCGTCGAACGAAGATGAACGATTTGGTCGGCCTCATGGGGAGCTGGCGGCTCAATCCGTTGTCGTTGATAGATGTCGTGGTACGACGCATTGCCACGGATCTCCCGTCCATCGCGTGTCGAATGGGTTAGTCGGTCTGTAATGGTCGTTTCAGGTAAATCGAACCAGACGAGGATCGAGCGGAACATCGAACGGGGAAATTGATCTAACAGTTGCTGACGTCCGGTGCGCAAGGCGTTGGCATTACATAAGATGATCGTCTCGAGGGAAGAAGCGACTGCTTGTTTAATCAACCATCCCGTCAAGTCATGTTTGACGTGATTCGGTCCTTCTGTTGGGACAAGTTCCGGATAATGATCGAGCAAAAAACGCGCTTGGAGATCCTGATCGAGGACAAGGCTTGCTGGTAGCCGTTGAGCAAGCTGTCGGGCGAACGTCGTTTTCCCGGCATGAGTCGGACCGATCGTCATCAGGACGGTCCTCATGATGTCAGTTGTTCTTCCGGTAAGCGATCGGTAAGAATCTGCGCGAGCCACTCTTCCTTCGTCCCGAAGCAGGGAGTCGTTTGGCCAATATGATAAAACGTACTCGCTAACGGTCCAGTGAAGTAGGTCGCGTCTGGCATACATAAGTAGATGGGGCGATTTGTCGCGAGCGCAATTCCAAGTTCGACATGGCTACTTTTTCCTGACGGCAACACGAGGACAAAGACATCTGCTTGCTGCACGGCTTCGAACTCCGCAAGACCGATTTGACGAAGTGCTTGAGGATCCTCTGCCCGATCATTCATCGTCCAGTCATATGTTAAGTCGTGACCACGCAAGCGGAGTTCATCGCGGAGCCAGCGAACGGTCAACGTGTGGTCAAAGCGAGAAGCGATATAGAGTTTCATTCTCCGTACATCCTCCTTTTTTATCTCTCTGTGTCCCATCCTATCGAATTCATTCATTCAAGAAAAGGGAATTATAAGAAAAAATTGAAAAAAATGAAACTTTTTAAATGTGTCGCGTATCTAAAATGTGTCGCGTATCTAATAGGGAAGTGATTGCAAAAAAGGAGGATGCCGATGTGTTTCGAAAGTCAGGTCCAGCATTATCGGACGCTGCTTTTGAAGCAGCTTTATTCGCAGAAGAAGACTATGTGTACCGTATTTCCTTCATTTATCTGAAAGAGGAGGCGGCAGCGCTTGAGAACGTGCAAGAGGTCGCGTACCGGGCATGGCGCGCGCGAAAGAGTCTACGGGATGCTGCGTATTTTAAGACATGGTTGACGCGCATCACGATGAATTGCGCTTTCCAGCAACATCGAGCGTCGTTTCAGCCGCTCGCGATCGAATCCAGTCAAACGACGTCGTTTGAAGAGCGTCTTGTTGATCGATTGTACCTGGACGATTTACTAGAAGTCCTCGAGCCGACCGAGCGCTCGATCGTCTACTTCCGGTATGAAGAAGATTTGTCACTGCAAGAGATTGCGCAAGCATTCAACGTGCCACTTAGTACAGTTAAAAGTACGTTGTACCGCGCGCTCGAGAAAGTACGACGACAGAAGGGGATGAGTCTATGAATCACGAGCCAAAATTCTTGATCGACGTACCGTCATCCGTCAGGCAACGAACAATTCAGGGCATCCGTAAAGCAAAACGGTGCCGGCGCTCGGTACAAGCTGTTTGCCTTGCTGCCGGTCTGACGATCATCGGCTTTAGTTCCTTGCAAGAGACCGTTCCCGAACAATCATCGCAATCGATGAGGGTCGGCATGTATTATGATGAACAGTTTTACACAGTAGCCAAAAAAATCACGGATCAAGACTGGCAACAATTGAAAGGGAAACGACTTGGTGTCACGGATGATGTCTTGACCGATACGCAACTAGAACAGGACACATCTGATTTTGCGTCGAACCTTGACGCGTTTACCGTCTATCAAATCAAGGATGATCCGGTATCTGAGCACGTGTTAGTCGTCGGTGAGGAAGAAGGTCGAGAACGGGTGATGATTTTGTCACCCACACGATAAGGAGGAAGAGAAAGATGAACATCCGGTCTTGGACAGAAGACGATCTACCGCAATTGGTCGGATTACTGACGCAACTCGGTTATCCGGCAAGCGAGAACGAGTTACGCGAACGATTTTCGCGGGTCACCCGTCATTCGGATTATGACTTGCTTGTACTAGAAGAAGACAGGATCCTTCTCGGTTGCGTCGGTCTGTTTCAGGCGCAAGCGTTCGAGCATGATACGACCTATGTCCGAATCGTGGCTTTCGTCGTCAACGCGACGTATCGTCGGCGGGGAATCGGTCGCCGCTTGATCCAAGCAGCGGAAGACTGGGCCAAAGCGAGAGGCGCAACTGCCGTCTTACTGAACAGTGGCAATCGACCGGAACGCGAAGCAGCCCATCGCTTTTATCAAGCGATGGGCTACGGCGTGACGAGTACGAGTTATTCGAAATCATTGCCTTTATCATAATTGACGGAACCCATGGAAAACGCGGAAACCTTGCTCTTCGTAAAAAGAAGCAGATTGACGGGTTGCCAGTAAATCAATTCGTGTCGGATAAGTGTGCTTCAGATGATTGAGTAACTTTCGTCCGTAGCCACGCTTGCGTGCGCCGCGACTGACGAGGAGCTCACAGACGAACGTCGTCACCGAACCGTCCGTCAAAGCGCGGACATAGGCAAGGATTTTTCCGTCAGACTCAAGGACGAAAGCCGCATTCGAATTCATCCAGGCGTTGCGCGTCCGCTCTTGATCAGCGATGAGATCCTGCCATCCTTCTAATGCGTTCAATCGATGAATCTGCTCAAAATCGTCAAGTTGGAAACGACGGATCTTTTCAGTCATGGCTGGTTCTCCTTTCGTATCAGGTCTTGGAGTGGAGCAGGTAACTGGCGCCAGTCCGAAAATTGCGTATCGGTCAACGGAACATCGCCTGTGCGCTTCCATATCGTCTGCATACCGAGTGCGCGTGCCGGTAAGATGTCGTGGTCGTAATGGTCGCCGACATAAAGGACTTCGTCCGGGCGAACACCTAAACGGTCCGTTAGTTGCAAGAAAAATGCCGGATTCGGTTTACGGACGCCTTCTTGTTCCGAGATCCCGATCTGTGTAAAGGAGGGAGACAGTCCGATCGCGTCACAGACGGCACGTTGGAACGTCGTCCGACCGTTCGACAGTAAACCGATGGGTAGCTCGGACGATAATTGCGCAAAAAAGTCGTCGACTCCCGGAAAGCTCCTTGCGAAGATCGGGTAACGCGTCACGTAGTCCTGTAGCAGTATTTCAACAGAAAGCGACAACTGGAAGCGACGAATCATTTCGGCATAGACGACGTCCTTCCAGACCCGCCCGCCTTGATCAAGCAATAAGAACGTCGCGATGTAGTCGGTGATCGGAACATGCGACACTTCACGAAAACGTTGATGCTGATCCCGAAGGAAATGTGGGAGAGAACTGGACCGGTCATGTAACGTCTCGTCTAAATCAAACAATAAAGCACGAATCAAGGTAAACACCATCTTTCAAAGTATAGAGGAGTGATTATAATGGAACGATGTATTCAAGTACTGGGAAAACAAGTGACGTATTATGATGACGGTTCGACAGGTCGACCGTTGTTACTATTGCCATCCCTCGGTGGGACATACCAGGACTGGTCAGACATTTTGACGAAACTAACGCCGGACTACCGGGTCGTCACCTTCCATCCGCATGAGTGGTCGGAAGATTATATGAACGGGACGACCGGCATCTTACGGCAAATCGAACAGTTCCTGAACGCGACGAATATTACGACTCCGGTCACGCTCGTCGGACATTCTTACGGTGGACTCGTCGCGCAAGCTTTCGCCTTACAATATCCGGAACGTGTAGCTGGACTCGTCCTCGTGGATGCGACATCCGTTGACTTAGCAGAACTCGATCAGCTCGATACACCGACACTCGATCAAGAAGGGGATGACGCAGTCTGGATCGACCGGTTCGAAGAACTATCAAAAGCAACTGATTTACGTGACCGTTTCCCGGACGGGGATGACCGTACGGATTGGAACCCAGCATATTACCGGTCGATGCATGCGATCATCACGCAGTGGAAAGCTGATGCGAAAGATCTTCAACCACTCATGCGCGATCTCGGTGTCCCGTTAACGGTTCTTGGACGGGACAAAGCGCAGTCGATCGAGACGATGTTGGCTGCTGGTTTTCCGAAAGATGAACTGGAACGGATGGAAGAAAAATGGCAGGAATTGATTCGACGACAGGCGAATCTATCTTATCAGGCGAACGTGACGTTCGTTCCGGGAACGTCGCACATGATGCATCATGATCGTCCGGACGTCATTGCAGAAGCCATATTGACACTACATCAACCGAAGGAGTTTACTGTATGACACGCATGTACGTATTACATGGATTAATGGGAACGGCAACGACACACTTTGCACCACAGCTATCTGCTTTAGCGGATGAGTTTACATTTATTCCGATTGATCTGCCTGGTCACGGAATGACGACGGAGCCAGCAACGGAGGATTACTTATCACAAGCAACACGTGCCATCCGTGA
This sequence comes from Exiguobacterium acetylicum DSM 20416, assembly GCF_000702605.1. NCBI lineage: Bacteria > Bacillati > Bacillota > Bacilli > Caryophanales > Exiguobacterium > Exiguobacterium acetylicum. The sequence goes on along the minus strand of NZ_JNIR01000001.1, from coordinate 1,210,166 downwards.
ACGGATGGCACAGGAAGGTCCAGGGTGGATTCTCGGCTTGTCGCTTGGGGCGACGCTTGCGATGAAATTGGCACTCGAGCCACCTGACGAACTCGAAGGTGTTATCGTGACGGGTTATTCACCGTTCATTCCGGAAGCGATGGAACCGTTGATGCACGAGCAACGGGACTATTTTCTTAACATCGACCAGCATGCACCGGACATTGCGCTTCAGTTCGAAAAACTGCATGGTCCGACTTGGAAAACGACGGCACGAGCAGTCCTCGATTTGATGACGTTCCGTTTCCCAACAATGACGGAAACGATGTTGCAGTCGATCACGCTTCCAGTCGTCATCCTAAACGGGACGAATGAGGACTACGAAGTCGACGCAACCGCGTTCGTTGCGGCACACGTGCCGAACGTCATCGTCTTACCGGTCGAGGGAGCCGGGCATACAGCGAATCTCGATCAACCGGAACGCTTCAACGCCTTACTGCTTCAGGCGCACCAATCGATGCTGACGACTTAAGCGTTCGTTCACCTTCTCTTGATACATCTGCTCATCTGCCTCATGCAGGACGTCGTCGACACGGCGTCCTGTTGTCGTATGAACAGCGCCGATTGCAAGTTCAATCTCGTGCGTCGCGAACGTCGAGCGGACGTGTTCGACGAACGCTTCAAACGTCTCAATCGATGGACTACTGTCGATCAAGACGAATTCATCACCACCGATTCGGTAGCCATGATCTGTCAAGCGGCGGATGCAGAGTCCTGTTTGTTCAAGCAAGGCATCACCGACCGCATGACCGAACCGGTCGTTGAGCTCTTTTAGTTCATTCAAGTCAAGCAGAATCAACCCATACGTCTTCTCTTGATCGAGCTTGCGGACAGCCTCGTTGAAGGCGTGTCGATTACCGAGCCGCGTTAAGGAATCAATCCGGTATTGATCGAGCAATGCCTGTTGTGATTTCAACTGCTCGTCAATGTTGCGGATCACACCTTGAATGGCAACGATCTGTCCATTTTCGCGAATCGGCGTCGCATATTCTTCGAACCAGACATACGTTTCGTCATTCGTCCGCCAGCGTTGCCGAAACGGCTGCTCGTAGTCACAATCGCCCGAAATCTTCGACATCAAGACTTCGACGTCTTCCGGATGAATGCGTGCGAAACACTCGTCTGGATCCATGTAGCTGGCTGCTGCCACGCCTTTCCCCATATGGTCATCGAGGGAAGGACTGATATAACGAAACCGATATTCCGGCTGCACTTCGAACACGTAGAAGATATCTTTACACAATGCGATCGTATCCGGCTGTTGCTGGCGGAATAACCGGAAACTGATCAACATTAGAAGACCACCTACAATCAATCCCAATACAAATATGACGTCCACCTCCTCTACTCATCGACCATCATATCATAATTGGGTTTTATTCCCTGTAATTTACAAAAAACACGCTACTCCAATCGTAGCGTGTTTTTTGATTAGTCTAGCTCAATGAAGACACGAAATCCTCGGCTTGCATAATAGGAATCCGCCCCGTTGTGATAGATGAACGTTGTCTCATAACGACGGTCTCCGAACAAGGCGCCGCCTTTATGACGAATTGCGTCCGGTGTCGCAAGCCAACTGGAGGTTTTTTCGTCAAACGAAAACTGCGTCTGCAATTCTTGATACTGCTCTGGTGTTAAGAGGTGCACCTCTAGCTTCTCAATCATCGACTCGACACTTGCTGCCGGCGTATTTTTCTTTCGACCGAGTCGAGCGGACTCATCCAAACAGACACTTCGGCGACCTGAGGGACTTTCTTTGGCAGTGTCGATGATGACGAATCTTCCTTCCATTTTTAAGACGTTCGGCTTGCCGCCCGTCTCTTCCATCCAAGCAAGTGCTGCTCGTTTCGATGACGTCAGACGTGATTCGACCTCGTCATACGAAGGACCATCGTGCAGGTCAGAAGTAGCTTCAAAGCGGTCACGAAACATCGTTAATGGTTCCTCCATCGGTAAAACCTCACTTTCCTAGTTCCTTTTTTCCATTATTCAATGAATTCGCTTCCAATGCAATCGTACAGAGACTGAATAAGTCAATCTGAAGACAATTGACAAATGAAATCGGACTGCCTACACTAATTGTACATATCCGGTTTCTGTCGCGATCGCGCGCACAGGAATGACATTTAGGAGAGGAGCCAACCGTTTGCGCTGGATCAGTTATGCGGCTGTCGTGACGATTCTTTCGTTCTTAGCGTTCACGGCGTATTCGTTCTTGACGACGATCGATTTTGAAATCGTCTATCAGTTCGGAACGTTTGCGATGACGTTATCCTATTTTATCTTTGGTTTACCGATGTTATGGATTGTTCGCCACTATCCGTTAACTCTTCGTCTACTCATTTACGTGACGACGAGTGCCGTCGTCTTGTTTCTATTCATCGGTCTATATGAAGCGTGGCACGAAGCTTCGCTATCTCCCTTACCACCGATCGGCAGCATGATTCAGTTCACGGCTCTTGCCTGTCTGTTGTTCGTTTTACCGTACGAGATCATCTATCGCAAAAATTTCGTTTCCATTCAACCACGTGTTTCTTGACAGTATTCTTGTTCCTCAAGAATACTGTTTTTTATTTCCTTTCATTTTGAAGGAATTCCCAATAAATTCTTGAATAGTACGTTATCACGAATAAATGGAGGGTTACATATGGAAGGCACATTTCAATGTAAACAGATGGGGAAATCATTTTCAGGAGACGGTGTCGAGACACATGCGTTACAAGATATCGACGTGACACTCGAAGCGGGTGATTTTATCTCGATTATCGGACCATCTGGTTCTGGAAAGTCGACGTTACTCAGTCTAATCGGAACGCTCGATCGTCCGACGAGCGGGGAGTTGCACTATGACGGGAAACCGATCAACAAATTAAACAGCAAAGAATTATCCGACTTCCGGTTCGAAAACATCGGCTTCATCTTCCAGCAGTTTCATTTGATTCCGACGCTGACGGCGCTTGAGAATGTCATGGCGCCACTGTTCGGTCGAAAAGTACCATACGATAAAAAAGAACGCGCCGAGCAGTTACTCGCGCAAGTGGGTCTCGCCGATAAAACGGGCAGTTTGCCGTCGCAACTCTCTGGTGGACAACAACAACGGGTTGCTGTTGCCCGCGCACTTGTCCATGAACCGAAATGGTTACTTGCCGATGAGCCGACAGGGAACCTCGATACGGATACGGGGGAAATCATCTTCAATCTCTTACGGTCGTTGAACGAAGAGAAGGGCTGCGGCGTCTTGTTCGTCACCCACGATCCGGCACTTGCGGAACGAGCGAACCGGACGATTGAGATGCGAGATGGCGTCATCATCGAAGATCGTCTCGTTCGTGTCTGAGCCTCGTTTTTGAACTCCTTTCCATCACCCTTTACACTAATAGGGTAGAGGAGGAATGTGTGATGCGACTTGGAATACTCGATCAAGTACCGTTACATGAAGGCGATACGGTCGAAGCGACGATGGAAGCGACGGAACGACTCGTCTTAGAAGCCGAGCGACTCGGTTATGAACGGTACTGGTTCGCAGAACATCATAATACGAACGGGTTGCTCAGTGCGGCACCGGAACTGTTCATCGCCCGAATGGGTGCGCAGACCGAGACAATCAAGCTTGGATCAGGAGGGATACTGTTACCGCAATATCATCCGCTGAAAGTCGCCGAGAGTTTTGCGACACTTGATGCGTTTTATCCGGGGCGAATCGAACTTGGAATCGGCAATTCGCCAGGTGGGAGTGAGCGGACACGACTTGCGTTGACGGATGGAGAAGAAAACCGAGCGACTGAGTTTAGTCGACTTGTCAATGAAACGGCGGGCTTCTTGACAGACAGTCTATCGAATCGACACCCGTACCGGATCGTCAAGACGACACCGCGTGACCGACAACCGTCGCCAATTTCAATCCTGGGTCTGTCGCCACGTAGTGCGCGGATTGCAGCAGAACAAGACCGTGGTCTCGTGTTTGGTCACTTCATTAATCCGGATCGTTGGGAAGAGACGCTTTCGACATATCGCGAAGCAGGCGGGAAGAACGTCATCGTCTGTGTCTTCGTCATCTGTGCCCCGACACAAGAAGAAGCAGAGCGTCTCGCTCGGACACAAGATGCCTGGATTCAAGGCGTCCGACTCGGGAATTCAATCGTTCCGTCGTTTACGACGACAGAAGCAAAGGTCTGGAATGACGTACAAACGGAGCGGATTCGCAAAGATCGACGGCGGGCGATCGTTGGGACACCGGACATCGTCGAACGTGAACTGAAGGCTTTAGCAACGCGTTATCAAACGGATCAGTTTTTACTGATCAATAATGCCTTTGATCAAAAAAAGCGATTGCAATCGTACCAGCTCATCGCGGAACGACTACTTTAAACATAACAAGATCCCTCATTATCCAAACGGCTAATGAGGGGTCTTGTCTACAAATCTAGATTTAATTAACGTTGAGCGGTTGGACGGATCAAGATCTCGTTGATCGCGACATCCTCTGGCTCGTTAACGGCATAAGCGATGGCACGCGCAATCGCACTCGCATCGATGGCTTTTAAGTCACCGATTCCTTGTTTGATCTCTTCATCCGAGATATGGTCCTTCAGTTCTGTATCGACCGCTCCCGGTGAGATGATTGTTGCGCGGATATGATTGTCGACCGATTCTTCCTTGCGGAGACCTTCCGTGATCGCACGAACGGCGAATTTCGTACCGCTATAGACGGCGCTTGACGGCATGACTTCATGACCTGCGACGGACGAGATATTGATGACGTGTCCGCTTTTTTGCTCACGCATGTACGGCAAGACTGCGCCAATCCCGTGTAGGACACCCTTGATGTTGACGTCGACCATCGTGTTCCATTCGTCTTGCTGATTCTTATGGAGGTGTGATAGTGGCATCAATCCAGCATTGTTGATAATGACATCAACAGAACCGAACTTGTCTTTCGCAAGTTTAGCGAGTGCATCGACTTGCTCGCGATCAGTGACATCCGTCACTTGATAGACGGCTTGACCACCTTCTGCTTCAACGGCTTTGACGAGTTCTTGTAAACGATCTTCCCGACGTGCGGCAAGAACGAGTCTAGCGCCTTGTTTTGCAAGTTCTTTAGCGGTTGCTTCCCCAATCCCGCTTGATGCTCCTGTAATGATGACGACTTTATCTTGAATCATCTGAACTCCTCCTTCTGAATAACGTACTATTTGAAAGGTATTGCCGCTTTTGTTGATTTGAAAACATTGTGTAGGAGGTTGCCTCGTGAAACAACAAACGTTTATTGGAATATTGCTGATTAGTTTAGGGTTACTCTTCTCACTGGATCCATTCCGCCATCAACCACCAGCACCTGACGTGACGATTGAAAATCGTGAAGCAAAGGTCTACTTAGGAACCTATACGTGGTCTGGATTTTTTTAGGGGAGACGTCTGATGTAAAGGTCGGACCAGTTGCACAAGTAAAAAAGAAACAAGGTGAACGTGTTGCACCAGAAGAACAGATGTCAATTCTTTTTCAAAGTGGTCCCTATCCGAAATCTGTCGCCGTTGAACTGTGGTCGATTACAGATGGAAAAAAGCTTGAGACGTTTCAGGACGTCGAAAATATCACTTTGCCAACGACCCCTGGAAAATATGTCTACCAGATCAAAGCGGGGTGGAAAGAAGTAAACGGTTATTTTACCGTTCCGATCGAAGTAGAGTGATCATTTTCAAAAAACGTATTGACGAAGTATACGAGAGATGATAAATGAATTAGATTATTGACTTCTTTTTAGTTGAAAGAGGTCTTTTTTCGTTAAATATAGTAAATAATCCACTTGTTTCGTTGATTATAGTCTGAATAATCAGAATGTATGAACATTTTAACAAAAGTGTATGTAAATGTTTCGGGTTCGAATGAACGGGAATAAACACATCATACACATAATAGTTCATGTGTTGAATCACCTAGGTGAAAGAAATTAACAATCGTAAAGGAGAGGTGCAGATGAATGGGTTCAATCGATTCTTACTCGTCATCATAGGCATACTCGGACTCGTCAGTGTCGGGCTGCTTGTGCTCGGTGTGTATGATGTTCCACGGCTCAGTTCGTTAATCGAGCAGTGGCAGGATCAGCAATGGTATAGCTATACCGTTCTATCCATCGGAGGATTTTTAGCATTCGTATTCGTCATTCTATTATTCACAGGATTATTCAGCCGCTCAAAAGGTCAACGTCTGTTGATCCAAACGGGTGACGGAACGATCACGATTTCGAAGGAAACGATCGAACGGACGGCGTTAGAGTCGATTCGTGGGATTGGTGGCGTACGGACACCGCGTGTCCACGCCGATATCCATTCGAAAAAAGAGACGGTCGCCTTGAAAGTCGACTGCTCGGTCTTCGGACAAGAAGGATTACCAACGATTGCGAAGGATATTCAAGAACGTGCTAAACAAGCCGTCGAATCCTTACTTGAGTTGCCGGTAACGAGTACGAAAGTCACGATCAGTGACACGAAAACGAAAACATCGGAACGTGTCGTCTAAAGGAGGAGAGGGAACATGAAGACAAGAGAAGCACTCTATCCGTATCGGTTTCGACTGATCGGAGGACTTGCCGGTCTGATCCTCGCCGTCTTATTCTTGACGATCGGCTTCGGTCCGACAATCCTTATCGTAGCCTTCGCGGCGATCGGATTCTTGATTGGAAAATGGCGCGATGGTGCGCTCGATATTGAAGGGTGGATTCAGTTCTTTCAACGGGACTGATTCATATATAACTTACTAAACATTCAAAGGAGAGATTTCAAATGACAAACGAAGTAAACACAACAACTCAAAACGAAGTGGTACGCGAAAATAAATTGACGTTCGAAGATCAAGTCATCAAAAAAATCGCTGGGATTGCGTCAAACGAAGTGACAGGTATCTTGTCAATGAGTGGTGGATTCATGAGTGGACTGACGGATCGTCTCCGGAGCACGGAAGACATCACAAAAGGAATCGGCGCTGAAGTCGGAGAACGCCAAGTCGCACTCGATTTAAAAGTCATCGTTGAATACGGTAAAAACATTCCGTCGATCTTCCAAGAGACGGTCGCTAAAATCAAAAAATCAATCAGCGACATGACTGGTCTTGAAGTCGTCGAAGTCAATATGCACGTCGAGGACGTCATGACACGTGCTGAATTTGAAGCAAAAAATAAATCAAACAATGAACAAGAAGAAAAGAACCGCGAATTGCAATAAGCAAGTCAAAAGATCCGACAAACTCGTCGGGTCTTTTTTCATGTATTCATCAACTAACGTAATTCTCATAAGGAACGGTTAGATGGGGTACGATCGATATAGGAATGATCATTTGTTAAGGAGGCATCACATCTTTGAATCAAAACGAATCGTATTATATGTGTTCTGTATGTGGATGGGATAAACTCGAAAACCCGCCATATTATGAACACTTTGCGGGGAGTAATGAAATTTGTTCATGCTGTGGTTTCGAATTCGGTGTAGATGATTTCGACTGCGTAGAAATAGACATGAAACAGTTGTCAGACGAAGACATCGTAAAACAAGCACACGAAATCTATCGACACAACTGGATTAATCATCATTTTAAATTATTTAATCCGAGCATGTTCCGAGGATCTGTGAAAACCGGGCAGCAACTAAACGCTGACGTCGCGATGAACCAATTACAACGTACGATCTATAAGACCTGACGAACTCGTCGGGTCTTTTTTTCATGGAATCGACACGACGTTTGATGTATTTGATGATGAGAACGGGAATAGTTTAATATCACGAAAGACGAAAGGATGATGCACGATGCGACTAACAGGAAAAACGATCATCGTCACTGGTGCCGGCTCAGGAATGGGAGAAGCAATGGCTAAATTGTTTGCACTAGAAGGCGCGCGAATCGTCGCGGCGGACATCCATTTAGAAACTGTCGAACGGGTTGTTTCTGACATCAAGGCAGCAGGTGGAGAAGCAATGGCTGTTGTAAGTGATATCGCCAATCCTAGCGCGGCAAGAGAACTAATCAAACAAACAATCGATGCGTACGGAAAATTGGACGTTCTCGTTAACAATGCCGGTATCATGGACGGAATGGAGGGAGTGGAAGACATCTCGGATGAGCGCTGGGATCACGTCTTTGCGGTCAATACGACAGGAACGATGCGTCTGATGCGTGAGGCAGTCAAGCATTTCAAGGAAGTAAAAGGTGGCGTCATTTTGAATAACATCTCGATTGGTGGTCTGAACGGTGCTCGAGCAGGTGCAGCCTATACGGCTTCCAAACATGCCGTCATCGGTCTGACGAAAAATACTGCCTTCTTTTATGCTGGAGAGGGGATTCGGTGTAACGGGATCGCACCCGGAGCCGTCGAGACGAACATTGGGCAATCGATGACGAATCTGAATGAATTCGGGATGGGACGAGCAATGCTTGGTATGGGTCTGAATCCACGCACCGGTCAGCCGGATGAGATCGCGAAATTGGCATTGTTCCTCGTGTCTGACGAGGCGAGTTTCATTAACGGGGCAATCGTCGTTGCGGACGGCGGATGGAGCGCGTATTAAAAATCATATCTTATTTACTGGATTACAGTTTAAAATGGCAGGAACTTGTCGATATAAGGGATAATATGACAATAGGCGCATTATGACCTTGAGTTTGAATCCAGGGAGGAATCGGCATGTCGATGCAGGAACAGGCAGCACACGTCACCGACACACAAGTCATTCGAGCAATCGAACAAAATCTAGCAATCATCCGCTTTGACGATCGACGGAAAGTTGCATATGTCAATGAGCTGTTTGCCCGGACGATGGGGTATGAGGTAAACGAACTAATCGGTAAATATCACCGTGATCTTTGTTTTCCGGCGTATGTTAACAGTCCGGATTACGAGTTGTTTTGGCGCAAGTTGATGCAAGGAATCACGTATCAGGACAAGATTGAACGCCGGGCTGCCGATGGGCAACAGAAATGGCTCGAAGCGACGTATATGCCGATCTACTCCGATGACGGACGCCGGGTCGTCGGGGTTTCGAAAATTGCATCGGACATCACGATTCGCCAGCAGGATGTCTTACGGATGGCGGCTGAACTCAACGAGACATCCGCGTTCTTAACGGTCAAATCGGAAAGTGGTCGACAAGACGGTCTGAACGTGCTGGCGACGGTCCAACAAGTCGAAGCGGAGTCCGTCGAGAACCTGTCGAGCCTTGTTGCCTTACGGAAGGATGCGAACTCGATCACCAACATCGTCAAGACAATCCGTGATATCGCGGCGCAGACGAATCTGCTCGCCTTGAATGCCGCAATTGAGGCGGCGCGTGCCGGTGAACATGGGCGCGGGTTCGATGTCGTTGCGACCGAAGTCCGAAACCTGTCGAACAAAGTCTCTCACTCAATCGGGGAAATCAAGAACAACATTGAAGGGATCGTTGAACGAATCGAGGACGTTTCGCACAGCATCGAGCGGATTTCGTCCAAGGTTAAGGACAGTACGGGTCAACTCGAGCATACGGTCAGTGAGTTCGATCAGTTGGCTGATTCAGCGAAACAACTCGAGCGTCAGGCAAAACAATTCGTCGATGTCTTATAACGCATCCACCGATACCGGATCGTACGAGCAGGTTGCTCGATGACGATTCGGTATTTTTTTGATGACTTCATCAATATAGAGAAATAGAAAAGACGCTTGTTAAATCGGAATCATTACGATATGATGTAAAACGTAATTATTCCGAATTAAAGGTGGAGAACAATGTCTACATATAAAACAGCGAGCCTCATTGGTAGTGTCTTCCTCGGATTGACACTTGCCGGTTGTGCCTCCTCTGATACGCCACAAGAGCAAAACCATTTGACGTTCGTCTATAACTTTGCGACACAATCACTCGATCCGCATCGGGACAGCAGTTATGTTCCGCTTCGCGCGGGGGTAACGGAGACGCTCGTCCGTCTTGATGATGAACAATTGACAGTCGAGCCGTGGCTTGCTAAGAAATGGTCCTATGAAGGAAAGCGAACGTGGCGGATCGTCTTACAGAAAGACGTGACGTTCCATAACGGGAAACAACTTGATGCTGACGCCGTTAAATCGTCTCTCGAACGCTCGATCGACGAAAATCCAGGTGTCAAGAATGCTTTGAACATCGAAACGATCAAAACGGATGGACCAGATGTGCTCATCCAAACGAAGACGACGTATCCGGAGTTCATCTCGGAACTCGTTAATCCAAACACAGCGATCATCGACACGAAGGCGAGCGGGGTGACGAAAGAACCGATGGGAACAGGTCCGTTCCAAGTCGAGCGGTTCGCTCCGGGAACAAAAGTCGAGTTAAAACGTTTTAAGTCCTATTGGCAAGAACAAGCGAAACTTGATTCCGTTGATTTTGTTTTCAACGAAGACGCTGGCGCACGGACGAACGCTTTGCGTGCCGGACAGGCAGACATCGTCTATCGTCCGGAAATCGAGAGTGTCAAGAAATTGAAGTCTGAAGGTTTGACAGTCCAAGCGACGGATACGTTCCGTGTCCATCAATTGACGATGAATGTCGCGAACGGTCCGATGCAATTTCTTGAAGTCCGACAGGCAATGGATGCTTTGATCAATCGAAAGCAACTCGTTGATCACGTCCTCCAAGGATATGCGGTGCCAGCGCGTGGTCCATTCCTCTCGTCATTCCCATTTGCTCCGGACTACCCGCAACAAGTGCAGAAGACGCCTGAGGAATGGCTCAAACAAGCCGGTTATACAAAACAAAACGGACGGATGCAAAAGAACGGTCGTCCTTTAAAACTGACTTTATTGACGTATGCGGCTCGACCAGACCTGCCGTTGATTGCCCAAGTCATTCAAGATGACGCGAAAAAGATTGGTGTGACAATCACGATTAAACAGATCGATGTCCCAGAAGAATACATGGCGAGTAACCGGGACTGGGATATCGCGACGTACAGCAATCTGACAGCTCCGCGTGGGGATGCTGGTTATTATTTAAACGCGACCTATCATCCGAACGGGGGACTGAACTTCAGTCGTGTCGCGGATCCGAAGTTGACGAAACAGATCGAGACGTTGAACCGGACGTTAAAGGTCGAGGATCGATCGATTCTTGCTGAAGAGATTGCCCGTTACGTTGATGAACGCCGCTATAATAGTTTTCTCCTCCATCCATCGACTCTCGTTGCCTACGACGGCAAACGCGTTAAAGGATGGAAAACAGAAAAAAGTGAGTACTATATGATCACGAATACGCTGCAGGTGAACGATTGATGCGTTCCATCGTCAAACGACTGCTGTCGCTGAGTCTATTCACTTTACTCATCACGTTCGGTTGTTTTGTCTTGCTGCGGTTACTGCCGGGTGATCCGGTCTTGACGTTATTGAATATCGATGAATTATCAGCAACGCCCGAACAAATCGAAGCCGCGCGCCGTGAATTAGGATACGATCAGCCGTTGCTCGTTCAATACATTCGTTGGCTGCAAGACATACTCACCTTGCGTCTCGGAAACTCGTTGCAAACGGGGCGACCGGTCATCGAGATGTTGTTAGAGAGTTATCTTGTGACGGCGGAGCTGGCACTTGGTGGTCTTACGATCGCCTTATTGATCGCCTTACCCCTTGGAATCGGTAGCGCCTTGACGACGCGCCGAAGTATCGTTCGTCTTGCGCACCTTGTCAGCATGAGTGGAGCGGCCGTGCCTGGTTTTTGGATCGGTCTGTTGCTCGTCGACCTGTTTGCCGTCCGTCTCGGATGGTTACCTGTAATGGGAAGGGAGGGGATGACGTCACTCGTCCTCCCAGCTCTATCACTCGGCTTTCCACTTGCGAGCGTCTATATTCCATTGATTCGACTGAATCTACGCCGTGAACTGAGCCAACCGTACATCGAGTTGGCACGGATGCGTGGCATATCCGAGCGGACGATCCTTTGGCGTTATGCGTTACGCGGCAGTTTGCCGCCGGTTCTGTCCGTTTTCGGTCTGACGCTCGGCAGTCTTGCCGGAGGTGTCGTCGTCCTCGAAGTCCTGTTCGCGTATCCAGGTGTCGGAAAGTTAATGGTCGATGCGATTTTGCAACGTGATTACCCACTGATTCAAGGGTACATCTTGCTGACGACAGGCATCATTCTTGTCTTGCATCAAGGTATCCGGTCGTTAAACCGGGCGTTACGACCAGATTGGCAGAAGGGAATACACACATGAAAAAAACATGGCTCATTTTCGGAGGATGTCTCCTACTATTTATTTCATATACCGTATATGTTAGTCCATTTGATACAAACGTAGCAAAGAGACTTGAGCCTGCTTCATTCGAACATTGGCTCGGAACAGACGGTTTAGGACGAGATTTCGCAGCTCGTCTTTTTTTAGCTGGTTTGATATCCTTAGGTTTCAGCCTGCTTACGGTGTTGCTCACGGCATGCGTCGGTACCTGCCTTGGCTGTCTAGCCGGTTTTTATGATGGACGTCTCAAGCGGGTGATTCATCGATTAGAAGATGGTCTCGTGATTTTCCCGGACACTGTTCTAGCACTCGTCATCGCCGGACTATTGGGTGCCAGTCCTCGAAGTTTAATCTTTGCGATTCTGCTCATTAAATGGATTTCCTACGCGCGATTAAGTGAAACACTCGTGACCGAGACGATGCAAAAGCCATACGTCAGCATGGCACGCATCAATGGGTTAACAGACAGGATGATCTTACGACGCCACATCCTTCCGCCTATCATCCGGCAAGTCGTCGTCTTAATGAGTTTGGATGTCGGCAAAGTCATCTTATTCTTATCAGCGTTCTCTTATATTGGACTTGGTGTCCAAGCACCACTGCCAGAGTGGGGAGCGATGTTGAATGAAGGACGTCCCTATTTCAGTTCCGCACCCCGGCTCATGCTTTTGCCAGGTGCGTGCATCGTCTTGACCGTCGTTATGACGATGGGATGGACACGGTGGATGAAGAAAAAAGGAGGACAAGTAAATGATTCAGATTCGGAACTTACACGTTCGGGCGAAACACGTCCTTCTGCATGACATGAATCTATCGTTACCAGCTCATCGATTCATCTGTCTCGTCGGAGCGAGCGGGAGCGGTAAGACGCTCTTGCTTAAACGATTACTGGATCGATTGCCGGACGGGATGTCGTCGAGCGGAGAAGTCATCTCGGACGAACCTCTTCGGCGTGGTCTCGATATTGGTTACATACCACAGCAGTATACCGATGCGTTTCTTCCGTTTTTGACGATGCGTCAGATGTTACGGGATACATATCGCGCACATGGACGAAAGATGGATCATCCTTACATCGATGACGTCTTGCGAACGCTTGAGTTGGACCCGACCTGGTTGGACCGATATCCAGGAGAGTTGAGCGGTGGGCAATTGCAACGGTTCGCGATCCTGTTTGCCGTCACCTTAAAACCACGATTGATTTTAGCGGATGAACTAACGACGGCGCTCGATCCTGTGTTGACACGTCGTTTACTCGACTGGTTGACCGAATACCAACACCAGTACGGGGCAACGATTTTGTTCGTCACCCACGAATTAGGACCTGCCTTACATTATGGAGAGCAACTCGTCTTAATGCAGGATGGACGAATCGTCGAGACGGGAACACCACAGATGATCGAGCAAAGTCGTCATCCGTTCACGATGAGCTTGATGCAAGCGCATCGTACATCACTGGAAGAAAGGAAGAGTTCATGTCACCAGTCTTATCCGTAACAGATCTTACTTATCAGATAAAGAGTCAGTCTATCTTGTCGAATATCTCATTTCACGTGACGAAAAAGGCGTCAATTGGCATCATCGGGGAGAGTGGGGGTGGCAAGACGACACTCGGACGATTGATTCTCGGTCTGCTCAAACCCACGCATGGTTTGATTTCCTTACATGAAAAGGCATTTCCGAGTGGGCACCGAAACGAGCGACGAGCTATTCAAGCCGTCTTTCAACATCCTCTCGCTTCCTTTAATCCAGAATGGACGGTGCGGGAATCGATTCTTGAACCGTTTCGTCGGCATCGTCCGATCTTGCGGCATTTCCCAGCGACGTCAGAAGAAAATCTCATTACAGCCCTCGCACTTGCTGTCGGGGTCGAGGAGCAGTTATTCGATCGAGTGCCCCATCAATTGAGTGGGGGACAAATTCAGCGTGCCGCGATCGCCCGCGCGATTTCGATCGAACCCGACATTATCGTGATGGATGAACCGACAACGGGACTTGATGTCGTCTCTCGGGCGCAGATCATCGAGCTACTGGAACGCTTGCAGCAGACACTCGGTGTCAGTCTTGTATTGATCTCGCACGATATTGATTTCATCCGGCGCCTCTGTTCGGAAACACTCGTCTTACGTGACGGTCGCGCTGTTGATTTGATTGATCGATTGGAATCAGGTAGCGCGTATACCCAACGATTCGTCGAGGCCGGAACATGGTGAACGCACAACCGACCCACAAAACGTACTGGTTACTCGCTTATCCGCTGATTCTCTCAAGTATTGCGACACCCTTACTTGGTGTAACCGATACCGTCGTCATCGGTCAATCCGGTGATCCGAGGGCGATCGGAGGCATCGCTGTCGGAGCCGTCTTCTTCAATACGATTTACTGGTTGTTTGGTTTCTTAAAAGTGAGTACGACAGGATTCAGCGCCCAAGCAAGTGGGGCGAATGACGTGCACGCCTTACGGACGTCACTTTACCGACCGCTGTTTTTAGCAGCTTGTATCGGTCTGCTCATCCTGTTGTTCCGACAGCCGCTCGAGCAAATCGGACTGTACTTACTTGCACCACCCGCTGACTTGCTAGATGCGGTCAAGACGTATATTTCATACCGGATGATTGGCGCACCGTTCGTGTTGATGGGTTATGCGTTACTCGGCTGGTTGATTGGTACCGGTCAGGTCAAGCACGCCTTGTTCGTCCAATTGTTTAGTACAGGAGTCAATGTCGTTCTCGATATCGGATTCGTCTACGGATTGAATGCCGGTGTTGCTGGAATTGCGGTTGCGACCGTCATCGCGGAGATCAGCATCGTCGTCTGTGCTCTGTACCTGATCCGTGGTCATTTATCGATGACGCATGATGAATGGCGTGCCTTGACGGCATGGCAAGCGTACCGTCAATTCTTTCAAGTCAATCGTGACTTGTTCATTCGCACGATTTTCCTTCTACTCGTCACCGGCTGGTTCACACGTGCTGGTGGACAATTCGGACCGGATATCCTCGCAGCCAACGCGATTCTGCTACAAATCCAGTATCTGATTTCTTACTGGTTCGGTGGACTCGGTCATGCGTCAACGGTTCTCGTCGGTCGGGCGAGAGGGCATCAAGATCAGGCAGGATACCGGACGAGTGTCCGTTTGGCACGGACGTTTGGATTCTACTCGGTCGTCTTCTGGTCACTGGTGCTCCTCTTCCTTGAGACACCGCTCCTTCAGTTGTTCACTTCAGAAGAGGCAATCCTAAATGCGGCGGACGATTATTACTTCTGGATCATCATCCTACCGCTCCTTGCCGGTTGGGTGATGATCTACGAAGGCATCTTTGCCGGGCGGGTTGAAGCAACACCGGTCCGGAACTCAATGATTCAAGCAGGAATTGGTTTTGCGGTCGTCCTCCTGTTGACACCGACTTTTGGAAATCAGGGCGTCTGGGCAGCGTTTTTGACCTTCTTCTTGATTCGCTCCTTATCGTTGATTCTCGTAGAAGCAAGACGATGAAAAACCCGCTGTTTCCCTCGCGCGCAAAGGGAACAGCGGGTTATTTGTCGTCGATCGCTAAAGGACGGACGAAGAGGGCGTTCAAGTGATGGACGAGGACATGACGCAGGCGTTCTTTTGGTAATCGTTCCGGTCGAAACAGAGCATGAAAGGCTAACCCGTCAACGAGTGCTGCGAGCCGTTCACTCTCAAGCGCAATGTCTAAGCCCGCGCGGAGTGTACCGTCCGGAATCTGTGTCAACAGTACTTGAACCATATGGTAGATATCGTCCGGATTTTCCGTCGCTTGCGATGAATACGCGGACATCATGAATTGAAACCAGACCTGCATCTCGAGCTGATGCTCGGGTGCATAAGGTAAGACCTCAAGTAAGACGTCACATAACGTTTCTTCCGGGGTTCCTCCTTTCTCGAAAATGGTTGTGATGCGTGCTTGGACCCGTTCTTGGACGAGGTCCATCGAGAAGCGGAGCAACTCGTCCTGGGTCGTGAAGTAATATCGCAAGGCACCCAGTGAGAGTCCCGCTTCCTTGGCGATCGTCCGGACACTGGCTTGTTCAATACCGACTTGAGAAATCGTGCGCCACGTCGCTTCGGCGATGAGGCGTTTGCGTTCTTCGTGATTGACTTGTTTTGGCATGTCTCAAGTATATCATCTTTTTTAGCACGAATGTATTAAAAAGACTAGTCAAGCACTGAAAGAGGTGTTATCTTTATGATACAGTCGTATTAAAAAAGGAGAGGATTGATATGCAACTCGTCGCGTGGGCAATCGTCGGTTGTGAGATTCTATTTTGGGTATTCATTGTCGCCGGACTGATCGTGCGTTATGGATTCAGACGAGAGAAGCTTGGTTTTCGATTGATGGCGATGTCACCGGTGATTGATATCGTCTTACTGGTCTTAACGGTGTTTGACTTAAGTCGCGGCAATACAGCAACGCTCGCGCACGGTCTCGCTGCGATCTATATCGGCGTCTCACTTGCATTTGGGAAACAAATGATTGCCTGGGCGGATGGAGTCTACCGCCGTTTTGTCCTAAAAGAGCACGTAGCAAAAGAACGGATATCGCGTGCGCGACGGGAACGCAACGGTTTCTATCGACACATCCTGGCCTTTTTGATTGGTGGTACGTTACTCGGTGCCATGATTCTCTGGCTGGGAGATGCTGAGCAGACGGAGAGTCTCTTACGGACGTTACAACTGTGGGGGCTCGTCCTCGTGATCGATGGGGTCATCTCGATGAGTTACACCGTCTTTCCGGCTCGTTCCAAATAAAAAAACGAACCTTGTCTGTCAGCGGTCGACAGTGAAGGTTCGTTCCCGAATCGTATTCGTATGGACTTGTTTGCGGGCGTCGATCGAATCCCGAATGTGGATGATGTAGCGACGTCCTTTTTTGTATCCAGAGCGCGGTGGTTTGATTCGGATTTCTTTGCCGTCTAGGACTTCAATCTCCGTTTGCATCCGCTCGCCATTCGAATCCGTCACGGTGACCGTTCGGTTCGAAACTTGCTCCTTCCGTAGTCCTTTCGCATATTCGATGTCGAAGGTATGATACGAGGAAATGGAGCGGGCACGTGATTTGAAGTGCGGCTCGTCCGTTCGTTCGTCGAGGGTGCAGTAGCAACCCGTGAACAAAAGACTCGCCGAGAGGAGTATCGAAAATAGATGTTTCACGAAAACGCTCCTTTATGTATTGGTAATTTTAGTATAAGACAAATTTTAGGTTGCGACAATCCTTCTTGAGACCGAATCGACGATGTCTATTAAAATCGAACAGGTCCATGCTATAATCGACCGAGAGAAAGGAAGCGATATACCATGCCAGTACAACCAGACCAACGCGAGATCATCGTCTCGATTCGGACGAGTTATGATTTTAAAGCGGATACCGGTCGCGCGATCCGCGTCATCGAGTTTCACGGACGCCGAACGACCTTATTCGATACATTCGAAGCGTCATCACCAAAACGGATGATCTTGATCGAGATGATCCGCGCCGTCCAATCGTTCAAGGAACCCTTCCACATCATCTTCAACGTCGAATGTAACTTCGGTTTCAAGTATTTGACGGATCAGCGGAAATGGGAAAACCGGGATGTCGGAAATACGTTCCTCGACTTGATTGAACAAGGTGGTCATACGTATGAATTACGAGACAGCTCGTTCTATGAAGGCGGAAAAGCCCTCCAAAAATGGCTCGGCAACACCTTAAAGCAAAATAGCTGAAAAAAAGGCTGATTCCATGATGGAGTCAGCCTTTATCCGTTGCATCGATTGTCTCGCTTTCGAGATATCGGTACAACGTACTTTTACTAATACCGGTCTGTTCGCGGATATCAGCGAGCGAATAGTTTTTACTTTGATACATGGCGATCGCGCGGCGGGCATTTTCATCCGGCTTCCGGGGGCGACCGGTCTGCTTTCCTTGTTCTTTTGCTTTAGAGAGTCCAGCACGCGTCGACATGCTGATGACGTCACTTTGCAGCTGAACGAGATGGCGGGCCGTTTCAAGAAACGATAAGGAGGCACGCTCGCTCGTCCGAATCTGTTCGCGGAGTGACCACAGCGTCGCACCACGAGTCTCCATGTGCTCAAGCAACTCGATCAAGTGCCGCGTCGAGTCTGCTAAGATGTAGAGATGCGAGACGATGACTTCGTCTCCCGTCTGAAGTGCCTCAAGCATCTGTTCGAGTGCCGTCCGTCGTTTAGCCGAATCATGCGTCTCGATGACACGTGTCGTCACATCACTCTTGTCGGCTTCCGCTTGTTGCATAGAACAGTCTGGATCATCCGGATAGGGTCTCATGTAGAAATATTGCATGGATGGAGCTCCTTTCTGTCGATCACGATCGACGTCAGTTCCTCATCAGTATACCGTATTCTCACCTCCGTGCCGTAGAAAACCGAAAACATGCCTTTCTTCTCATGTTCGTATCGACTAATTTGTGGTAAATTGAGTGGAAGTAAGTTTCTCGGACTCATCCCGATACCATTCATTCTTTTTAAATGAGGTGCTCATCATGAACAAAGAAGATCATCAACTCGCCCGTCAGCTCTTGACGACCTATTTCATCGGTACACAATTAGCGACGGTCCATGTCGCAGGCTACGTCACGCTCGAATTCATCAATCTGTTCGATACGACAGCGCCTGAACTACGACTACGGATCGAGACGGACCGTCTGTTTTACGGCGATGTCGAGACGACACAGGATTGGGTCGTCCGCCATGCGACGAAAGAAGAGATGTTACATTTGATCGTCTCACTTCACGCGGAACGCATCACCGGTGTGCGAATCGGAAAGACGGCACCGCACTTATTCCTAACGTTTAGCAACGGACAAACGCTCGTCCTGAACGGATCGGATACATATTATGAATCGTGGGCGATCGATATCGGTCTCGCGCCACACCGAGCCGACGCGACGATCGTTGCCGTACCGGGTGACGAACTGGCCGTCTTCTCCGGAATCGGTGAACAAGTTGAAGACTAAGTGGACACGCATGGAGTGGTGCGACTGGATCATGCCGCTCGTTGCGTCACGTTACCCGAATCACTGTGCTGTTTTACTTGCCGGCAGCCATACGCGAGGGCAAGCGACCGCACAATCAGATGTCGATGTGATCATTTTTGAAGCAAGTCGAGGTCAGGCGTACCGGGAGTCGTTCATCCATGACGGTGTCCCGGTCGAAGCATTCGTCCATTCCTTTGAGACGATTGCACATTTTTTCGAGAGTGACCGGGAACGTGGTCGCCCGTCCCTGCAACGAATGATTGCTGACAGCTGGACGATCGAGGATCATCCGCGTCTTGCATCTATCCGTCAGGAAGCGGCTCACCAATTAACGGACGGACCTGTTGCGTGGACGAATTCGGAACAAGACCGCGCACGTTATTTTTTAAGTGATTTGCTCGACGATTTCGAAAGTGTGACGAACCGCGCAGAAGGTCTAGCGATTGCGTCACGTTTATATGAACAGAGTATCGAGTTTGTTCTTCGTGCCAATCGTTACTACATCGGACAAGGGAAGTGGGCGATTCGCGCTCTTGCAGAGTTTGACGAAGACTATGCCAGCCGACATACAATGGCATTCGAGTTGTATTATCAATCGGATGACCAACGAGAAGTCGTCGCGTTAATCGATGCTTATCTCGCACCATTCGGCGGGCGTTATTTTGATGGCTTTACGCTCGGTAAACGATGACAAGCATTCAAAAGGAGGCACGTTTTCGGATCAATCGACCGAAAACGTGCCTCTTTATCGTTCAGTTCTGTTTAACGCCAATGGGATGGACGAAGTAAACGATTCGGTAACTGTGTCGCCGCATTGCCGATCGCTGAATTAATTTGTGCTTGTGTCAAAAAGAGCGCATCCGTCAAATCCGCGCCTTTGACGTTACAGTCTCGCAAATCAGCCCCGAGAAAGTTTACCCCGCGCAAGCGGGTATTTGACAAGTTCGTCGCGAGCAACCACTGATTCTGAACACTGGCACCTGAAAAATCACGCCCGGGTAACTGTTTTCCGACCCAGTCACGTGGTGTCTGGTCGCGTCTTCCGCTATACTGAGCTTGAACACGTGAGGCGACCATCTCAAGGAGTGGTCGGATGGTATGACGAACAGGTATCACATCAAGTCGTTCAAATTGATCGGCTGGTAATGCCGCGTACCGGGTCAGTGCGGCAAGTGTCTCATCGAGTTGATCGTGGATGTCACGCGTGACATCGCGTTTCCCGTCGGTTATGTACCACATCATCTCAAATAAATGGACCATCTTCGGGAAAGCAGCATAGATCGCTTGGCGTCGCTTGGGCGCATCATCGCCTTGAAACGTCTGCTGTGACAGATGCTGTCCAGCACCAAAACAATCATAGACGGTACAGCCTTTGTAGCCGCTGTCACGTAACCGGTCATGGATCCGACAGCTGTAGTCCGTATCAAGATTACGACACGGTGTTGCTTCCGATTTGTCATGACCAAAATCACTGGATTTCGAAAAAGCGAGTGCTGTACAACATAAACCAAAACACTTCGTACAATCAATTTGGAACGTGGGTTCCATCGTATTCACCTCCATTATTACTATAACAAGAAAGGAGTTTGGACATGCTGCAATTTCAACTTAAGGAAAATGAGGACGGACAGGACTGGCTTCAACAACAAGTGCGTCAATACAATGTCGAGCATTCACCATTTCATGCGACGAAACGCTCCGAGGGAACACAAGCCGTCACATTACTTGCGACGCGTGACGATCAATCGATCGGCGGCATCTCAGGAGAAATGTACTGGGGCTGGTTACATATTGAATGGTTCTTCGTCGTCGAGGAGGAACGGGTAAGTGGGCTCGGTACTCAGTTACTCCGTCAACTGGAGGAATGGGCACGAGCAGCGGGTGTTCAGCGAATCCGCGTCGAGACGTTCTCGTTTCAAGCGCTTCCGTTTTATGAGCGACAGGGATTCGTCGAAGTCGGACGAATCGATGACTATCCACCAGGGATGAGCTACCATCTGCTCGTCAAACAGGTTGACTGATGAAACGGCGTCTTTTCCTCATCTTATTGTTCGGTCTCGTGCTCGGAACGCTGACGGGGATGCATCCACGTCAAGAGACCGTTTCCTTTACGGCGAAGCAAGTCGCCCAGTTATATACACAGATGACGAACACACCAGTCGAAGCGCGTGATGTCTACTTCGTCGAACGACTATCTGACCATTATGCCGTTGCGTATCTTGAAGCGAAGCACGACCGCTTGTTTTTGCTCCTGCAACAAACCGATGAGTCACAACGAATCGACCGAATCATTCGCTCAAAACAGACGAGGGAGTCGGATTGGTTTGAAGGTCGTTTGTTGACGACGGACGAAGGTCGATACCTTGTCGCCTACGGCATGAATGGTTCGAAACAAATGAAATCGATCCGGTTCGAGCCGTATAAGACGACGGCTGAAGGCGAAGCGCCGCTTCGTCCGATGCAACGTTCCTTGTCGGTAGCAGATCAGGAACGTTTCCATACCGTCCAACCGTTACCGGATGCCTTCCCGCATTCGCTCTATTTCGAGATGATCGCGACGAGCGTAGACGGAAAAGAGACGATCCAGCGCTTGACGTTACAGAATGTACGAGCGAGAAAGCCCACTCCTTTAGGGGTGGGCTGATAGCGAGTTCGGAGACGGGGTGTCTTCAGACACCGCATGTCCTCGACTGTTCTTCCTGATGAAATGCATTTATAGTAAATCTATAATGGAGTTGATTATTAGGATGAAAGAGGTGTCAAAGATGAGTCAAGTCGTCACGGTAGAAGTTCGAATCTATGCCACGCGTCGTCAGGATGCCATCCTAAAAAGGATGGGCAAGACCTATATCCAGACCGCCAACCGAGTCGTGGCGAACATGGTCGCCTCCGAGGACGGGAAGAGGTGGTCGAGCAAGGACATCGACACCCCCCTTCCGAGCGCCGTGAAGAACCAACTCGCAGGAGATGCCGTCGGCATCTACAAGAAGGCGAGGAAAGAGGAGTTCAAACGCATCCCTGTCCTCAAAAAGCCGGTCTGCGTCTGGAACAATCAGAACTATTCCTTCGACTTCGAGAGCATCTCCTTCCCCGTTTGGATGGACGGGAAGTCCGTGAAGATGCGATTCCGTGCTCCCATGGTTGACAAGGACAATCGGAATACCCGACTCCTTGCCAACAAACTCGGGACGCTCAGGGTCACGAAGAAGGGAAGGAAGTGGATTGCTCAGATTTCCGTCCATGTACCGACCGTCCCTCGGACGGGGGTGCGGATGATGGGGGTTGACCTCGGACTGAAAGTGCCGGCGGTCGCCGTCACCGATGACGACACGACCCGTTTCTTCGGGAACGGTCGTAAGAACAAGTATATGAAACGCAAGTTCCGTGCGGAACGGAAGGCACTCGGCAAAAAGAAGAAGCCGAGGGCTATCAAACGACGCAATCAGAAGGAACAGCGGTGGATGCGGGACAAGGACCACAAGGTCAGCCGAGCCATCGTCGATTTTGCAAGACAGAAGAAAATCTCTGTCATTCGCCTCGAACTCTTGGCGAACATCCGACAGACGGCAAGAACAAGCCGTAAAAACAACCAGAACCTCCACTCATGGTCGTTCTATCGTCTCGCGTCCTTCATCGAATACAAAGCCGCCTTGTCGGGCATCAAGGTTGAGTATGTGAACCCCGCCTACACGAGTCAGACCTGCCATCCTGTTCCGTCAGGAACAAGGTGAGGGATAGGGTCTACACGTGTGCCTGTGGGTTTAAAGGACATCGGGACGCCGTCGGTGCGATGAACATTCGATACGCACCTGTGATGGATGGTAACAGTCCATCAGCCTGAGAACCTATACGGTCTGTCTCAGGAGGGGTGATGGCACACCCCTACCTCAAGGCTCGGACGAAGCAGAAATGGATTGAGTCCGCCAAGCACTTGAGAATCCCCCCTCACCAACGGTGTGGGCTTGCAGCTTTAGCCGTGGGAGTGTCAACAAGCGATAACGCATCCGTGTTTTCTACGACCCATGACTTTTAGTATACTAAAGACGAAAAAAGGGGGAAGTAAACATGTGGATCGTCATGAACCAGTTACACGTCGTCAAAGGTGCAGCAGATCAAGTCGCAGCGCGTTTTAAGACGACGAAAGGAATTGAACGGATGGAAGGGTTTCACCGGATGCAAGTCCTCGTCGATATCAGTCAGGAAGAAGAAGACATCGTCACGATCATGACGACATGGTCGAATCAAGCAGCATTCCATGCATGGCAAGAGAGTCAAGCGTACAAAGGCGTGCACCATAAGCGGGATAACGGAACATCCGAAGTCAAACCGCTCGTGACGTCGAATACCGTCACGCAATATGCGATCGTCGCTGATCACAGTGCCGTCGTGGAATAAACAACAACACCCCTTGGGAGGACGCCTCTCAAGGGGTGTTGTCTAGTACATTACAATAGATTTTTTTCCGTAATCTGGGTATAATCTAACAAACTAGATGAAGCGAGGTGACACCGCATGGTCTATCGTAAACCTGTCGTCTCTAGCCTGTCCGTCCTCGGTGGTATGATCCTGCTCTTTGGTTTCTTGACGAGCGGTGGCTTCATTTATCTCTACTTCTTCGTCTTACTATTCGCTTGCGTGTCCTTCTTACGTGAACCGTTGACGCGTAAAGAGTGGTTAAGAGAGGGGATTGCTTTCATCTTCTGGTGTTCCTTGATTTATTTGTTGCAACATCTCGTCTTCATGGCGTGAGTCATTTTTCGTATTGCTCGAACAAAGGAAGGAGGATGTCACGACCTGTCGCTGATAGGTGAATCGACACGTCACGCTTCGGATCTTTTAAATAAACATCGGTCTTTTTGACACGCTTATCGAGATAAACTTCGTATTGTTGTCCTTTCACTCCATCTCGGAACGTCAAATATTTCCACTTCGCCCGTTTTCCTCGTACGTCAGCTTGTTCACTTGTCTTGATTGCTTTTTTTAATTTCCCGGATTCATCACTGGTCATCATGATCATATGGTCCCAATCGAGACCTTTCTCCGAAATACGATTTCCTTGATCATCTTCTTCAAAACGGACATGCGAGAACTGTCTTTGATGGATCAACGTCATTTCTTCATTATCCACAACAAGATCATCTGTTGTTTGATTCGGTTCTTGGAGTTCAGTTGGTTGTTCCGTCGTGTGTCGAATCGATAATTCGTAGCGGAATTCGCGTCCGTTTTTCTCCGTTGCGATGACCGTTCCATAATGCTCGGGTGTTCCGTCACCCGGAATGAACCGGACCTTTCCTGGATGTTTCATTGAATGGATCGGGTGTTCCGCACGCCGTCCACCATACAACTGTGGTATTCGAACCGAAACGTCGTATGTCGAACCGAATTGTTGATTGTAGACGAGATAGAGATCGACATCACGGGTGAACGGTGTCAAAGAATTCGTATATACGAAAGACGTCGTACGTGTATCTTTTTTTGTGACATCCGTCGCCTCGATGACGAGGTAACCTGATCCTGGAAGTTCTAATGTTCGAGCAGAATGATCTGCGATCTTCTCATCAGGATTAAACCAGTCGTCTTTTTTTAATACAGTAGGCTTCACATTAAAGTTCTTCCGTTGTTGAGTCAGAGCAGTCTTCTTGAAGACATCGTCTTTCTTTGGTAATGGATAGTACCCGCCTTTAAACGATGTCTGACAATATAAATATCTCTTCTTTCCAGCTTTCACGTAACGAACGGTTTGACCTTCATAATCTTCGAACGGATTCGTCATCATGACGGAATAGATATCGCCGACAGCGTAATCAGTAGGTGCATCGCTCACTTTCGACGCGCACGTTTTTTGGATGGCAGTTCGTTCTTTAGCTGACAAGGTACGAGATTCTTTTTCGTTGAATTGCCCTCCGTCATACATTTGCGATAAGTAATCCCATTTGAAATTCGGCGCATCGCTTTGACAACCGCTTAATGCTAGCGTTGCTCCGAGTGTGAGTCCGATCCAGAAACGTTTGTTCATTGATTGAGCACCTCACTGAGTGCTTCACTTGTCGTACCCGACAGCTTCGCACCGTTTTTTGATCCTGGTTTGACAACATAGATTTCAAGTTTTTTGGCGCGTTTGCGTTCGAATAGCTCGAACATTTGGCTTTTCCCTTCGCGCATCAACGTCAATTTTTTCTGCTTTAGTTTTGTCCCTTGTGGCTCCATCACTTCGGTCTCTTTTAATTCCTGAGCGATTTTTTTCGCTAGCTTGTCAGGAATTGCTGAGACGAACTTATAATCGCTATCGATGAGCTGTTTCGGTGATTGATGGATGAAACCGACATAATTGCTTGAGGATGCTTGAAGGAATCCATAATCGTAATTCACAGGTTTTTTATAAGTTTTATTAAAAC
Source organism: Exiguobacterium acetylicum DSM 20416 (assembly GCF_000702605.1). Classification (NCBI taxonomy): domain Bacteria; kingdom Bacillati; phylum Bacillota; class Bacilli; order Caryophanales; genus Exiguobacterium; species Exiguobacterium acetylicum. Next base: position 1,184,492 of record NZ_JNIR01000001.1, on the reverse strand, counting down.
GCAAATAAATCGATGTTTCTTGGACGACTTTTCCGTCCTCTTGTTTCCGAACGGTCGCGAACTGGACGGTCTGACCTGTCGCAATCGTATCCAGCAGTTGCTTCCGCTCAATCTGATAGATTTGTCCATTCATATATTCTTGAATCGTCGAAGGGAATCCGACACGGTCACCACTGAACATCAGCTCAATCGACGATTGTTGGAAACCACCAGTCGGACTAACGCGAAAAGCTAAATTCAATTCGGAACCGGATAGTGACTCGGTCGTCTCAAAGAGTGTTTGTTCTTTATCTTTGCCTTTCTCTTTCATGTAGACGACGAGTTGTCCTTCTGGTGGCAAAGATAGTTGATAGGACGGGAAGAGGTACCGTCCGAGCTCTTTTATTTCTTTCTGATCTTCGTTTTCCTGTTTTTGTTGATCCGTGATTTCTTTTGGGACAGGTTTAAAGCGAACGACTGTCGATTTGGCTTTAAGCGGTTGTTTTGACCAATCGACGAATGGATAATCACTTCGCTTGATCTGATGGACCGCATAATCCGCGTGGCGAATCGGCTGACACGCCAGATAGTCCTTTTTTTATCTGACAAGAAACGAACGTGTTGGAATTCGCGCCCTTGGACATTCGGAGGCAGGAAGTATAAGTCAAACCCTTCGTGTTGCACATATCGATCAGGTAAGCGCGTCAAGTCCGGTTTTTGCTGACAAATTTTCAATAAAGCAGCCGTTTGTTTTTTAGGGAGATCCGGTATCTCTTGCCCATTAAAAGTAGTCGAAATACCGCCCCAGTAATTGGCATCATATGTAAGGTCTAAGTATTGTTCTTTTCCACATCCAGCAAGTAGGACTGCGCCTGCGAGAATACCGGTATGTATATAGCGTCTCATGAAAAACCTCCTTCATCTTAATGACTATATTTTACCATAATTTCTATAATAGACAGAATTTTCTATAATGCTTTAACATCAAGATGTTTGACATCCCTTGACTCGGGAATAATAGATGCATGCACGGTCAATCTATTACTATGGGGGTTTTATGATGGGTACATTCATTCAAGCGGTTGATGGCACGAAGATTTACGTCGAGGACGTCGGATCGGGTCAACCAGTCGTCTTTCTACACGGCTGGCCGGCAAACAATAACATGTTCGAGTATCAAAAAAATCTGCTCGTCGAAGAAGGATACCGTTACGTCGGAATCGATTATCGCGGTTATGGTAAATCAGATGCACCGGCAACGGGATATGATTACAAGACGATGGCGTCCGATATCAATGAAGTCATCGAACAGCTGAAATTATCGAACGTCACGTTGCTTGGTTTCTCGATGGGAGGAGGAATCGCCTTGTCCTATCTCTTACAATACGGGGATTCAAAAGTCAGTAAGCTCGTTCTCGCAGGAGCTGCAGCACCTGTCTTTACACAGCGAGACGGTTATCCATACGGAATGACAAAAGAAGAAGTCGATGCGTTGATTGCCGACACGAAACAGGATCGTCCGTCGATGCTCAAAGGATTCGGGGAAATCTTCTTTGCGAAGGAACATCCAGAACCACTCCAACAATGGTTCCATGGACTTAGTATCGCCGCTTCGTCCCACGGTACGATTCAGTCAGCAATCGCCTTACGTGACGAAGACTTACGTGGAAAACTCGAGAACATCAAAGTCGATACGTTGATCATCCACGGTAAAAAAGACCAAGTTTGTCCGTTCGAGTTCGCGGAAGAAATGCAAAAGGAAATTCCACATGCACGCCTTGAAGTCTTCGAAGAGAGTGGACACGGCATGTTGCTTGATGAACAAGAGAAGTTCAACGAGACATTACTGTCATACGTCAAAGGAAATCAAACCGTCTAATCTAACAAGCCATGGACACCCGTCCACGGCTTGTTTTTGTGTACAGAAAAAAGCGTGCGCCGGCGCACGCTTTTAAGGGCGATACTTCCGCATGAACCGTTGATCAATCCAACGCTTCAGGTACCAACCGAACGGCAGTGTCGAATAATGATTACCATACAGGGAAACCGCATGACGTGGTCCCATCGATAAAATCGTCAAATAGTTCGTTTGCGGACGATAGGATCGCAACGTTTCTTCTTTGACATACCGCAAGAGGTTTGCCAGTAAGATCGGTGCTTGCCGGACAGCTGTGACGCCGTTCTTTGGAATATCGGGATAAGCGACGAGGGTCGCCGCGTCACCCGCAGCAAACAGACTTGGATGATCGAGCGCTTGCAACTGCTCATTGACAAGTAGGAATCCGTCTTCCGTATAGAGCTTACTGTCCGCAAACAATGCCGGAGCTTTCGCACCCGTCAAGCGGACGAGCGCATCCGACTCGATTGGCGGGTGATGTGAAAAGCGGAGAGGAGACGACTCGTTCAGTGACCGTTCTCGAATCCAATGAACATCGAGTTCTTGTAAGCGTCGTGTAATGGCTTCCGCTGCTGGGTGTCCTGAAAGTAACTCTGGATCCGTGATCAGGGTGATCGGCACACCCGCTGCTTTTAAGGACGCCGCCATCTCGACGGCCGCTGCACCGCTTCCAATCACGACCGGACACTTTGCTTGTTGCAGACGCTTTAATGTATCCGGTAACCGGTAGTTCGGTTTGATCGATAATCGTGTCGTGTCTTCCGACCAATCGAACGAGCCGATATTCGTCGAGACGACGTCATAGGTATAGCGTCTGCCGGATGCACCGAAGACGACCTTTTCATCGGGGTCGATTTTGATGACGGTCTCTTCGATGAACTGTTTATCATTGGCGCGACACAGTGCGGCGACGTCGATACGGATCTCATCGATATCGTACGTTCCGTCAGCAAGTCCGGAGTACATGCCTGAGTAATATTGGTACGTCGAGGCATTTAAAATCAGCCACTCGACGTCTTCTGTTGGTCCATTGGTAATGCAATGCAGGTGAGCGTGTCCTGCACCAATCAAGAGGATTCGTTTCATGTCGTTCTCCTTCAATCTGTCTTGCTAGAATGTACCCGGATACGGGTGGTGGTAATCATAGCCAAAAGACAAGACTGATGAACAGGAGGATGACCATGAGATAGATAACATCCTGGCGCTGAACGACTGGCACTTCATAATATGTCCGTTCTGCTGAAAAATGACGGGCTTCGAAAGCGATTGCCATCCGTTCTGCCCGCTGAATCGATCGCGAGAAGAGCGGTAAGCCGATTGATAGGAACGCATCACCAGGAAAGCGACTGTGAACGTTCCGAATCATCCGGACTTGCCGTAAGACGCGGACTTCTTCGACCAAATGTGGAAGAAAGCGGATCCCGGCAAGAAATCCGTACGCGAAGCGAGGCGATACCTTTGCTTGGTGAATCAAGCTCATCACGAACCGGATCGCATCGGTCGTCGTGACGAAAGCGAAACTTAAGCAGACGAACGTTGCCATCCGTAAGGCAAGTAACCAGCCGTGCATGACACTTTCCGATGTGACATGAAACCAACCAAACGACCATAGAGGATTCGTTCCTTTGCCGTAGGCTGCCATCATCCAGAACGTCAATAAGAATAATAGACTGTAAGGTGCGAGTCGTTTCAAGAAATCGCGAGGACCCCACCCGGAGAGGAGTAGCAGAGCGATAGCAAAACTTAGGAATACCAACGTCTTGCCCCAGTCATTCGTTGCGATTAGAGCGAACATGATCAAAAATAATCCGCTACCTTTGATGACAGGATTGAGTTTAGCGAACGATGACGCGTTCGTCTGCATCGCGTTTCACCTCCTGGAATTGGTACGAAAGTGGGCGTTGTAGCTGACAGCGTTCGAGTAACGGAACGTCAGCGAACAACTCGTTCGGACACCCGTCAAAAGCAATCCGCCCTTGCTCCATGACGAGGACACGATTTGCGTATCGGGCGACGAGTTCCATGTCGTGCGTTGCCATGACGAGTGTCGTTCCGTTCTGTTGTTCCGTCAACAACTGTTTCATGAGCCGCCGCGTCGTCAATCCATCCTGTCCGAACGTTGGTTCATCGAGCAACAACAAATCCTTCGCCTGCCCGAGCATCGTCGCGACGCTGAGCCGTCGTTGTTGCCCCGTACTAAGCGCAAGCGGTGACTGCTGTTTGACGGATGCGAGTTCCAGCCGTTCGAGCAACGTCGTGCGCTCATCACTCGTCGCTGCTCGGTGACTCCAGTCGATTTCCGCTTCAACCGTCAGCTTGAGAAACTGCAGATCCGGTTGTTGAAAGACATAGCCGACGTGCTCATAAAAGCGTCTCCGGGAGTAACGCTGAGCCGGACGTTCCTGGAACCGATATGTTCCACGATGGGGAAGCAACCGACCGAGTGTTGCAAGCAACGTACTTTTCCCGGATCCGTTTGCCCCGAGCAGCATCACCCATTCTCCTGTCTGCAGGGAAAATGTCGCATCGGTCAGCGGGTAAGGGGCTTTCGTCGATAATGCAGCAACGTGTAACACGGGAATGCCTGCTGTAGCGACTGGAGGAAGCACGTGAAGTCGCGCTGCTTGTGGTCCATCTATGGGTAACGTCTCTAACGTGTACGGATACAAAGAAGGAACAGCGATGCCTTTCGATTGAAGCTCTGTATAAGCCTGCGGGAACAAATCCTGCGGATGCGCCGTCGCAGTAATCGATCCGTCCTCAAGTAAGACGATCTGGTCGATGTACGGTAAACAGACATCGAGTTGGTGCTCGATCAAGACGATCGTTAAATCGTGTTCTTTCTGAATCCGAAAGATCAACGCCATCAGCTCGTGTTGTCCGATTGGATCAATCTGGGCTGTTGGTTCATCGAGTAATAAGATCGTCGGCTCGAGCGCTAGGACCGCGGCGAGCGCGAGGCGCTGTTTCATCCCCCCGGATAGACTCGCGATCGGTGTCGAGAAGGGGAGAGGGAGACCGACGAGTGCGAGTAAGCGTTCAATTCGTTCCTCCATCTCCGCACTTGGAATCGACCGGTTTTCTAAACTAAAAGCGATTTCGCGTCCGATCGTTTCCATGCAGAACTGTTCTTCTGGATTTTGAAATAAGACTCCGACCGAACCGGACCGGGTAACGGTACCAGTCTGTTCGACTTCAATCGTCTCCGGTGTCAGTCCGGCTAGGGCATGAAGCAGTGTCGTCTTGCCACTCCCACTGCGTCCAAGCAAAAGGGTCGTTCCTTGTTCGATCGTCAGCGATACATGATCGAGCACCGATTTCATCTGACCCGGATAGCGGATGCTGAGGTCGTCGACAATAATCATGCGACTTCCCGTTTCGCACGTCCGGCCGCAAACCCGTTCAAGACACCGGTCGCAACAAGGCGACGGACGAGAATCGCTGCAAGCAAGCCGCCCAGTAATGCGCCACTAATTAATTGTAAGCCAGTTGTCGCAAGCAACGTCGTCGTCGTGTAGTAACCGAATCCGTTCGCGATCAGACTATAGACAATGCTACCAATCGCGGCTCCAACACCCGATAACATCAATGTCCATGTGTCATAACGGCGATAACGCGTCATCGCAAAGACGAGTTCCGCACCAAGCCCTTGGCATACCCCGATTAGAAGAGCCGATAAACCAAAGTGACTACCCGTGAACAGCTCGACGGCTGCCGCGACGATTTCCGCGATGAGAGCGGCACCTGGTTTTTGAATGATTGCTGCGACGAGCGGGCTCGCGATGATCCAGATCCCAAACATCCAGTTGGCACCGACCGGTCCGAAGATCGCAGACATCGGTAACCAGAGTGTTGACCAACCAAGATAGATGACCCCGCAAGCGACGGCGAGCATCATCATGACCATGATTTCTTTCATTTTCCAGTTTTGCATTAGGTACGTCCTCCTTAGAATGGGGGAGACGCCAAAAAAGACCGCCCTCCGTAAAAAAGAGAGCGGTCCTCAGAAAAACTGCGCGCAGCAGGAGTCATTGGATGTGATCGCTCCACTTTCCTACGCTAGTATGAACTAGATCAGGTTCGAAGGGTCCGAAGTGAATCGTCTCAGCCAAATGGGCTCCCCTAGTGGATATGGTAATAGGTGATACGCTGTTCACTTTAGGCAATCTTCTGTCTATTGTCAAGACACAAAAAAACGATACGCCACGAAGGGCGTATCGTCAAACGACTTATTTGTTGTCTTCGTTCTCTTCTTTTGCTTCTTCTGAAGACTCTTCCGTAGCTTCCGCTTCGTTGTCTTCACCAGCTTCCGCTTGTGCCTCAGCTTCTGCTTCTTCGATTTCCTCAAGCTCTTGTTCAAGCGTTGATTCGACGACAGCTGCGACTTGAATGTCGCCTTCTGTGACGATACGGAAATCTTTTTGTTCTGGAAGATCAGCAACAGAAATCGAATCGCCGATTTCGAGGTTCGTGACGTCGACTTCGACGTTCTCTGGTAATTTATCTGGTGTAGCTGCGACTGTTACTTTAAAGAGTGTCTGTGACAGGAATCCACCGACTTTAGCGCCAGCTGCTTCGCCGACGAGTACGACGTCTGCTTCGACTTCTGTCTCTTCATCCATTTTAACGGCGATGAATTCAACGTGATCGACAGTTGGTGTGAAGACATCCATATCACGACGGTTGATCAAGACGTTAATATTTTTACCGTCGAGTTTCAGTGAAATCAAGATGTTCTCACCGTTTTCTCGAACGATTTTAAGCAATTCTTTTTCTTCGAATGAGATTGGTGTACTTTCCACTTTGTAACCATACACGACACCAAGAGCTTTTCCTTCATGACGTAATTGTTTACGGAGTGAGCGTGGACGTACCTCGCGTTTTTCGGCTGTTAATTTAACTGACATGTTCATTTCCCCCTTGAATTTGGTATAGCCCTCAAAAGGTAATGAATGTAGGAGCAGGACAAGTCCTGAACAATATGAAACATGCTAAGACAATCGGTTCCAGACTCGCATTGAGCCTGACGCTTTCGTGACTTTGCATTTCTCTCCCAGGTCATTACGCTGATATTGAGAAACATGTGTGAGTAAGTCACCGGTTTGATGCGGTGCTAGTGAGTTTATACCCCTATGTTTTAAATCCTTAAACCTCTAATTTTTATTTTTTAAAGTCGAAAGACCTCCAAATCGCTTGAAATCAAGGGTTGAGAGGTCTTTCATTTTTTTCATTTTTTATGGTGATGCGTTGGTTTTCACGAACCAATACACGGACGAGACGTTCAACGTGCCGCATCGTCGTCTGTCCCATCGTTGAAATTTGGAGCCATTGATTACGGACGAGATAGTCGCTTTCATACTGGACGTGATAGCCCTGAATCCGAAGAGCGTCTCCTAAAGCGGTTGCCGACGGATGGACGATCGTCAGAATTCCCGGCGCTTGCGCTTCTTGAGTCGCAAGAAGGTTGAAACCAGTAGCGCGAACGGTTTGTTCGAGATAGGTCATCTTGATGGCTGCTTGATCGAGATCAATGGCATCCAGCGCTGCCTGACAAGCCAGCAACAGATTCGAGGAACCGGAAAAAGCAACCCCTTCCGCATATAGACCGAGATCCAGATAACGTGGAATCCGGGAGGAAGGCAATACGCTGGACGTATGCCCGATGAACGCAAGACCCGGTAACCCACCAATCGCCTTTCCGGAGACGGTCGTGACGAATCTGCAACCGGCGTACGAGAAACGTCCGGTTCCGACGGCGCTGATCGCATCAACGATGAGTGCGGTTCGTTGATTTAACAGCGCTTTTACCGCATCGAGATCGTAAAGAACGCCCGTAGACGTCTCACAATGCGTCAACCAAATCCAGTCGTACTCCGTTTGATGCAGTTGGCTTGCGAGTTGTTCTAAGTCGATCGGGTGACCGGACGGAAGCAGGTGGATATCAAACGACTTCCCGGCTCGTGCCGCGTGATCGATCAAGCGTTGACCGAACTCGCCACCGTTTAGGATCAATCCATGTCCACTGAGTTGTTGTGCGACGATATCGTTGGCGAGCGTACCACTGCCGACAGCCATCGAGACATGTGGCAAATCCAGCAACTGACACATTCGGTCCCGTAAATCTTGATCGAGCTGACGCATCGATGCCGTCCGATGCGGACGCGGTGCTTGTTGCGCCGCTTGACGGACCGTCGGAGCGACTTCGACCGGACCGGCTAGAAAATGCAGGGGACGTAAGACATCCGCGATGACGGACCGTTCGTATGTTGCGCGAGACAACAACATCGGTACGAACTGGGCATCGCCACTACCAAGCGTCGCTGCGATTGGTGTGAAGCCGAACCGCGCGTATAGTTTTGCTTCCCGTGTCGTACCACTGATATAGACATGATCAATCGTCTCCCGTTCCAAGTAGACCATCAAAAAGCGCATCAATTGCATGAACGTACGACTATTGCGGTATTCGGGACGAACGCTGAGTAAGCGGATTTCCGCTGGGTCCGTCAGTGTCTCATCTAGCGTCACGCCCTTTTCTTCAAGCGAAAAAGGACGATGCTTCCGAATAGCAATCATCGCGACGAGTCGATTGTCTTCCTTGCCGATCAGATAGGTATTTTGATCATGAAACCGGTCAATCCGTTTCCGTTCGGTATTCGGTTGGTGTTGCGGAATCTCTTCCGTGAAGGTGAGGTAGTTCAGTTCATGGATTGCTTCCGCGTCCGAAGCGGTAGCAATGGAAAAATCGATCATGAGACGTCCTCCTTATGTAATGACTGGCTTGTGAAGTGCATCATGAGCCCACGGGACAAGTAGACTTACGGCAACGGTACACAAGATATTGATGGGTCCCGCGTCAAAGTAGACAGGTAGTAACGGGAGTAAAACGACCGGAATAAGCCCCGCTTTGACGCTATCTTTCGTTACGAGATATGACAAACCGAGTATGCCTAGTCCGGCAAGGTATGCCCACGGCGTGATGGCGAAGACGATTCCGGAAAACACAGCGTACCCTTTGCCGCCGCGTCGCGGATGAAACAACGGAAACAAGTGACCGATAAGCACGGCGAGAGCGATGGGATAAAACGCGTCTGTTAGCTGTAGTGCAAGAATCGTCTTCGCGGCATCAAACAGATAAACGAATAAAAAGGCCGGGAGCCCACCGGCGCGATGGGCATTGCGAGCACCGATGTTTCCGGAGCCGACCTGTGCCAAATCGGTACGGCTGATGTACTTCCAGAGCGTACCGCCAAGAATGCTACCGATAAGGTAACCAAGCAGGAGATCAAGGATCACCGATGTTCCTCCTTTGTCGTTACGAGATGAACGAGTTCCTTGACGGTCAAGGCATCACTGTCTGGAGCCGTCAGGACGGCATCGACCATCTGGGCTTTTCGATCTTGTAATTCCGTCATCTTTTCTTCGATTGTCCCGCGTGTCAGCAGTTTGATGACCGTCACGTCAGATTGTTGTCCAAGCCGGTGGGCGCGATCGGCTGCCTGTTGTTCGACAGCCGGATTCCACCAGCTGTCAAACAGGATGACGGTATCAGCAGACGCGAGATTCAGTCCCGTTCCACCGGCTTTCAGGGAAATCAAGAAGAGATCGACTTCACCGTCATTGAACCGGTCGCATAACGCTACCCGGTCTTCAAGCGGTGTCTCACCCGTCAACAAGAAGTGGGGGAGGTGACGTTGCGCGAGGTCCGAGCGAATGCGCTCGAGCATTTGCGTATACTGCGAGAAAATCAAGATCCGCTTTCCGGCTGCTCGTTTTTCGGCAATCAAAGAGAGCAGACGCGTTCGTTTCGTCGCTTCCCCGGTGTATCCTTCGACGAATAATCCCGGATCGTTGCAAATTTGCCGCAACCGCGTTAATCCAGCCAGTAACTTCAAACGATCTTCGCGTTTCGTCTCGTCTAAGTGTTGCAGCGTCTCCAGTTGCAGTTTGGCGAGATACGACGCATATAAGCGTTTTTGGTTCGGACCGAGCTCGACATAATGATGCTCGATCTGTTTTTTCGGTAAATCCTGTAAGGCATCTTGTTTTTCGCGCCGTAATAAGAACGGTTGGATGAACTGTTGCATATCATCAAACGACCATTTCTCAAACGTCATTAGATCCGGCAGTAATTCTGGAAACAAGACGTGGAAGATTGACCAGATATCACGCGGACGATTCTCGAGCGGTGTTCCCGTTAAGGCGAACCGGCGTTTTGCTTGCAGATGCCGTAGTTGACTGACCGTTTGTGACTGCGGATTCTTCAAGTGCTGTGCTTCATCAAAGAAGATGACGTCATATACAGGGTGGCGACGGACGTCGGTCCGAAGCGTCGTATAGGAGACGATCGTCACCGTATCTTCAGGTAAGTGCTCCAGTTCGCGGAGTCGGCTGGCTTGAGAACCAGTGACGACATGAACCGGTCGACCGGGTAAAAAGTGCTTCAGTTCCGCTTCCCAGTTGCGGAGCAGTGACGCCGGCGCGACGATGAGCGCGCGACGGTCAGGAATCGTCGCGATATAACCAATCGCTTGAATCGTCTTCCCGAGCCCCATCTCATCGGCTAGGATCCCGTGACATCCTAACGCGTCTAGATTCTTCAGAAATTGGATACCCGTCCGTTGATACGGATAGAGTCGTGACTCTAACGAATTCGGCAAGTCGAGCCGGAATCCTTGTCCGGATTTTAATTCAAGCCATTTCTCGAGCAAATCAGCGTGAAGATGGAGGACGGAGGCGCCGATCAGATGCTTCATGTTCCGGACGGCAGGTAAGACGATTCGTCCATCGCGTAAGTCGCGTTCACTTGCTTCCATCTGGGCGAGAACCCGTTGCAACTGCTCGAAGGCCCGTGTCTCAAGGGAAACGAACTGTCCAGATTTCAAGCGGTGGTACCGTTTTTGTAAGACGAGCGACTTCAGGACACGTTTCAGCTCATCTTCTGGAATCCCGTCCATCGAAAAGTTGAACACGAGCCAGTCGAGGCGGTCCGTTACGTCGACTTCGATTCGCGGATGGAACGGACCTTTTGGTAACGTCGTCCGGATCGCTTGTGTTGCAAATAACTCCAGTTGACCGAGCGCAACCCGTTCGTCAAGCAGACTCCGCAGAAAGGCATACTGCGCGGCGTCACTCGTGATGATGTATCGCATGTCTCGTGGTGTTGCTTGGAATTCACGTAAGAAGCGTAAGACACTTTGCTCCGTTACCTGATCCCGTCCAGCGTAAATCGTCTCATCGAGCGGATTCAGCTGAATCCCTTGATAATCAAACGACACGCGGACTTCGACTTCCTGAGCCGTTCGGTCGAGATGGAGTTTGACGATTGGTGTCCCGGAAACGATTCGTTCTTGTAAATCAGGACTGAACGAAACATCGGCGAGTCGCTGCAGATACTCGGCCTGTCCAAGCAGACGATCAAAGTAGGATAGGGACAGTTGATGCTGTTGATTGTCCGTCAATCGTTTAAGCGTCACGACAGCTCCAGTCAGTTCGAAATGAATCGCTACCCGACGATCAGGTGTGAGACTGCGTAAATAATGGCGCGCGCCAGCGTCATCGACTTGGATTGCTGAGAACGGACGGATTTGCGGCGATAACGGCGTCGGTGTACCGTGCGCCTGTACATGATGCATCGCTAGTAAAACAGCGACGATATGTCCACAAAACGATGTATCCATCGCAAGTGAGGGACAATTACAGCCGGCGTCGACACCGTGCGCCTTGACGCGGACGGTCACCGTGAATCGTTCCTCACCGTCGACACTCGCTTCGATCAGCTCGTCGCCCATTCGATAATTATGCAACGTGACCTTTCGAGCGGCGACATACTTCTTTCCCCGTCGAAAAGCATAGGCATCAGACATCTGTTTGATTTTGCGTTCACTGAGCCCGTAATTCATGACAACTCTCCTTTAGTTAACATAATATGATTATCGTTCACCATCAAATAAATCGACGGCGCGTTTTTTCTCGGAATCACCGATATGGGCATAGACTTGTGTCGTCGCGACGGATTCGTGACCAAGTAGCTGCTGGATCGTCAGGACGTCGACCCCGCCAATCGCAAGACGTGTCGCAAACGTATGCCGCAATTTATGCGGTGTAATTTTTTTTCGCTCTAAAAAGGGCAGGACCGGTTTCAATCGTTCCGTATGCCGCTGCAAAATATGCTGGACTGCCCGTGGACTGAGTGGTTTCCCGTGTTTTTGAAAGACAGGCACGGCGCCGCTCGTTGGCATCTGATAATGAATCGCGTATTTGCGTAAGGCAATCCGGGCTGGTTTTGCAAGTGGAATTAACCGTTCTTTATTACCTTTTCCGATGACGCGGAGCGTGTTTTCGTGGAAATCGACATCGTTCCAGACGAGCTGGGTCATCTCACTGAGACGCATCCCGCTATAGCCGAGTAGTTGGAATAACGTCACGTCGCGGACGCGATCACGTTCATAATGCGACGCTTCCCGGGCATTCATCTCGACGTTCGACGGTAACAACTGAATCAATTCGTCCCACTCGCGTTTCGTCAGGTAGACCGGTTCCCGTTTCGCTTGTTTTGGTCGGTTGACTTTGGCGACCGGATTTTCTGACAGCTGACCTGTATCGACCAAATAACGGAACAACGACTGTAACGCCGATAGCTTTCGGTTGATCACGCTTGGTGCATTTTGTTTCGTTAAGGCAAGGTATTCGGCATAGGCTTCGATTCCTGATGCATCGATCTCGACGAACGCTTCAAGCGGAATATCTCGCGCCGTTACTTCTTCACCGGACGCCGCAGCGACGAATTGAAAGAACGCTTCGTAGTCATAGACGTAGCGACGCATCGTTGCTAATGAGAAATGTTTTGCTGCTAACTGATCCAAATAGGACTGAATGAAGCGTGGCATCCGCTCATAACCAGGAATCGCTGGTGCTGTAGCCGAAACGGTCGTTTTATGTATCGTTTTTCCTAGGTTTTTAAATAAACTCATCCGACAATCACCCCTCTAGTAGTAGTATACCAAACGTTGGTACGTCAGACACTTGTTTGCGTGAAATAGTTATTTCACGCAACTTTAAATTGTCAGACAGGGAGCTCTCAGTTGCATCGACAACATACTGGACGGGTCGTTGGTCAACTCAATGCACGTGAGAATTCAACCTATTTTTTATGATTTTTAAGCTGCAATATTCTCTGTAATAACAATAATAGTATTATGTCACCTAAAACATCAAAAAAGAATGAATATTCAATTTCGCTCTCAGTTGCATCGAGAAGCTGTTCGACGGGTCATTGGTCGACTCATTTGATTTCAAGACGATTTCTGAAAAACGTCGAAAACATGCTCGATTTCGCATACTTCATCTTGGTTCGGGTATAGAGTGTTAGGTAAGAGTTATTTTCATAAGGGGGAGTTCTAGATGATTACCGATCAACAAGCACGTCAATATTTGAAGGATGCCAAACGCATTGCGGTCGTCGGCGTCTCAAGTGATTCCGGGAAGACGGCGAACTGGATCGCTGACTACTTAGTCCAACATGGATACGAAGTCATTCCAGTCAATCCGACGTTAAACGAGTGGAACGGTCAAAAAGTCTATCCGAGTGTCGCGAGCATTCCAGGGCACATCGATATCGTCGATGTTTTCCGTCGGTCGGAGTTTTTAGCGGATGTCGCGAAAGATGCTGTCGCTCATGGTGACGTCGGGATGATTTGGAATCAGCTCGGTCTCTCAAGTGTTGAAGCCGAGAGCCTGGCACTCGGTGCCGGCATTCCTTATATTGAGAATCGTTGCATCAAGATTGAGCATCAATATCTGTGAGTCATCGCACGATTTCAGGCATCTTCACCCGTTCGTGAAGGTGTCTTTTTTCATGCGCTTTACAGGTTATGCTTGTCAGGAAGCAAGAAGATGCCTACAATTAGAAACAGACTACTCGAAATAACGAACGAACGTTTGTAAAAACGACGTCGTAATTTCGAATTTTGAGGTGAAATGAATGGCGACAGACTTAAATAACTACAATGATGATGCCATACAGGTGCTCGAAGGACTCGAAGCAGTCCGGAAGCGCCCAGGTATGTATATCGGTTCAACCGATCACCGTGGACTTCACCATCTCGTCTACGAGATCGTTGATAACGCGATCGATGAGGCGCTTGCAGGTTTCGGGGAACAAATTGATGTCACGATTCATAAAGATAATGCGATTACGGTGCGTGACCATGGACGCGGAATGCCGACGGGGATGCATGCGTCTGGTAAACCAACAGCAGAAGTCATCTTCACCGTCCTTCACGCCGGTGGTAAGTTCGGTCAGGGCGGTTACAAGACGTCCGGTGGATTACACGGCGTTGGGGCGTCAGTTGTTAACGCCTTATCAACGGACTTGAAAGTGACGATCTTCCGTGACGGAAAACAATATGAGCAAACGTTCGAAAACGGCGGGATGCCGAAAACGACATTGCTTGAAACAGGTACGACACGTCAAAAAGGAACGAGCGTCTACTTTAAGCCAGATGGCTCGATCTTCAGTACGTTAACCTATAATTACGATACGCTCGCGGAACGGTTGCGCGAATCCGCCTTCTTGCTGAAGGGTCTGAAGATTACGCTGACGGACGAACGGTCCGATAAGCAGGACATCTTCCAGTACCAAGACGGTGTTAGTGAATTCGTCCAGTACTTGAACGATGATAAAGACACACTGCATCCGACGGTTGCGTTCGAAGGAACAGAAAACGAGATCGAAGTCGATATCGCCTTCCAGTTCACGGATGCATACTCGGAAAACGTTCTTTCGTTCGTCAACAACGTCCGGACACGCGACGGTGGAACACACGAAGTCGGCGCGAAGACAGCAATGACACGGGTCATGAATGAATATGCCCGGAAGAACACGCTCTTGAAGGAAAAAGATAAGAACCTCGACGGAAACGATATCCGCGAAGGCTTGACGATGATTGTCTCGATCCGGATTCCGGAAGAATTCCTTCAGTTCGAAGGACAAACGAAGTCGAAACTCGGTTCACCGGAAGCGCGGACGAGCTGTGACGCTGTCATCAGTCGTCGTCTCTCGACGTACTTGGAAGAAAACCCGCAAACGGCGACGCTGTTGATCAAAAAAGCGATCCGCGCAGCGCAAGCTCGGGAAGCGGCACGAAAAGCCCGCGAAGAAGCACGAAACGGGAAAAAGAAGAAACGTTCGAGTATCTTGAACGGGAAACTGACGCCTGCTGCTTCGAAGAACGCGGACAAGAATGAACTGTTCCTCGTCGAGGGTGATTCTGCCGGTGGTTCCGCGAAACAAGGACGAAATCGGACGTTCCAAGCGATTCTTCCACTCCGTGGTAAGGTCTTGAACACAGAAAAAGCGAAACTCGCTGACATCATGAAAAATGAAGAGATCAACACGATCATTCACGCGATTGGTGGCGGTGTTGGAGCTGATTTCGACTTGTCAGATTGCAATTTTGATAAAGTCATCATCATGACCGATGCCGATACCGATGGCGCGCATATCCAAGTCTTGCTATTGACGTTCTTCTTCCGCTACATGCGTCCGTTGATTGATGCTGGGAAGGTCTTCGTTGCCTTACCACCGCTCTACCGTGTCTCAAAAGGAAAAGGCAAATCGGAGAAGTTCGAATATGTCTGGGACGAAGAGACACTTAAGAAAACGACGAAGAAATTCGGCAAAGGCTATATGATCCAGCGTTACAAAGGACTCGGAGAGATGAATGCACCACAGCTCTGGGAAACAACGATGGATCCGGAGACACGGACGTTGATTCGGGTCACGATCGACGATGCTGCCGTAGCGGAAAAACGCGTTTCTGTCCTCATGGGTGATAACGTCGGACACCGCCGGACGTGGATCGAGGACAATGTCGCCTTCGGTCTCGCGGAAGACCTCTCGATCATCGAGAATGAGCACGTGACGAAAGAGAGTGTGAACGAACATGTCTAATCTACAAAACATCCTGAACCTGTCGCTCGAGCAAGTTGTCGGCGACCGGTTTGGTCGTTATTCGAAATATATCATCCAAGATCGTGCCTTACCGGATGCCCGTGATGGTCTGAAACCGGTACAACGCCGGATCTTGTATGCGATGCATACGGAAGGTAACCTGTTTGACCGTGCCTACCGGAAATCGGCAAAGACGGTCGGTGTCGTCATCGGTAACTACCATCCGCATGGTGACTCGTCAGTCTATGAAGCAATGGTCCGCTTGAGCCAAGAGTGGAAGCTCCGTTATCCGTTAATCGATATGCAAGGGAATAACGGATCGATCGACGGCGATAGCGCGGCAGCGATGCGGTATACGGAAGCACGTTTATCGAAAGTTTCAAGCCTCATTCTCGACGGGATCAACAAACAGACCGTCGATTACACGCTCAACTTCGATGATACGACTGAGGAACCACTCGTCTTACCGTCACTATTGCCGAACTTGCTGATGAACGGTTCGACAGGGATTTCCGCCGGTTACGCGACCGAGATTCCACCCCACCACGCGGGAGAAGTGCTCGATGCTGCGATTGGTCGGATCTCCGGAACGGTCCAGAACGTCGATGACTTGTTGACACATATGCAAGGTCCTGATTTCCCGACTGGTGGTGTCGTCCAAGGGCTTGACGGCATCAAGAAGGCGTTTGAGACAGGACGCGGGAAAGTCATCATCCGCTCACGCTCAACGATTGAGACACTGCGGGGCGGTCGTCAGCAAATCGTCATCACGGAACTCCCGTATGAGGTCAATAAAGCGAATCTCGTCAAACGAATGGAAGAACTCCGTCTTGATAAAAAGGTCGAAGGTGTCGCGGAAGTTCGTGATGAGACCGACCGCGACGGCTTACGTGTCGTCATCGAGTTGAAGAAGGAAGCAGACGCGGAAGGTGTCTTACACTTCTATCTCAAACAAACCGATCTACAAATCGCTTATAACTACAACATGGTCGCGATCCATGAGCGGACACCGCGCCAAATGGGCGTCTTGACACTCCTCGATGCCTATCTCGCACACGTCAAGGAAGTCGTCATTCGCCGGACAGCGTTTGACCTCGAACAAGCGAAACGCCGTCAGGAAGTCGTTTCTGCCTTGATGACAGCAATCTCTGTCCTCGATGAGACGCTTGCCTTGATCCGTTCTGCGTCGAACAAAGCGGACGCGAAAGATAAGCTGATTGCGCGCTTCAACTTCACGGACCGTCAAGCGGAAGCCGTCGTCATGCTCCAGCTGTACCGGTTAACGAATACCGATATCGTCGAGTTGCAGGAAGAAGCAGCGAAACTCGAGAAGGAAATCGCGCGTCTTGAGAAGATCCTCAACGATGAAAAAACACGAAACCGTCTGATCATTAAGGAATTGACGATTTTAAAGGAACAAGTCGCGGACAAACGTCGTTCGACAATCGAAGCGGAAGTCGAAGAACTGAAGCTGAAGACGGAAGTCATGATCGCCGTCGAAGAAACGATGGTCTTCCTGTCGAAGAACGGTTACGTCAAACGCTCGTCGCTCCGTTCGTTCGGAGCCTCGAACGACTTACCGGACTTGAAGGAACAGGATCGTCCGTTGCTCCAAGGACAAGCGATGACGACCGATCACTTGATCGTCTGGACCGTTCGCGGGAACTACTTGCTGATTCCGGTCCATCAATTACCGGATACGAAGTGGAAAGATGGCGGTCAACACGTCGCGAACCTCGTCCCACTCGAACCGGGTGACCGGGTTCTCTCCGCTGATCTCGTCCGTTCGTTCGACGAAGCACAGCATTGCTTGTTCGTCACTCGTCAAGGAATGGTCAAACGCTCGAAACTGAGTGACTACAACGCGCAGCGGAAGTCAAAACCGCTCCAAGGCGTCCGTCTGAAGGCAGACGACGAAGTCTTGTATGCGCAGGTCTCAACGGGTCAGACCGACCTGTTCCTCGCGACACAGAACGGCTTCGGGCTCTGGTTCACGGAAGACGACGTCCCAGTCGTTGGTGTCCGAGCTGCCGGTGTCAAGGCGATCAACCTGAAGGATCAGGATGTCGTTGCGGGTGCGATCGGCTTCAAGGAAGCACCACAGATCGTCCTCTTGACGCAACGCGGTGCTTTGAAGAAGATGCGTCTCGCGGATCAGTTCCAAGTCTCGAGCCGTGCGCTCCGTGGCTTACAGTTGCTCCGTGGTTTGAAATCGAAACCACACCAAGTCGCAGCACTGATCGACGTCACACAAGCGAAAGAATTGGTCCTCAGCGGGAAAGAGCAAGAGAAAACGATCCAAATTGGTTCGTTATCGTTCCTCGACCGCTTGTCGAACGGTTCATTTGCTTACGATGAAGAGAAATTTGGTCCATTGCTTGACTGGTATACACGATAAAATGCAGCTCCTCCGGTTAACGGGGGAGCTTTTTTAGATTTAACGGGGCAGGAGAGGGGGATTTTGAGACGAACGCTCGGAATTTTGAGATTTATCGCTATAAATATCGTTTACAAATTGAAACACTGACCAATAACGGCTACAATAGAAGAAATAGTCAGGTCACGATTCGTCACGAACAAGCGTCGGGTCACGCGTCTCCGCAGCTTTGCTTATAGCGTCAATTGATCAAGCAGCTACGGGACCGTCCCTTTAGCTGCTTGTTGTGCAATCTGCCGACCTTGGAGAGGTGATGAAGATGAAATTCAGACGTCGCGAAAAAGTAGCAATCTATATCACTCGGGAAAAACCTAACGGATGGGAACTACTTGTTTTTCATCCACAATCGGCTCCTGAGAGTGATTGGCAGATCCCCGCAGGTACAATCGAAGATGCTGAAATCGCCAAGGAAGCGGCTGTCCGTGAGACGCTTGAGGAAAGTGGTCTCTCGTTAGCATCCGTCCAGTACATCGGCGAAGAAGAGATGCGTTATCCGGAACGAATGCGGGTGCATTACACGTATTTCTACCATGCACACATCGAATGCCAAGAGAACCGCTGGACACATTGTGTTGCTGGTGACGGTCAGGATTGCGGTGATTTCTTTGATTTCGCGTGGTTGCCACTTGAACGGATCACGCAACTTGAACGCCGCCATCATATATTCCTAGATCGTTTGATTCATCGATTGGAACGGACACGTCCATATGATTGTCGAAAACACGGTTAATCCCGTGTTTTTTTGTTTCGTCTCACTATCTTAAGTTTACCTTGATTATGAGACAAAATCTTATAACTATTGATAATATATGTTATGTTAACTTAAATAAAAAAATGATATTTTAGTCAGATTCATCCATGCCCCCTGTCGTGTAAAAATCGGTCTATCGTCCTGTTGGTCTTCCTCCTCATTCTTTGTTACTCTAATAACAGTAACACCGCGAATGTTACCTTTTTAACGGTAACAAATCAAATGTTTCCATGATTGTGGCAACAAATGAACAGGAGGAATCGTCATGCAAGCTGTTGCCTTGTCGTTTGATGTCAAAGGCTCCCGCGACTATCCGAGCAAAGAAGCATTACTTCAAGCGCTCCGAGAACTCGCGAACGATCTAAATACGGCATTTCCAACGAGTATCGTTCCGTTCCAAATCAAATCCGGTGATAGCTTACTAGCGGTATTTGCGGATTATCCGGTTAGTTATCCGGTCATTCTGCACTTATTGAATCAAGAATTACCAGGTTACATCGGGATTGGATTTGGTCAGTATGAGACGATTTCGACGACCCAAGCTGAAGAAGCCAATGGTAGTGCGATCATTCACGCTTTTGAAGCGCAAGAACAGGCGAAGACGCTTCCGTCACGGATTGCGTTTGCTGGACCGCCCTACTTACCGACCGCCCTGCTGAATGGCTATCTCGAGATGCTTTATCCGGCGTATTTCGGGAAGACGGACCGTCAGATTGAACTGCACCGGTTGATGGATCACTATCCAGATGATACGTATGAAGAGATTGGACTGAAAATGGGCTTTAAAGAACAGGATGCCCGCGCGAATGTCGCAAAACTCGTTTCCCGCTCGCAGCGTAAACAACGCAAGCGACTTGAAGCTGCCTTGACACAGGCGCTGGAGCAATTCCAAGTCTGGGAGGCGATTCGGTGACCGTCTTACTTAGCCTTATACTTGTCCATCTACTTGCTGATTTCCCATTACAGACGAGACGGATGGCGCTACTGAAACACCGACACCAACGAATCTTATTCCAACATCTTGCCGTTCATGCGGCTCTGATGCTACTTGTCCTTGCGTTCTTCGTCATCCGAGGGGTATTAACCATCGACATCGCCGGATGGCTTGGAGGAAGTATTCTCGTGTTTCACGCCCTACTCGATGCCTCCCCGCTCAAACGTCGCGTCAAACAAGCTGCGGCGTACTGGATCGATCAAGCGTTACATATTGCTGTTATTATCGCGTTGACATGGGTGTTCGTCCCAATCGATTGGTCGTTGTCGTTCGCGCGACCCGAGCAGGTCCTGTGGATTCTGTGCTTCAGTTTAGTGACGACGGAGTTGCTCGGTCACGGGATTGCTTTGATGCTCGCACCATTTGCTCCGCGCTTGATCGAAGCGCATTTCGAGCGAAAAGTGACACGTAAGGAGCAACTCGATGGCGTCTCACGGACCGTCACACATGAAGTCGAAGATTCTGCCCGCAGTTATACGACGGAATTAAACGGGATCGGGCGTTATATCGGTCTCGTCGAACGGGCGATCATCACCCTGCTCGTCGTCACGAACGCAACCGGAGCGATTGGCTTCATCATTGCCTTGAAGGCACTGGCCCGTTTTAAACAGTTTGAAGATCGCCGCTTTGCGGAATATTACATCATCGGGAGCTTGCTCAGTATCTTAGGTGCGATTTTATGTGGACTGGCGATTCGCGCCGCACTCTAAACGATGAATGAAAGTGAGGGAGACGGTCTTGACCGTCGCACGAAGCATGAAACAAATTGGATTAGTGAGACATCACCGGGTGACGGAAGGATACCCGACGAAAGGCTGGATCAGCGCCAGCGATATTGAAAAATGGATTGAACGGTATGATACGTCAGACATCGATATTCAACCGGTCGAGCTTGGTCAGATCGACTGGACGGTCTGTTATGCCAGTAGCATGCCACGTGCCGTCCAGACAGCACAAAGTGTCTACGATAAAGAGATCATCGTGACGGATTTACTACGGGAAGTACCGTTTCCGACAATCCGCTCGAATCTCCGGTTACCGTTTCTTGGCTGGGCGGTCCTCGGTCGACTGGCAGCCCCGTTCAGCAAACGGATTCAGGCGGAGATCAAGGAAGCGAACGAACGGATTGAGGTCTTATTGAATCAACTGATGTTCGAGGATGATGAACGAGTATTGCTCGTCGGGCACGGCGGTATGATGATTCTGATGCGTGCTGCCTTGAAACGGCGCGGTTACCGGGGGCCACGGTTCGGTCATCCGCGTAACGGCATGCTCTATCTGTTCGAGAAAGAGGAACCGACATGTTGAAATGGGGCTCAACGATTCTGTTAGCCCTCTGCCTGATCGTCATCTTCTACACGACACGGGACGAAGAGCCCCCTGCCCCAACCGCGGGACAAATGGAGGTCTATGGTTTTGACGTCGGTCAAGGGGATAGCACGTTCATCCGGACGAAGGAAGACGCGATCTTGATTGACGGTGGGAATAACGGCAAAGGCGAGGATGTCGTCCGCTACCTGCAAGAATTGGGTGTCAAACGCTTAACAGCAGTCATAGCGACACATCCGGACGCCGATCATATCGGTGGACTCGATACCGTCCTCGATGCCTTTCCAGTCGATAGCGTCTATGCCCCGCGTGTCACGCATACGACAGAGACATATCGCGATTTCCTTCTAGCCGTCAAACGCGAAGGGGTGACGATCAAGTCGGTTAAGGCGGGTCTTGAGATACCGAGTGAAGCCGCACGCTTTACGTTCCTTGCGCCCCTAACGGACGGAACGCAGGATCTCAACAGTTGGAGTGCCGTTCTGCGGGTCGAACATGGACAGGACCGGTTCCTCTTCATGGGTGACGCTCCGATCCGGACGGAACGACAATTGCTCGAGTCGGATGCCGATCTTAGCGCCGATGTCTTGAAGCTTGGGCATCACGGAGCAGACACATCGTCCTCCCTGCCCTTCCTACAAGCCGTTGATCCGAAGCGTGCCTTGATCTCAGCCGGGCAGGACAATGCCTATCGTCACCCACGTCCCTCCGTTTTACAGGAACTGAAAGCAGAACGGATCACGATTGACCGGACCGATCAAAGTGGAACGATTCAGTATATCTCGACCGGTGACGGCATCAAGGAATCGAACCGGACCGATTTACGACCGGAATAACGAGACGTGGAGGTGCATCAGATGCGATTGACCCTAGCTGATTTTGAAGACGATCTAGCGATTTGCGAAACCGACGACCGCGAGACAATCACGTTACCGAAAAGTCGTTTGCCGCGCCAGGCAACGATCGGCGACCGACTTGACTGGACCGGACGTTCGATTCGGATCTTACGCGATGAGACGAACGCACGTAAAAAAGAGATCTCCGAGTTGATGGATGATCTCTTTGAAGAATGATGAGACTTCCTCGGAATGCTGAGGGAGTCTTTTTTAACCGAGTAGACTGATGACGAGTCCAGCGAGGATGCCTGCTGTGAATAAGGAACCGATCGTATACGTCAGCAAACGTAATCCGAATGGGAGCCGACGAATCGCGGCAAAGGCTCGGCGATTCGGAGGTCCTCCGGCAACAATCCGTTGATACTCGTCGATAGGACTGTGAGCAACATCTTGTTGCTGGTTTAGAGTGGAGTTCGATTCGGTAGTATGTGGTTTCATCTGTCCATCCCCCCTATTCTAATGACTATATCCTTCTATTCGCTAAGTGACTTCATAATGGGGTATAACCAATATTTTGTCATAAAACCCACGTTAATACAATAAATGGAAAACATAAGCTGATATCACCAACGCTAAGGAGATATCAGCATAATTTTTATATCTTTAAAGGTCGTAATTCATTTGATTTGGGTACCTTTTTCGAATCAAATAAATATTCTCCAAGTAAATTTATATGTTCCCAACCCAATGGGGAAATGTGAGGTAATAACTCCTCTTTTAATATCTTTGTAGCCTCTGTGAGATAAACGGTATTCCAAACTGTAATAGCATTTATAAGAATATTTAAGGCACTAGCTCGTTGAAGTTGATCTTGCAATCCTCTTTCCCGTAACTCTCCACGTTTACCAAAAAATAAGGCTCTTGCCAATCCATTCATAGCTTCACCCTTATTTAATCCTCTTTGGATACGCCGGCGTAATGTTTCATTAGAAATATAGTCTAATATAAAGATTGTCTTTTCAATTCTACCCATCTCTCGCAATGCTGTTGCCATTTTATTTTGGCGAGAATAAGATCCTAACTTTCCTAAAATAAGTGAAGCCGATACTCTACCTTCCCGTATGGAATGTGCTAATCGTAAGACATCATCATAGTTATCTTGAATAATCTTAATGTTGATTTTTCCTCGTAGAATGCTGTCAATCTTTGAATAAACATTGGATTTATCCATGACATAAAGTTTAGAGTCAGATAGATCTCGCATTCTAGGAGCAAAGCGAAAACCTAATATATGGCTTAATCCAAAAACCTAATCGGTGTAACCAGCCGTATCCGTATAATGCTCTTCAATGGATAATTCTGATTCATGATGAAGCAATCCATCGATGACATGTACAGCATCCCTAGCGTTTGTGTTAATAACCTTTGTATAAAAAGAAGAAAATTGATCGCTGGTGAATCTATAGATAGTAGTTCCTTTCCCTGTTCCGTAGTGTGGGTTAGCATCAGCATGAAGAGAAGAGACGCCAACTTGTACACGCATGCCATCCGAAGATGAGGTACTCCCATTTCCCCAATATTTTGATAAAGAAAGATGATGTTGAAAATTTACTAAAGTAGCTTGAGCTTTACTCAAAGAATCCTCATGTAATCGTCATTGGGCTGCATTAGCTAACTGATGATAGGTGATTCCTGGTGTTGCTTCAGCCATTTTGGTAAGACCGATATTGGTTCCCATAGCCATAATCGTAGCCATTACAATAGACTTTTCTTCTCCCTTAGGTGGACGATTACTAGACGCATGAGCAAGGTGTTCATCGAATCCTGTCCAATTTGAAACTTCAATCAATAAATCAGTAAGTTTTACCCGTGGTAACATGTTATATAAAGTTTGGCTAAGAGATTTGGCATCTTCCGGTGTATCTTTCTCTAAACGGTCAAGTCGTATCCTTGACTTGTCAATACTTATTCCCTCAAGAGAATCTATTTTTTCCAATATATAATCTAATCTTTCATTTAAAGCAGTATTTCTCTCAATTATATATTCTTGAGCTGACATACCAACAGCTAATCTATTGCCTGTATTCTTAGTTTCATCCCAATTATCTTTAGTGACTAAGTATTCTTCAAAACCCTTATGTAACCTGCTTCCAGCAACCCATATATCTCCTGAACGGATATGGTTTTTTAATTCGGTTAATGCTGCTAATTCATAATACTTTCGATTAATATTTCCATCTTCATCATAGACATGTTTCTGCCATCTCTTTGGCACAAAATCCAATGGCGCGCCTTCGGGAATATGGCGTTTCTTATTATTGTTAATTTCACGCAAGACATTTAGAGCGCGCAATAAAGGCTCAGAAGCCTGAGTCGTACGGAACTCCAATTTACTGAGAAGTACCGGTGTATACTTTCTAAGGTAACTAAACCGGGTGACCAACAAATCTAAGTAATCGTAGTCCATAGGACGAGCTAAACGTTTTGCTTCTTCTATAGAATCAACAATCCTTTCCCAAGGCATTATTTTCTCTAATACTTCAAATGGATCTAGCTCTTCATTTCGTGCTTTTACTAAAGCTTCACCAATATCCGCAAAGTGCAGTACTTTTTCATTGATAGATTTTCCATTTTGCTTTTGCAGTTCTTCTTGTGCTTTTCTACCCTTTGACTGTAAGATCATAATTTGGCAGTCATGAATTTCGATAGCTTGATCGATTAGATCTTGACTAAGAGTTAAAAGGTGAGCTACAAGAATAGCGTACCTTTTATTCTCATTAAACCTCCGAAAGGAATGAGGGTCATATCGGGCGCCTAGCAAGCTGAAGCAGCCTATTCGAGTGAATATTTTCGGACTCTGTTGAAAGATTTAATAAACGAACATATTCTAATCTCTCAATTACTTTTAAAAAAGCATCTGGTGATGACTGACCTGGTATTTCCCTTAGCCATCCAAGCTTAGTTTTGGATTTATCGGAAGGGGTATCAATTAATTTCTCCAATTGTTGTTTTTGCCATGGAGATAACGGTTTATAGAGTGAATTATATACTTTCTCCTCTGCCCTTCGCCTTGTTTCCCATACTAATCTTTCAATCGTTGTCATAGCAGGCAGAATGATTTTTCGCTTTCGCATTTCTTCTAAAGTCATCCTTATTAGGAACAGTGCATTTAAATTTTTAATTGCATGGGGGAGTAATGCCTGTGAAATAATCCGATATGACTGTGCTGAAAAATTAGAAAAACCATAATACTTTCGTATTTCCTCCATATGTTCATGTTTCGTTTGCTCTCGTTCAGAATATAGCTTAAATTCACTTGCATCTACTTGTAACTGATTAGCAACATAGTTTATCACCTTATCAGGAACATTCTTGATATCTGAAAGAGACCAACCAGGGTAACGAAAAAG
Organism: Exiguobacterium acetylicum DSM 20416; assembly: GCF_000702605.1. NCBI lineage: Bacteria > Bacillati > Bacillota > Bacilli > Caryophanales > Exiguobacterium > Exiguobacterium acetylicum. The sequence continues at coordinate 1,158,908 of NZ_JNIR01000001.1, read as the reverse complement.
ACAAATTTGAATAGCGAATCCCAATCGATTATGATCTCTTCTTCTACGTCTTATTACCTCAATATCATCTTGTGTAAGAGTATAGTAATACGCTAATTCCCAATTACTTAAAGTAGACGGGATTAACAAAAAATCCTTTCTTTGATCAGGTGTAAGTAGTTCTCTTGCTCTTAGATACACAGGAAAATCCCCCTAATCCAACCCGAAGGTTTAATTTTTTTCTAAAGCTCGATACAACACTGATTTACTAACACCCGTCATATCCGTAATTTCTTTGATGCTATATTGTTTAGATGAATGTAGTTTTAAAGCACGTTCCACCAACTTGGGGTCTTTGGAAGGTCTCCCCCCATTTCGGCCTCTCATTCTTGCAGATTGTAATCCTGATTTTGTACGCTCACTGATAATATCTCGTTCTAGTTCAGCAATACTCGCCATTGTTCGGAAGAAAAAACGTCCCATAGCTGTTGATGTATCAATATTATCCTGTATGGAAATAAAATTGACCTCTTTTTCTTCAAAGGTTTCAACCAATTCAATTAGATGTTTTGTAGACCTTGAGATACGATCCAACTTATAAACGACCACAGAATCACCTTTACTTATAGCCTTTAGGAGTTGTTCTAATTCTGGACGTTCTTTTCTCGTTCCAGTTATTTTCTCTTTGTAAATAACAGCTGCGCCTGCTTTTTCTAAAGCATCAATTTGAAGATCTAAAATTTGATCTTGAGTAGAAACACGAGCATATCCAAAAACTTTTCCCGTTAAATTCCCTCCCCAAGAATAATTGTTCCCTAATTCGGATTATAAGTCAATTTTAGGGAAGATGAATACAGGAAGGGTTTAGGGATTAGAAAACGCCAAAAATCATGTGTACTATAGATAGGTAATTTTTTCCCTTAAACGTTCGTTAACGGGAATTACTATTAGAAAAATCATTTTATGTTTTTCATTCAAATATTCACTTGAATATTAACCAAGGAAAGGTATATACTATATTCAAGTGAACACTTGAATATCAATGGGGTGATAATGTGAATAAGAAAGATACTTGTGAAATTTTTTGTTATGACGAGGAAAAGGTCAATCGAATACAAGGTGATTTAAAAACAATCGATATTGTTAGTGTTGCCCAAATGTTAAAAGCAATTGCGGATGAAAATAGGGCAAAGATTACCTATGCTTTGTGTCAAGATGAAGAGTTATGTGTGTGTGATATAGCAAATATTATTGGTATTACGGTGGCAAATGCTTCTCATCATTTAAGGACCCTTCATAAGCAGGGGATTGTAAGATATAGAAAAGAAGGAAAACTAGCGTTTTATTCGTTAGACGATGAACATATTAGACAAATAATAATGATTGTACTAGAACATAAGAAAGAAGTGAATGTCAATGTCTGATCAAAAGGCAATAACATCTGAACAAGAAATGAAGGCCTATCGTGTACAAGGTTTTACTTGCGCAAACTGCGCGGGTAAATTCGAAAAAAATGTAAAACAGCTATCTGGAGTTGAGGATGCAAAAGTAAATTTTGGTGCATCTAAAATTGCTGTTTATGGTAATGCAACGATAGAAGAACTAGAAAAAGCAGGTGCATTTGAGAATCTCAAAGTGACACCTGAAAAATCTGCTCGCCAAGCATCACAAGAGGTAAAAGAAGATACGAAAGAAGATAAAGTGCCGTTTTATAAAAAGCATAGTACTCTACTTTATGCTTCCTTATTGATTGCCTTTGGTTATCTTTCCTCGTATGTGAATGGAGAAGAGAACATTGTTACTACCTTATTGTTTTTAGCATCCATGTTTATCGGAGGATTATCACTTTTTAAAGTTGGTTTGCAAAACTTACTACGTTTTGAATTTGATATGAAAACCCTTATGACAGTGGCTGTTATAGGTGGTGCTATTATTGGAGAATGGGCAGAAGTTGCCATTGTTGTTATTCTCTTTGCAATCAGTGAAGCACTTGAGCGATTCTCTATGGATAGAGCAAGACAATCGATTCGTTCATTAATGGATATCGCTCCTAAAGAGGCACTTGTTAGACGTAATGGACAAGAAATAATGATTCATGTTGATGATATTGCTGTTGGGGATATCATGATTGTAAAACCTGGTCAAAAGATTGCGATGGATGGTGTAGTTGTAAGTGGGTACTCTGCCGTTAACCAAGCAGCTATTACAGGTGAATCAGTCCCTGTCGAGAAAACGGTTGATAATGAAGTATTTGCAGGTACCTTAAATGAAGAAGGATTACTTGAAGTAGAAATAACGAAACTTGTAGAAGATACAACAATTTCTAAAATTATTCATCTTGTAGAGGAAGCACAAGGGGAACGTGCTCCTTCGCAAGCATTTGTTGATAAATTCGCAAAATATTACACACCGATTATTATGATCATTGCAGCATTAGTTGCTATAGTCCCTCCATTATTCTTTGATGGCAGTTGGGAAACATGGATTTATCAAGGATTAGCTGTTCTTGTTGTTGGTTGTCCTTGTGCGTTGGTTATATCGACTCCTATTTCTATTGTTTCAGCGATTGGAAATGCTGCGAAAAAAGGGGTCCTTGTAAAAGGCGGAGTGTATTTAGAAGAAATGGGCGCCTTAAAGGCTATTGCATTCGATAAAACAGGAACATTAACAAAAGGGGTCCCAGCTGTAACTGATTATAATGTGTTGAACAAACAGATAAATGAAAAAGAATTACTATCCATTATTACTGCATTGGAGTATCGTTCTCAGCATCCTCTTGCTTCAGCCATCATGAAAAAAGCAGAAGAAGAAAACATTACTTATTCTGACGTACAGGTAGAGGATTTCTCTTCTATCACAGGAAAGGGTATAAAGGGTATCGTAAACGGGACGACTTATTACATCGGTAGCCCGAAACTCTTTAAGGAATTATTGACTAATGATTTCGATAAAGACTTAGAGCAAAATGTTACTACTCTTCAAAATCAAGGTAAGACAGCCATGATTATTGGAACCGAAAAAGAAATACTTGCAGTTATTGCAGTTGCTGATGAAGTTCGTGAGTCAAGTAAGGAAATTCTTCAAAAGTTACATCAACTTGGAATCAAAAAAACAATTATGCTTACTGGTGATAACAAAGGTACTGCGAATGCTATCGGAGGGCGGGTTGGAGTATCTGATATAGAGGCAGAATTAATGCCACAGGACAAATTAGACTTTATTAAACAGTTGAGATCCGAGTATGGCAACGTAGCAATGGTAGGAGATGGGGTCAATGATGCACCTGCATTGGCGGCCTCAACAGTTGGGATTGCAATGGGTGGAGCTGGTACAGACACAGCCTTAGAAACTGCAGACGTCGCTCTAATGGGAGACGATTTAAGAAAACTTCCATTCACTGTAAAACTTAGCCGGAAAACTCTTAATATCATCAAAGCTAACATTACTTTTGCAATTGCTATTAAATTTATTGCCTTACTATTGGTTATCCCAGGTTGGTTAACGCTCTGGATTGCCATTCTTTCCGATATGGGCGCAACCCTTCTAGTAGCTCTAAATGGTTTGCGACTAATGAGAGTGAAAGAATAAAGGAAAAAGTGCTAAAAAGGGCTCTTCCAGACAGATGGAAATTCCTTTTTTAAAAAGGACTCATTATTAGTATAACTTCTAAATATAATAAAAAATCAGTTAGTGAGTTGATGTAATTGACTTTAATTTTGAACGTTATTTCTGCAATAGGGGCATTTATAGTTACCAATATTGATGATATTTTTGTTTTGATGCTGCTATTTTCACAGGCAAAAGCACAGGTGAAAACGAGTGAAGGTTTAAAAGGTAACCAGACAGAGAATAAGCATATATCCCCTAAGGATATAATTATTGGACAATATCTAGGTTTTACCTTGTTAGTAGTAGTTAGTCTCTTAGGAACTTTTGGAGTTATGTTAATTCCAGAGAAATGGGTAGGATTACTTGGACTAATCCCAATCTATTTAGGGATTATGTTGTTTATAAAGGGAGAAGATGAGGATGAAAATGCAATTCTTTCAAGTTTAAATTCTGGAAAGTATAATAGTGTCTTTTTAAGTGTAGCATTTATAACATTTGCTAATGGCGGAGATAACATTGGAATATATGTTCCTTTCTTCTCTACTTTAACCATGAACCAACTAGCAGTAACGGTTATTACTTTCTTTATTATGGTTGCGATTTGGTGTTTTATTGGATATCGTTTGGCAGCTTTTAAACATGTCTCTGAAACCTTAGAGAATTACGGTAGATGGATTATACCCATTGTCTTTATTGGTTTAGGAATCTATATCATGGTGGAGAACGAAACTTTCAGTGCCCTTTTGAGTTTAATAAATTATTAAAAAATAATCTGAACTGCCCCCCCGTCAAGTAGACAGTGGAAATAATAAAAGTGATTTAAGCGGCTTTCGCTCTATATTCTTTAGGGCTGAGGCCGTTTAATCGTTTTTGGTATCTTTCGTGATTATAAAAATAGATGTACTCATTTATGGCAATGTTAAGTTCTTCAAAGGTCTGATACTTATGTAAATAATACTTTTCACATTTTAACGTGCCGAAAAAAGATTCCATTGGTCCATTATCAATACAGCGACCAACCCGTGACATACTTTGAGTCATTCCTGCCGCCTCTAATTTACGCTTGAACGCCTTAGAGGTGTATTGGAATCCACGATCACTATGAATCAGTGGGTGTTCTTGATGCAATCGTACGATTGCCTGGTCAAGCGTTTTAAATACCAGTTGATTATTATTAGAGTGTCCCAGCACATAGCTAATAATGGATCCGTCATAAAGATCACGAATCACACTGAGATAGGCCTTCTTAGATAGGCCATATTTAAATTCTGTCACATCCGTTACCCATTTCTCATTCGGCTTTTCAGCTGTGAGTTCACGGTTTAATACGTTCTCTGCCACATGTTGAGGGGCAGAGGGTTTATATCGCTTTTTTTTGACACGAATGACAGAGCGTAAGCCAGCCAGTTTCATCAACTACTTTTTGATAGAGCGCTTTGATCTCTTCAGTGATTTTCTGGTTCAGTCTTTCTCTGAACGAAGGGGTACGATTAAGCCGTTTATAGTAGGCAGATCGTGCAATACCGGCAATGTCACAAAGCAGGGAAATGCTTAACCCTTTTTCCTGGTGAAGCGCTTGAATCGCAAGATACTTATCCTCAAATCGGATCTGACTTATTTTCGCCTCCTTTCGATCTCTTCTAACTTTTTTATGAATAAAAGCTCTGCACGTAATCGATCATTTTCTCTTTCTAACGCTTTCATTCTAAGATTCGCTTTATCTTCTGGCGTGAGTTGATCTTCCTCTTTCTTGTGCCCACGCTTATCCTTCAGTGCTTCATCTCCACCATCTTCGTACTTCTTCACCCATTGATAGACCTGTTGATAAGAAACCTGATGAGTAGAAGCTGCTTTTTGATAATCTTTTCCGTTCTTCAGACATTCAAGTACAATTTGTATGCGTTCATCCCAAGTTGTTTTTCTTCCTTCCTTTAGCCATAGAGCTCGTCCTTCCTTTTGAAGTATCTTTTAACTCTCTATGACTAGTATAATGGTTGATCCACCTTTGAAGGACACTTCTACTTGAGATTTCATATTTTTCAACAAGATCCCTTTGAGAATATTCCCCTGAGAGATAGTCATTTACAGCTGCTTCTTTTAACGCTTTTGAATATGGCTTCCATGTGGTCGAACGTTGTAACCCTTCTATACCGTACTTCTCATAAAGCTTCATCCACTCACTTAATGAATCCTCGTTAATATTGAAGTATGTGCAGAGCTCTTTTACAGTGCACTCTCTCTTTTCATAGGCTAGTAAAACGTCAGTTTTAAACTCAAGAGAATAACGTTTATAAGACATAGAAAAGCTCCCCTCTAAGTAGACAGATTTTTGTTTTTAATCTGTCTACTTAGAGGGGAGCATATCATAACAGTTGGGACTTTTGTTTTTCTTATTTACAAATAACGGAACCTACCTTAACCAACTAACTATTGGATATAAGTAATTGCTTGTCTACCCAGTTGCACCCATGCAGCTTCAAAGTCTGCTATTTTGGCCTTTTTATTCTTTGTGTTTGCTAGTGGATCACTAAAGTAAATATAGCATTGGTCATATCATATCCTGTTACTAATACAGAGTGCAGCTTATGAAGCCCTATTAGATTAATTTGCAACACAGGTGAAATAGAAAAAACTGAGGAGTTACCACAAAGGAACCCTAAAAATGGTAAGTACCAGCATGTTTGGATTGATTGCATGAATAATCAAATGGAAATATGTCTGGAATTATACAGATAATAAAACTACTATAATAGTTACTAATAAGCCTATGATTTCTTAGCGTAGGAATCATAGGCTTATTTTATGTCGAAATTTGCTTAGCGTGGGTTTTATGTCAAACTGTTGGTGGTACCCCATAATCCTGTTTCAATTTTTTTGATATTCCACGAAACTTTTGGATGAAACTGGTAGTATAAAAGATAGACGTATTTCTTTATGCGTGATTCCTGGAAAATCACTAGCGGTTTTTTCTGAATTTTCGTACACTTTAGAAATACGATGCATCTTAAAGGGGGAATCATCCATGTTTCAAACGTTACGGACATCACTCAAACAATCTGTCCTTGGTCAGGACGATGTGATTGATCATTTATTGATGGGCTTGCTCGCAGAGGGCCACGTTTTGCTCGAAGACCGTCCGGGGACCGGTAAGACGACATTAGCAAAAGCACTGGCGCAGACACTCGAAGCGAAGTTCTCACGTATTCAATGTACAGCGGATACGTTACCGACCGATCTACTTGGGATGGAGCTGTTCAATCCGCTGACAGGATCGTTTGAACAACGGTTTGGTCCGCTGTTCGCGAACATCGTCCTCGTCGATGAAATTAACCGGACGACGCCACGGACACAGTCAGCATTGCTCGAGGCAATGGCGGAAGGACAAGTGACGATCGGGGATACATCTTATACATTACCGCAACACTTTCTTGTCATCGCGACACAAAATCCGTTCGATGGACACGGTACATTCCCATTACCGCATGCCCAACTCGACCGCTTCTTGTTCAAATTATCGTTCGCTCCCCTGACACGTCAAGCGGAAAAAGCATTATTACGTGGAGCGCACTTAACAGCAGCCGAACTACAGATTCCGCTCGAACAACTCAATGACTGGAAAGAGGAAGTCGTCGCCGTATCGATCGAAGATAGCGTCGAAAACTACTTACTCGATGTCTGTGACGCACTCCGCGCCCATCGTGACGTTGAGATCGGACCGAGTCCGCGAGCGACGCTCGCACTCTTAAAAGCCGCGAAAGCACGGGCCTGGATGCAGGAGCGGACGTACGTCACACCAGAGGACGTCAAGCACTTGGCGACGCCATTGCTTGCCCACCGTCTCGTCTTGACGCTCGAAGCGACGCTGAAGCTATCGAACGAACGTCTCGTCGAGCAAGTCCTCGATTCACTCACTGTTCCGACTGAGGTGTAATCATGCAATTGATCATACCAAAAGGCTTTAACCTCATCATTCTTACGATGACAGGTGCAAGTGGCGTCATCGTCGGACTCTATGGTCCTGTCTGGATTGCGGCTTTATTACTCGCCTATACATTATATGGCTGGGTGATGCCGTATTATCTCGAATACGTTGCGAAGCGGATTCGCGTCCGCCTCCTTGAGACCGTTCGCGCTTTTCGAGAGGAAACGATCCAGATACCGTTCGAGTTATCGAACCCAACGAAGTTACCACTCGGTCGCATCACGATTTCTGGCTTGCTCGGGGATCAGATCAAGCTTCCTGATGCGAGTAGTCAATTTTGGCGTCAACACTTATATGTCAACAAACAGACGATTGCGCCATTTTCAATCGATGTCATTGCCGCTCACCGGGGAACGATTCGGATTCAGTCGTTTGACGTCATGATCTCGGATCCGTTTCATTTGATCACAATCTATGTGACGCTTGATATCCAAGAGCTGGGTCACGTCTTCCCTGACTTTGCACCAGCGTCGGTCGAGTGGAATGAACGGATGATTCCCGGTGAGACGATTGATCGCTCGAGTCCGTTCACCGATCGCTCGAGTTTCCACTCCGTCGTCCCCTACTCCGGAGATGCGAAGTCGATCTACTGGTCCGCTTATGCGAAGACGAATGAACTGTACTCGTATCAATATGACCGGAAACGTAACCATGATTATGCCGTCATCGTCGATGGCTTGTCCGCAGACGGACTCGCCCTCCGCTCGGACTTCGAGAAACTATTATCGCGTGCCGCGACGATCATCCGTGAACTCGAGAAACAAGGGGCTTCCTACAGCCTCTGGATTTCGATGGTCAACCGATCCGGGCAGTGGTACCATGTTCCGTCTGGGACGGGAAAACATCAATTCCTACGGACGATGGAATGCCTTGCTCGGATTTCCGAATACGATCTACCGCTCGAACGCCGGTACTTCACGAAACGATTGCAACGTAGTGTACCGTCGACGACGGCGGAGATCCATCTCGGTCACCGGCAGAAAGGAGTGAGCGCATGATTCTCTGGTGGATATTCCTTGCGAGTTTGTTACCGGTTCCGTTCTATCTCGCGCTCGCTCTTCCGGCACTTGCCTTCGTGCCGCATCGTTCGCTTCGCATCGGATTACAGCTACTCGTAGCGGGGTCCTTGTTTTTCCTCTCTCCCGTAGCTAGCGTCTTAGCGCTCGTCTTCGTCGCCTGGACCGCATTTCTTGATACGGTCGATTCGCCGTGGCGATACGCTACGAGTGCAATGGTCATCGGCGTCGTGATGGTATTGTTTCCGGGAGTGACACCACCAATTGGCGCATTTTTAATTTTGGTCTTCGTCATTGCGTATCCATTCGTCGTCACGTACATGACAGAATGGCGGCGTATCTTCCCGACGATCGCGTTAGTCCTCAGCGCGGGGCTGATCATCGCTGTCGTCTTCCGGCTCACGAAAGAAGCGCTCGTCGGATCCGTCACGAGTGCGATTCGTCCGCTATTTGAAGCATTCGGTTCATTATTCCTTTGGACGGAACCACTTGGTCGGGAAGCGGACACGATGACGAACCGGGCAATGGGGCTAGAGAATATCAAAGGTGTTCAAGACGTGGAGCAAGCTGCCGTCCAGGCAGGAACACCGGATTGGATTTGGATCGCAACGACGCTTCTGACCGTGATCTTAGTTGCAGTTACGCTTTATGTCATCCGGAAGCGAAAAGTCATAGCAATCGAAAGAGAACAAACCGTCAAGCACTCCAAGCAGGTACGGGCGCATGCGCCAAAGCGGCATAGTCATCATCCGCTTCTGAAGATTGCCTCTCAACTCGAGCAAGCCTTCCCAAGACGTCATGAAGAGACGACGCTTGAATGGCTGACACGGATCGAGTTCCCGGATGCGTCACCAAACGCTCGACTGATCGACGGGATTGAGTTCAGTCCAAGTGAACCGGCCTACGACATTCAGACGTTCCGCCGTCAAGTACGAGAACAAATCGAACGTTAACAAAAAGCCCCTGCTCATGGAGCGGGGGCTTCCTCGTCGCATAATATGCGCATCAATTGGTTGCGTGGTGTCGTCGCAAGACCCCAGTCGCAGATCGCATCGAGTAAGGGAATCAAGGAAACACCTTTCTCGCTCAACGCATATTCGACGCGGGGTGGGATTTCCGGGTAGACGGTCCGCGTAATCAAGCCATCTTGTTCGAGTTGCTTCAGTTGCTGTGTCAGCGTCTTCGGTGAGACGTCCTGGATATAACGCTCCAGTGTATTAAAACGGACCGCACCTTCTTCATGTAGCTCGTACAAGATCATCACTTTCCACTTGCCTTGAATCTGACGCATCGTCGCATCGAACTCATTTAGATACAGCATACCGTTCCCTCCCTTACCAAAAGGTAACCGACTGACCTAAAAGTGCGTACTTCTCGGATTGGTTTCCCTCTGTTATCTTCAATCTATCATATCAAACAATAAGGAGACGATATCATGAAAACAGGATTCATTGCCATCACAGGAGCTACGTCAGGAATCGGGCATGCGATTGCGCGAACATTCATTCAGAAAGGGTACCGTGTCTTATTGCTCGGACGCCGGATTGATCGTCTTACGAGCCTTGCTTCAGACGATGTCTTGATCCGCCAAGTCGCAGCCACCGACCGAGCTGCTCTCGATGCTGCTTTAGCAGACGCGACGGAAGCGTTCGGACCGGTCGAAGCGATCATCAACAATGCGGGTCGGATGTTACTCGGTCAAATCGAGACACAAGACGCGGCAGAATGGGAAGAGATGTTTGACGTCAACGCGCTCGGTGTCTTACACGGGATGCAAGCTGTCCTTCCTTCGATGGTGAAACGGAAGACCGGCACGATCATCAACATCAGCTCGATTGCCGGTAAAAAGACGTTCGCAGACCACGCCGCGTACGTCGGCACGAAATTCGCCGTTCATGCGATGAGTGAGAACGTCCGAGGTGAAGTCGCATCTCACGGTGTCCGCGTCATGACGATCGCACCAGGTGTCGTCGAGACGGAATTGCTCGGTCATACGACAAGTGACGCGATCAAGGACGGCTATAACGAATGGAAACAGTCGATTGACGGTGGACTCGATCCGCAAGTCGTCGCGGACACTGTCTTATTCGCCTTCGAGCAACCGCAACATGTCAACATTCGAGAAATCGTCTTGGCCCCGACGAAACAACTCGATTGACGAAGAATAGACCGAAGCGCTCGGAAGTGAGTATATTTCCAAGTACTTCGGTCTGTTTTCATGTCAGCGTTATTTTACTAGGCGACTCTGTTCAATCGTTTGAAAGATTGAGTGATAAATCTGGAGTTGTTCCGAACGATTCGGTCGTTCGATCCCCTCCCCGAACAACCAGGTCGTCTCTTGTGTATCGTCATAGAGCATACCAGCCGCAAACGTCGGATTCGGTACCGAGATGCTATCCTCATAGGAGAGACTTGGATCAAGGAACGGTTCGACGGATTTTTGAGAGCCCATAAAGAAAAAGGGAATCTGCGCTTTCCGATAGACGGAGGCATAGTCGCGTCCTGCTGCCTGATGTAAGTACTTCGGCATGATCATGACGGCATCGTAGCGTCGTAAATCTCCTTTAATCTCCTCCAAATCAATCGAATGGAAGTCCGGGGATCGTGCAAGAACTGGAGCCGTTCCGACGACAGCGATAGTAAGATTGATGGTACTGGCTTTTGGCGTCAACGTCGGTTTTTTCATCATACATACGGTAAGCAATAGACTGAGTGCAAGTAAAGTCATGACGGTTCTCTGTTTCATCTGTCCCTCCATGATTTCCTGATATTAGGTCTTTCACCTAGTTCCTTTATACCATAAAAATGGGTGGCGTTATGTTTTTGTACAATAGGGAAATCGCGCGATTAAAGTACCAACAGAAGCCAATAAAAAAAGACTCCCTGATTGGAGTCTCCTTACTTTTCAGCATCGATTTTCGAAGCTTTTTTTGCAATGACGACAATAAAGACGATGGCACCGACAGGAATCACGAGCGGCATCCAGTCGAGGATATACTGTGCGTTCATCGTATCCCCCCTTACCTAGCAAGCTATAAGCGTAGCATATGCCAATTGTTAGGGAGTTGCAAGTCACAGTCGGGGCAGAAGTTCGTTCACGACCGCGTAATAAATCAAGACACTTGTCGAGAACGTGTACCCGATGAATAAAAGGGGTGTGAATTTAGGTTTCATGCGTCGTTCGATCAAGCGTAGCGAGCCGATGGTGACAACAAGAGCGACGACCGGACTAAATCCGAACACGACGATATCTAAGGATGTCACGACATCTTCTGGAAACACGAGATGAAAGACAAAAAGTGAGAATAAGTACCACGAAGTATAGGATAAACAAACGAAGAAGAGGAAAGCAGCTAGTTTCCGCATCCCGTTTGATTGGCTTTTTTCCATCTGTTGCATGTCGTTCCTCCTACATAAGTATCAGATACCCTTAATAGTAACTGGAACTATTCGCTTAAAATATTCAAATATGAATATCCGACAAAAAACGACAAAAAGTTTTTTGCTCGACAATTAAAAAAAGCAAGATCCACGGTCAAGTGAACCTTGCTTCAGCTCTTAGAGAGCAGGTGTTTCGACTTGGTACATCGTCGCAAGACCTGCCACCTTATTCTTGAATGTCTCCCGACGTTCGACAGGTGCGATGATTTCCGCCTGATTGCCGAACTGAATCAGCCACATCATGAAGCCATCTGAAAAGAGCGCATCAACTTTGACCTCGAACCAGAGATCATCGAGGCGACGGCAACGGATATCTGTTCCGAACCGGTCAACGACGGTCGGCATCAGACTCTCCTGGAATTTAAGCGTCAACTGTTCGTTCTCTCCCCCGTACATATTGAACATGTTACTTAAGTAACTCGGCTCGACATGGACCGGTTCTTCCATCGGTTCGAACGCTTTACAATCGACAATTCGGTCGACCCGGTACGTCCGGATCTCTTTGATCCGCTCATCGCGTCCAATCAAATAATAATTCCCGTTATCCATCAACAGATGAGCCGGAGAAACGAGGTAATGCTCGCCATCCTTCCGTAACTCGAACTTTCGCGTCCGTTCGTTAAACTTTCCTTGGTACTGGAAACTGATGATGAAACCATCGCTAATTGCTTTCTGGATCGTATCGATCGAGCGCGACGTCATTCCTTTTGGTTTTTTGACAGTATGTAGCACCGGTTGGAGTGACTCCGCCATCTTATCACTCGTCAACGACTGAATCGTCTGAACGAGCGACGTCGTCTCACTTTCCGAGATGAACTTCGCACTGGCGATGGCATCGACGAGCAATCGGAGCTGATGATGCTCAAAAGGACGACTGACGAGATGATACGGAATGGCAAGCCCATTCTTCGTCTCTTCCGCCACGACGTCGAAACCTGATTTGGCAAGTGCCGCAATATCATCCTTCAACGATTTTCGGGATAACTTCTCGATCAATCCTCGTTTCGAGAGTTCCATGCTCAATTCCTCAAGCGTCAACGTATGGTCTTCATCCGACTGACGTTCGAAGATTTCTCGTACAGCAAGTAAGCGGTCACGGTTCGTTAATTTTTCGTTTGACACTACGCATCCTCATTTCCTAAGTCACAATGGTTTGGTTATACTTTACAGTATACATGAAAATAAATTCGAGATTAACAATAAAATGGTAATAATTAAGAGATGGGAGAATTTGGATGCATTATATTGCAGAATGGAACGGTCAGCGCTTTGATTACCGGGATAGCGGAAGTGGTCCCGTCATTCTTTTGATTCATGGTACGCAGTCGGATTACCGGGAAGTCTACCATGTCGAAAAATTAATTGCTGCAGGATATCGAGTCATCGTGCCATCGCGTCCGGGATATGGAAGAACACCACTTCAGCTCGCTGATAGTCCGGAGGCACTTGCAACGTTCTACGCTGGGTGGCTGGCATCCCGACAGATTAAACAGTACACCGTTTACGGCATCTCTGCCGGTGGACCGACAGCAATCGCGCTTGCTGGAATGGATCCAGGCGTTCATGCTCTTGTCTTAGCGTGTGCAATGACACACCGGATCTCGCTTCCCTATCACCGGCTTCTGATACAACCGGTCTTACAACGTCCTTTACAGTTCATCCAGTGGGGGCTCTGGACATACGTGAAGGATAAGATTCGCAAGTTTCCTGAAGAAGCAGCGGTTCGGATGGTCGAGATGACGAGTATTTTACCACGCGAAACAATCCGTACTCATATTAGTGAGACGGATGCATCGTTGTTGTATGAAGTTGGTCTCCAAAATGGTCCTGGGCGAGGTGTCTTGTTTGATATCACACAAGACATCGAACGAGAACGGCTTGAAGCCGTCACGTGTCCCGTCTTGATCGTCCATTCGAAGTCAGACCGTGCTGTTCCGTTCGAGCATGCGGATCACGCACGACGGAGCATTCCTCACGCGCAGTTCATTGAATCGAAAAGTCCCGGTCACCTGATCTGGATCGGTCCATCCGCACGTCGGGATGAACGGATGATTGAACGGTTCATCGCCTTCAATCAGATGACTTGAAGACGGAGCCGCATTTTTAGCTTCTCATCATCCTCCTCGATTGCAATCAGACCACGACGCGTCAGTTCACCGATGGCACGACGCGTCCGGTCTTGATTGAGTCGGGCACAACGGGCAATCTCAGCGATGCCCATTCGACATGACAATTGGTTCGCTTTGATCTTCGATGAAGGCTTCGCGACGGAACGTTGTAAGAGACGCCAAAAAACATGGCGGGCATCCTCTGATAAAGCATAGGCATTTTTCTCGATCACTGGCGGCATATAACGAACGTCTTCTCGAATCCGGCGAATCAGATAAAGACTGAGCCATTCTTCGAGCTCCGCTTGAATTCGCGAGAATTCGAACCACCAGAGTTGCTCGAGTGCCTCTTCTTCTTTTGTCGCCAGTTGCCAGCTAGCAGGAATCTCATCAAACTCTTCCTCAAGCCAATCTTCGTAATCGAGTGCCGTCTCATACAAGACTTGTGACGGGATCTGCTCGAGTGACGTCCGATGTTTATAGATATCAAAGCTCATCCGTCGAAAATGTTCGACGGATGCAGCCACTTGGCTCAAATGAATCAATTGTTTCGTAATGAGTCGCGCCAGTCCATCCATCTCGAGGTGGATGGCATATAAGTGTTTTTCTAGCGCAATGAGCGTGCTTCTCTCCATTCGACTGTTCCTCCCCTATTTGTTTTTCGTCTTCTTGTCTTTTTCCGCAAAACCCTTATTCAAAACCAATTGTGAGCATATCGGTGTATTGACAGTGCAGTTTGGAATAGAATAGAACAATCGAATTCAAAAGGAGATGCACGTTATGTATACGATTTTTGGTAGCTCACGAAAAGGAAACAGTGAATGGCTCGGGGAACAAGCATTGAAAGACATCCCTCATGTTGCTGTCGATTTGGCGAACGTCTCGATTCAGCCGATCGAAGACCGCCGTCATCACGGAGGCTTTTTGCCGATCGGTGATGACTATCGCCGGATCGTCGAAGAGATGCTTCTTCACGATGACATCCTGTTCATTACTCCGATTTACTGGTACTCGATGTCGACGAAGATGAAACTATTCATCGATCGATTCAGCGAGTCACTGCGCGACGAAGAGCTCGACTTCAAAAGCCGGATGGCGGGGAAACGATTCCACTTGATCGCGGTCGGAGGAGACAATCCACGCGTTAAAGGACAAGCGCTCGTCACGCAGTTCGAGCATATCGCATCGTTCCTTGGCGCGACGCTTGAGACAGCGATTCTTGCTGAAGGGAATGCACCGGGTGAGGTCGAGCGCGATCAAGAAGCGATTGCGGCAATCGAAGCGTTTCGTGAAAAAATATCAGGAGCACGTGTTTAAGCACGGTTCGTGAAGGGAAATAACTGAAGCAGAGCGCACGACTATCTAGCGTACGACTCAATTCAGGAGGTGGTCAGCCATGTTCGCATCTAAAAAACGATCGAATCGCAAGTGGAAACAACTGACTTCACGCCAGCATATCCTTCATCTTGAACATCTGTATCAATCACGCGAAGAGACGATTGTTCGTGATCGCCTCTCCTTACAACACATCATGGAACGTGCAGTCCGGACCGGACAGACGGTCCACGTCCGATTAAAACAACTCGATACGGTATCCGGTTCGATCCAAGCGATTTTTCATGACCGCGGAACGATTGAACTCGTCACATCGACAGGTATGCGCCGGATGGTGCGAGCGTCGGACGTCATCGATATCCAGTGGACGACAACCTAACAGCATGTAACCCCTTCTCGACTAGAGGAGGGGTTTTTGGTTTACATGAGTCCTTTGCCACCGAGCGGGTGGTCTTCGAGCACGCGTTCAACACGCTCGAGCAACGGACGCGCTTGCGTAATCAAACGCCGCGTCACCGGTAACTCTAAAGACGCGAGGTGTGCAGCGGCATCCGTCCAGATTTCACGGACATGTAGCACATCCGGTTCGTCAGAACTACTGATGATGTAGTGTAGACAACTCGGATGAGTCTCTAAAGAAGCCGCAGCTTCAAGTAACAGGGCGATGACGTGGTCGCGTTGTCCGGCTTGAGTCGTAAATGTCGTCCATAATCCATACATCAAGAGGTACCTGATAATGGACGGACTTCTGCGCGCCAACCGTAAGATTCCCCTTCTGCGACTTGAGTCGTCGGATGAAGGGAAGCCAGTTCCATCGCATGATCCAAATCACGTGCTTCAAAGACAATCAAACTGCCAATCTGCTCTCCATGCGTTCGATCCGGCTCTACATTCTTCTGTACGACCCCATCCTGCCAGTAAAATGCTTGTGTCGTAAGTCCCGGGTGCCAGTCTGATAGGACATCGACTTGTTCATTGAAGGTGTTCATCAACACATCACATCGCGACATCAAAGCATCGATCTCTTCCTTCGATAAAGCATCCATCCGCTCAGCATCGTAATAGCCAACATATAAGAATTGCATTGTCTTTCCTCCTCTCAATTTTCCCATTCCCTTCCATGAGAAGGCTAAACAAAAGCCTCCTGTCTCTACGCTGAGAAACAGGAGGCTTATGTATCATTCATCTTTTAACTTGACGTTTTGATCGGCTGGTAACGTCGTCGTCGTTTCCTCGTCTTCAAGTTTTGGTACGCCAGCACCATAATCGGTTGCTTCATCCGTTACGTAAGACGCCGCGAACGCTGGATTCAGTAAATCGGACTTCGAACCGACGATGACGATCCGCCCGTGTCGGACTTCATCTTCTAGATCCTCAGCGACATCCTTCGTCATGCCAAGCTCGGACAACTGAGCAATTCGGTCATTACGGTTACTGCGGACAGCTGATAATAACGTCTCGAAGAACGACTTCTTCGTCACGCGGTATGGTAACGTCTGCGTGTCATTCGCGATGCGTTCCGCGAGTTCTTCGTCTTTTGCAAAGATGTAAATTTGTTTATTCGAATAGCCACTTGATTTGAGGCTCGTCACTTCTGCGTCGACAGCGGTCATGTTTCGTACGATGCGTGTTTCAAGCATAAAAATCCCTCTCTTTCATGCAGCAAGCTGCTGATAAGAAATTATACCCGAAACATAATAGTTGAAACCTGAAATTGAAAAATGGATTAGGCAGCAGTCTGGATTGAAGACGCACGCCGCTTTTGCCAGATTGTAAACAACGCAATCAGAATCATCAGAACGATTTGTGGGATGAGCGTCTCGAGCGTCGGATAAAAGCCGATCCACCCGGCAGTTCCGAGTCCATTGATCGGATGAATCGGTAAGACGTTCGTCAGCTGCAACGCATGCAGACTCGTACCAAGAATCTTAAACGCCATCACATAAATCAACCACGAGGCGACTTGGAACAGGCGGTGGATCGGTAAACGAACGCCGATCTGAATGACCGCATACGAGACGAGTCCGATGATGATGATCGCAAGACCGATTCCGGATAACAGGGCGGTCTTCGTCATCGCTGGTGCCATTCCGATATAGAACAGTAACGTCTCGGCGCCTTCTCGGAAAATCGTTAAGAAACTGACGAAGAATAAGGACGTCGTCGAAAGCGTCGATAAAAAGTGTTTTCGTTTGGCGACGGCGCTTTTCGAGTGCAACCAATAGCCGACGAACAACATGACGACGACCGCGACGATTCCTGTGTAGCCTTCGATTTGTTCCCGACCGGTCGCCGCGAACGAGGCCTGAAAGACCGTCTGGAGGATGAGCGCTAACAGACCGCTTGCGATCAGACCAAGCCCGGCGCCTGCCCAAACCTTTCCTTCTTGTTTGGAACGGCTTTTGCGAGCGAAAGCAACGAGCGCACTGATGATCAGTAACGCTTCGAGACCTTCCCGCAGCATGACGAGCATTGCATCGACGAACGTATAATGCGTCTTCGTTTGTAATTGTGCGATAGCATTCTCAAACGACTGGAGTTCTTGTGCCGTCTTTTCCCGCGTTTCCGGCGTCAGGCGGGCAAGTAACAGTGGTACATCTGATTCAAGCTGGGAATAGAGCCCTTCATTACGTGTCCGGACCTCGCCTTCCGCACGTGGCCAGGTCTTCAGAAACGATTCGAGTGCTTGTTTCGCTTGTGGCAGATCATTTGCCGCAAGTGCGGTTTGTGCCTCCTCGAGTGGCGTCAGCAGCGACTGCAGTCCCGTTTTCTTCGCCTGGACTTGCTCTCCGTCGAGGAAAGACTGAACGGCCGTATCGAACTGATTAAGTGCGGCTTTCCATTCCTTCGTATCCGCGGAATCACGCGCCGCCGCGATCCGGATCGAAGCAAGTGCCATCTCGATGTTGCCATAGTGACCGACACTGTCGTTGCGAACAAGACTCTCGTGCGTCGCCCATGCGGTCAACAACCGTTGCTCCGCTGCCGGACGATCGCTCGCCTTGACTTGCCGCATCTCTTTCGTCAACGAAAGCAATTGCTTCACCTTTGCTTTCGCAATCGGGTCCATCTTCGGTTTCGTTGCTTCTTCCTGCTTCCGGACGGCAGCAGAGAGTGCTGTCAGTTGCTCGCGGACTTCCGGAAACGTTGCCGACCGTTTCGCATCGACCTGTTTGACAGCTTTTATGATTGCCGCTTGCTGTTCCGGTAAGTCTTTGGATGCTTGATTCAGTTCATCGATCGCTTGATTCAGTGCCGCGAGATCTTCACTTGCAACAGCGGACAAGGCTTGTCCGATCGCGACATAGAGATCATCCGTCGAAGCAGCATGGACAGGCACCGTGTGTTGACCGGCCATAAGGAGTACAAGTAAAAGGGCAAGATTACGCAAATAACGCATCACCGATATAGCCTCCTTTCGAAATCCCACCGAAGCAGGCGAAGATGGCACTACCACGGTGCGTGATGTATTCATTCAGGCGATCCTGTGCGGCAAGCCGGCGCTGAATCTCGATGAATTGTTTCGGTGAACGCTGATATGATAAAAACAGCAGTCCAGCATCAAGGGCACCCGTCTTTTCATCGATGCCGTCCTGATACGAGTAGGAACGGCGTAAGATGGCTGTCTTCCCGTCTCCATGCGCGACAGCGGTATGCGAGTCAACCGGTAAGGCAGCTTCGCCACGAGTTTGTCGTTTCGCTGGTGTGACGGAAGCGAACTCGTCTGTTGAGCCGAGCGGCGCCCCGGAAGCACGCTCGCGTCCGAAGGTCCGTTCTTGCTCTTTTAGAATCGTCCGGTCCCAGACTTCGAGATGCATCTGAATGCGACGGACGACAAGGAACGAGCCGTTCGTCAACCACGGTGTCCCGTCTTGCCACTGACAAAAGAGCGATTCTTTCCGGACCTGCTTCTTCGAGACGTCAGGATTTCCCGTACCGTCCTTGAAACCAAATAGATTGCGCGGGGTTCCACCAGAGGCATCTGCTGCTTTGCTGCGCTGGAAACCAGCTTGGGACCATCGCATCGCGACCGTTCCACGCCCGACACGGACGAGGTTACGGATGGCATGGAAGACGACTTGCGCATCATCACCACAGACTTGGACGACGAGGTCGCCTCCACTCCATTTTTCGTCTAAACGATCGAGGTCGAACGTCGGCAACGGTTGGAGCGCCTCCGGTCGTTTATGACGGATGCCAAAACGACCGTCAAACAGACTTGGACCGCACCCGAACGTAAACGTCAAGTGCCCGGCAGATAGACCATCCGCTTCCCCCGTATCTTCCGGTGGCACGTAACTGGATTCGGAATCACCGTACGGTAAACCAGCAGCAAGTCTGGCACATAACCGCGTCCAGCGTTTTAATAAATCGACCAACTCATCGCGTCGCTCTGTCTTGATATCAAACGCCACGACTTGGACGTGATTTTGTGGGGGGGGTCAGAATTCCCGCTTGATACGTTCCGTAGAACGGCTCTTGATCACTGGCTTCGACAGTCAATGTTCGCGGAAGGAACTTCTCAAGACCACTGGCATACAGGGCGGCCCCGAGACTCGTCAAGCCTGCGACCTTCAGGACGTCACGCCGCGTGACACCTTCTTGGATTGGTTTCATGCTTATCCCTCCAGTACGATGCCCATCTTCGAGAGCGGTTCCGCGAGTTCATTGATGGCGACACTCATTTGTTTGACGTCCTGTTTCGAAAGACTCGTATAGAGGACGTAGCCGTCACCCTGTTTCTTCGCATCGAGTAACGCGTGGACATCCTTGAAGCGAGCAGCGATCTCTTTTGATAACGCCGCATCTTGTTTTTTTAGCGCCGGGTTCAACAATTCGTAGATTTTTTCAGCACCCTCGACGTTTGCTACGAAGTCATATAAATCGGTATGCGAATAACGATCCTCTTCCCCTGTTACTTTTGACGTCGAGACTTCGTTTAGTAAATCTGTCGCCCCCGTGACGAGTAATTCTGGTGTCACCTCGACCGTCTCGACCTTCGCCCGCAGTAAGTGAACGTCCTTCATCAATTGTTTCGCGTATGCTTCATAGCCTTTTGTCGTTCCCTTTTCAAATAACCCTTGCTCGATCCGGTGGTAGCCACCCCACTCCGACGCTTTAACGTCGCCTGCTCGCGCATCGATTTTCGGATCGAGGTCACCGAACACTTCCGCGATTGGTTCTGCACGTTCGTAGTGCATCCGTGTTGGCGCGTACAACGCTTTCGCTTCTTCGAGTTTGCCAGCCTGTACGGCATCGGTGAACTTTTCCGTCTCGCGGACGAACGTATCGATTTCGTTGATCGCATACGTTCGGTAATCCGTGACGACCTGATCAAAATTCGTCTTTTTTGGTGCCGGTGTCTCCGCTTGTTTCGCTTCACTACAACCTGCTAAAACGACGGCGAGCGCCCCTGTCATCAATAATGCTTGTTTCATGTATGGTTCCCCCTGTTACTAATTAAGTCAGTTCCTTAAATAGTATAGACGACAATGATAATCGTTATCAATAAAAATTTTTGCGCAATTAAAAAAGCTTGAACCGGTTCATTTCAACCGATTCAAGCTCTTCGTTATGCTTGTTCTTTTCGTTTTTTGAAGTACGTCCGTGAAATGATGAATGTGACGATCCCGAAGCCAATGAAGACGAACGCTTTTTGGAATAAGCTCAGGAACGACAAATCGAACAATAAAAGCTTGACGGCACTGATCGTCAGTAGCAACAATCCGGACAATCGCCACGTCGACGACGTCCGCATCCGACCGATCGCGACAAGGACGAGTGCGAGGACGATATAGGCAGCGGACAACGTCGTACTACGCGCCGTTTCTTCAAGACCGCGGTAGAACGGTAACTCCATGATAATCAACGTATAGGTCGTAAAGACACCGATCGCAGCTAAAACGAGAACAAGTTGCCATGACCCTTTCCAGACCGGATCACGATGTGTCTGAACGAGGAGCAAGACGAATGCTGTCGAAGCAATGACCATAGCGAGCACCGTCAAGGCGTAAGACAGACCTAAGCTTTGATAGGATTCATAATCAACGACGGCAGAAAAGATGAAAACGACATACAAGCCGACGTTAAACAACCGTTGATGTGGCATCCGCGCCCGCGGAACGAACCAAAATGCGGCGATCAACCCGGCAATCAAGAAGTAGCGCAGTTGATACGTCCAGCTGATGGCATCTGCCGGAATCAAGAGGACGGCGACAAGTAAGGCAACGTGACCGACGCCGTTTTGCGCCGAATCCTTTAATCGTTCGGCAAGCACGTAGGCAACGCCAGCAAACAGAATCGCGATTAGCGTCCCGAACGACCAATCAAGAATCAGTAACGTCAGCAAGACGACAACACCAGCAAGCCAGCTTGGGGCGTTCTTCTCGAACTGGATCCGTCGTCCGACGAAAGACGTTGCGCCGTAACCGAAGAATGTCGCAAGTAAGAGAGACCATTCATCGAGTTGCGGAACACCATCGTCGTACCGTGAGAGCGTCAACGACAACAATCCAAACGCGAGTGCAATCGTAAAGATCACCCAAGCGAAGACGAACGCTTTCTTCGCCTTCAGTCGGTCAACGGCAAAGAAGATCGCTGCGAACAAGACGACTTCGTACAATAAGAAGAGCGGTAAGTTCGGCTCGTCCGATAATTGTAGATACGGTAATAAGAAACCGGTGATGGATACGAGGACGAGTAAGGCTTGCGATCGCATCCAGAGCATCAAACCGTACGCGATGAAGACGACGACGAGCTCAAGTAAGAAGGCTAAAGACGGTGGATAGAATTGATATAAGGCCATTCCGGCGAACAGTGCCGCCAAAGCGACGATCGTACCGGTCGCGACGAGTCCGACCCCAAGCTCACGTCGTTTCTTTTCATACTGGTATTCTCCGAGGGCGATGACGAGTAGACCAATCAACACCCCACTTCCGATACGGACAGGCGGACTGATCAGACCGGCAACCGAGGCATAGGAGAAGAGGAACAAAGCCCCGAGTGCAGCAAATATCGCTCCTATCCGGGGTAACCAGACGGTCGCGATGACCTGTTCCCATTCTTCGCGGGAGCGCTTTTCCTTGAACGTTGGTTGAGGAACAACCGGTTTTCGTTTCGTATAGGCAGGACGCGGGGCTGGGCGAGCGACCGTACTCACTTCTGGTTCGCTCGGTTCAGGTGCGATAGGTGAAGTGTGCTGTCCTTCAAGAGCAGCCACTCGTTGTCGTAACGCCGCGACCTCCTGCTCGAGACGCGTGATCCGTGGATCTTCCATCTCTTCACTTCCTTTCATAGATACATTGTCATTCTTTTACACACCTAGCAGGTGAACTCCTTCATTTTACAGTAGATTTCGTATCGATATGCCTGAAAATGACAAAAATCCGGTCGCGTGGGAGCGACCGGATGAGGGTTTAACGAACAGATAACGCATATTGTCCCGTTCGATTGAAAACGGATGTGAACTGCGAGCGACTGACACTATACTTGCCGCGGTATGGGTCCGAGACGTAGAACGAACCACTTGAGACACCTGTCACGAGCATGACGTGATAGTTCCGGTAACCTGTGAATGTTTTACCGTCCGGTTTGATCCAAGAGAAGTAGCCATATGGATTCTTGAAATCGACCGTTGCCCAGACGATGACCGGGTTACCGCTACGAATCTCACTCTCAATTTTCGAGACGCCTTGTTTCGAGATATCGACGGCACCACTGCGGTATTTTTTCGCGAGTGGTAGGATTCCTTTCGGGTAGATACCCCAGTTCTTGTAGTAGTCGAGCGTTCCGGCTGGATTCCCCGTGAACATTTTTTCCGGATCTGCCCAGTAATACTTTCCGTTCTTATACGTCGCGTTCTTCATGCTTTTCGGCATTTGATTGTAGAGTGACGCAGCAGAGACGGCTTTTTTCTTGTATTCAAGTGCCATCTTCAACGAGACGAACTCACAACCAGATGGATACCCGAGTGAATATTGGTTGTAGTACGGGACGTTCAGCTTCTTCGTCGTCGTCGATGGTTTTGATTTCGATACATATTGCGTCGAGATATAACGGTAGCTTCCCTTATAAAGAATCCGTGTCCAGCTCCCTGACGTTCCGTATGTCGCGACAGCAACCCCTTTATTCAGTTGGGCAACGACCTTATACTTCGTTCCAGCTCCCGTCCGGACGTTGAGCGTGCCGACCGTCGTATACTTCGTACCCGTCGACGTGTATTTCGACGAGGACGATTTGACGTAGTTTTTGTGTATGTAGCCTGTGCGGGATTTGTAGCTGATTTTATACCAGCTGCCGGACGTTCCCTTTGATGTGTAGACATTCCCTTTGTAGACGTTACCGAGAATCTTACTCGACGTCGACGGTTTTTCGCGGACGCGCAAGACATCCGTCGTCACGGTCAACTTCGTCGCGGCCTCAGCGATCAACGAAGGGCTGAGTACCCCAACGATGACAGCCGCTACGAGCAATGCGGATAAGAATCGTTTCATGATAGACCCCCTATGTTTTGATTTGGTGAGACATTCCCTTATTCCCAACTTTTTGAAAAAATAATCAACATTTCTTTAGAAAAATCTGAAAAATCAGGAATGCACTCATTCTTTATATCAAAAAAACCCGACCATGCCTATGGGCACAGTCGAGTTGTCATCAACCTGCAATCAAATTAAAATTTAATTTTGGATCGTCAAGATATAAGGTGACGGTTGCGCAAAAGCTTGTTCGAGCAGGTGGGCAACAAACAAGGTATCCTCTTCTTTCACCGGAAGCGGTGCATCTTCGACGATACTGCGGTAAAAGGCGCGGTACATTTTACCGTAATCACCAACAGGACTCGGAATCCGGACGTCTTGCAGATGACCGTGTTCATCATGATAGATCAAACGACCATAATCGTCTTCTGAATCCTCACCGAACCCCTCTTCTCCTGGGAAGTAGTTCGCTTTCAGATCGAGCTCTTGCCGATCGACGTGTTGTTTGATGAACGTGCCGTTCGTTCCGTGTAACATCCAGCGTGGGGCCGGAGCAAGTGCGACGTGACTCGTCCGGACACTCACCTTCAGCTCCGGATAATAGAGATCGATCGCAAATGCGTCGTCTGGATTGTGCGGCAGTCGAACACTGCGCACGTCAAAAGCGACCTTGTCCGGTTTTCCGAACAAGGCGATGATTTGGTCGAGCGTATGGACGCCGAGCCCGTAAAGCGCACCGTTTTCGTGACGCGGGTCCGCTGACGCCGCTTCCGGGCGGAATAGATCAAATTGCGAGACGACCTCGACGAGTCGTCCAAGTTTTCCGGAACGGATGATTTGCGCGACGACTTGGAAGTCGCTATCGTAACGTCGGTTTTGATAGGCGAGAATCTTAACGCCTTGCACAGCTGCTTCCGCAAATAACCGCTTTGTCTCTTCTTCCGTCACGGTGAACGGTTTTTCGACGAGAACATGCTTTTGATGCTGTAACGCTTGTAACGCATACTCAAAATGAGTCGCCGGTGGTGTATTGATGACGACGACGTCGAGTTTTGGGTCAGCGAGCATCTCGGACAGATCCGTCGTAAACCGGGCATCCGGCAGTCGATCCTGATAGGATGCGAACAGCTCCGGTTTTTCCTTCCGATTGTAAATCCAGGTGACGTGATAGTTGTCCTCGATCATCACGTACGGTAAATGGTAACGGGTCGTACTTTTGCCAAAGCCGATAAAGCCGATATTTAGTCGCATCCGATCACTCCTTGAACCGTTCTATTTCTATTACCATACCAAACGAAACGACCGTTGTCTTGATTGAACCGCTTCAGGCAGTCGCTTCGATGCGTTCGTACTCATAAATCGAGAATCCATCCCGTGTTCCTTGATAGACGAATCCGAATGACACGTAATATGCATTGAGAAACTCGTTCGTCGCGACACAGTCAAGTCGTAGAATTTCTCCTTCATCCTCTGTCACAGCAATCGCGTGTTCGAGTAGTTTTCGACCGACACCCTGTCCTTTTGCACGGTCGCTGACGACGATTCGATGGATATACAGACCTTCTACATCATCCCACAAGGATTGATCCCATTCGAGCGAAGGAAGCAGGGCAACGGAACCAAGCAGCTCGTTCTGATCCTCAAAGACATACAAACGACCTGCTTCTAAATCTCGCGCGACGAGTTGCTCGATGTCTTGCTCCAGATAAGCAGACCACTGGCTACTGCCACTGGCTTTGAGGGAGAGCGCTTTTTGCTCAAGTAGGGTTGCGATGTTTCGAACGTCTTTTGATGTAGCTTGTCGTATCATGTTATTCCTCCTGTTACAAAAAAATTCTTCTCTATCCTAACGAATGTACAGCGTGAAGAAAACCTTTTTGCTTCAAGATTTCACGTTTGCCCATTATTTTGTGATTTTTTTCATATTCCACAATTTTATTTCAATGTAACGTATCCTTTAGGAGTGATCTGACCCCCAGTCGTCACAACGGTAAACGACCGGCTTCCCACGAGCCGGTCGTTTTTTTGTATTTAGACGAGTTCGACCCAACGACGCGACAGATTCCGTACTTGCGCCCGGTACTCGTCGTCTTCAACGATCGGATTGCTGAGACGGGGTGCAGAGTCCGCATAGTAGCCACCGTTGTCAAGAGGCTCGTCGGTTGTTGCGAGGTAGAGTGCTGTCTTCGCACCGTATTCCGGCGTATAGAGCTTTCCAGTCCAGTATCCGACTTGGGCGACTGGTTTGAGTAACGTCTTCATCACTTTACCGTACTTGCCGCGGTAGAACAGATCCGTATTGACGATCCCCGGGTGAACGCTGACGAACGTGATCCGGTCGCCGTGCTTCTCTGCCAGTTCACGCATATGAATCATTTGCAGGAGCTTTGATTCGCGGTAAGAACGCATCGGGCTATAGTGTTCTTTTTTGACGTGGGCGATGGCTTCGAGTTCGACGTCGGTCCGAATCAAGCCACCTTCACCAGCGAGCGACGAAATCGAGATGACGCGCGGATCGTTTCCTTTTTCAAGTAACGGCAATAAGCGCTCGATCAAGTAGAAATGACTCAAGTAGTTGACTTGAAATTGTGATTCGAAGCCGTCCTTCGTAACATGATACGGCGGTACCATGACTCCAGCGTTTAAGATCAAGCGGTCGATGCGACCGACTAAATCAAACAGACGATCCGCAAAGCGACGAACGGAGTCCAATTGATCGAGTTGGACAATCTCGATTTCCAGATGCGTATGCGATACACCATGTTCCCGCAGTAATTGTACGAGTGCCGTTGCTTTCTTCTGCGAACGGACGGTAGCGATGACCCGATCTCCTCGCTCTAATAATTCTTGAATCGTGACCATCCCCATGCCGGAGTTGGCACCCGTGACGATACAGATGTTCATCCCTTTTCCTCCTTGTGTTCCATTTTGAACGCAAATAGTTCTGTTTCTAGTTTTCCTTTTTCTTTTCGTTTGTACACCTCGTTTTGACGTTATTTTTCGAAATTTTCAAAAAGTAACGTATACTAAAAGGAGAACATGTTATCACGAAAGAGGTGGTCGGATGGAAGAAGGGACGATTTTATTCGTCGCAGGAACGTTACTACTGATTGCGATCATCACGACGAAGTTCGCCGTCCGGTTAAATGTACCGACGTTGATTCTGTTCGTCGTCGTCGGGATCGTGGCAGGGTCAGATGTCACAGGAATCATCAACTTTGGTGATTTCGAGCAAGCCCGTCTCTTTGGGACGATGGCGCTCGTCCTGATTCTGTTTGACGGTGGCTTGCATACGAAGTGGACACACTTTCGGAAAATCCTCCCTGCCGCTCTGTCGCTTGCGACCGTCGGGGTCCTTGCGACGACGGGGATCATTGCGATCGTCGCGTATCTACTACTTGATTTTTCTTGGCCGGTCGCATTATTGATCGGCGCGCTCGTTGGCTCGACCGATGCGGCCGCTGTCTTTTCCCTGCTTAGTGGACGACCGGTCGATCCAAAAGTCAAACATACGCTCGAAGCGGAGTCCGGAACGAATGATCCGATGGCCGTCTTCCTGACGATTTTGTTCACGTCCTTTGCGTTAGCGCCGGAATCGTTCTCGATCGGTGCGGGTATTCTGTCCTTCATCTACGAGATGGGACTTGGGACGCTAGTTGGTCTTGCGATCGGGTATCTCGTCACGCAACTGCTGAACCGGATCGAGTTGCCATCGTCCGCCCTTTATCCGACACTTCTGTTCAGTGGGGCGCTCTTCTCGTATGGTCTCGCGACGATTTTGCACGCCAGCGGATTTCTCGCCGTCTATTTGACCGGGATCTGGATCAACAATCATGACATGATCTACCGCGAGACGCTCAAACGATTCAGTGGCAGCTTATCGCATTTAGCCGAGATCGGCATGTTCATCATGCTCGGATTGCTCGTCTTTCCAAAACAATTGCTCGATCCTCGGACCTTGTTCGTCTCAGCCGTCATCGTCCTGACGTTGATCCTGCTCGCTCGTCCACTTGCCGTTGTCTTGTCGCTACTTCCGTTTCGGTACACGGTCAAAGAACAGAGTGTCATCACAGCAGCTGGTCTACGTGGAGCCGTTCCGATCATTCTCGCGACCTATCCGCTTTCAAGTGGTCTTTCTGAAGCGCCGCTTCTTTTCAATATCGTCTTCTTCACCGTTATGACGTCTGCTCTTTTACAAGGGACGGCATTGCCGTGGATCGTCCGGCGGATGGGGCTTGAGACACAGCGCGACACGACGGTCGAACCGTTCCTGAAATTCATGACCGTCACCCATCCGCAAGCGGAAATCATCGAGGTCAGAGTCTCGACAAACAGTGTGATTGCCGGAAGAACGTTACAGGATATCGAGATGCCCCAAGATGTGCTCGTCGTTGCGATCATTCGTGAAGATGAAATCCTGACGCCACGTGGTCAGACACGTGTCCTCGTAGACGATCAACTGTTGATTTTGACACCTAAACAAGCGGATCAGGACGTTCGGCGGCTGATTGTGTCGCTCGGGTTATAGATCGCTCTCGACACATCCTCAAGTAGGGTGTGTTTTTTGATGTAGATTAGTATACTCAAAGAGGAAAATAAAGGAGGAACCTTGATGTTGAAACGATTACTTGCCATCATCTTGACCACCACCCTCGTTTGCACCGTCCTAGCATACATATCTTATACACCGCTCCGAGATCAGGAATCGGATACGATGTATGAATCATTCGGGTCAACATTTTTGTTTTATGTCTTAGTGGCATTGCCGATCATCCTGCTGTCCGGCTTCTTACTCGACTTTATCATCGGCATGATCATCAACCGATCATCGACGACATTAGCGTATGTGCCGACAGTCCTCGGTTACGGAGTGTACGGCATCGTGATTGCGAGCCTGCTCATCGTACTGACGACGAAGGACGCATTTGATCTGCCACTTTCTTTTACGATCGCTGGTCTGACAGCCATGATCTATTACAGCCTGTCCGTCGTCTTTAATCGACTGACACCAACACATTAAAAACGACCAGGTACGTCTGCTCGAGCGCGGACATACCTGGTCGTTTATTTATTCTGCTTCCGTTCGTTCAATCGTGACGACACCTGGCGGACGATGCGGGAAGGTCAACGTCAGACCGGCAAAGCGACAAATATCATCTTCGTTCGGTGCCCGGTGCACCCACTCAATCGTCTCTTGCCGCGCTAGCGCGTGACGAATGCGGTTATCGGCTTGTGTACGCGAGATGCCAAGGCAGTCGACGTTCGTGATATACGTCGCTTCGTCCGACTCGATCTGTTGCCAAATCCCAAGGATCAGTTGACCAATCGGACTGACGGATTGACCATCCGGTTCTTCGCTGCTGACGGCATCGTCGAGCATCTCGATGACAGCGTCACAGGTCTCACCAGAAGCAAGCAATCGCGTCGATCCTTGTTGTAGAATCCGGTATCGCGTCACGCCGTTCTCGAGCCACAAGCGCTGTGCGAATGGATTGACCGGGACACCATGGAAAAATGTCTGTGTGCCGCGCCAAGCAAAACCAAATGATGGGTCGTACGCCCGAATCGTCGCCATGGCGCGATCATGGAACTTAGCAATCGTCTGTCGTTCCGTTTCCAGTAAGGTCCGGATCGCGTTATCGTCTTCTAACGATACCGTCTTTGGTGTCACGGTGAATAATTCCGATTCCGGTAAGCGGTGTGGGGACAAAATCGTTCCGTCGAAACGATAATCGTTCGCCGGACGTCCAGTACGCCCGACGGATAAGCGCCACGTCCGTTCTTCCGGCATGAAGGCATAACTTTGATGGGCAAAAGGTGGTGCGACGAACAGTCCCGGAAACGGATCGAATGTGTCGACTCGCAGGACGTCACCGTCATACCAGCACTCTTCGATCAGACGGACAGCCGTCCGACGGGTGCATTACGGTCCGTCAGGTAACGACCGGTATTCGCATGAAATCCGAGCAGGAACTCGCGCTCTTCTTCCTGAAAGGTCACCATCAAGAGTTGGAACAACGACGCAATCTGCTGCTCGACGAGTTGTGGCTCCTCCTCCGTCTCTGCTTCGAAGGCGACCATCTTCCAGCCGGACCGCTCATACAGATGGATCGTCACCGGAAAGAACAGGAAGGCACCATGTGTCGCTTCGAGCTTGACCATATCTTGCGATGCTAATCGTTCTGTCAGTAGGGAAAAGCCCATTCGTTCGAAATGATCTTGCAGCCGTCGTTTCCAATGTGTGAACTCCACGCAATCCTCTCCTCTCGCGAATTATGCGCCGCGCTTTCGTAACGGATTCTTTGACCAGTAGATGTAGAGACCAACGAGTCCCGCGATGCCGATGATATAAGACGGCGTTCCGCTGACTTGAATCAAGACGTCCGGTGCCGGGAAGACCGTCACGAGCAGTGCCTTGTAGGTTGAAAACAAAATGAAGCTGATGACGAATTGAATCCACACCCGCGGTTTGACTTGTTTAAGCTTCGGTGCCGTGATGACTTGTGACATCGCGTCGATCAAGAATAGAGCGATGATCGAGAAGAATAAGTAGTCAATCAAAGCGAATTGGAACAATCCATCGATCCCTTCGATGAAAATGAACATCAGGATCGACGAGACATAGTTTCGCGTCCAGCGTTTTTGTGTTTCCATCCGGTGTCGTTGTGGTAATTCAGCGATCATCTGATCGAGGCGTGCTTCGACCGATAGACCGTGAATCTCTTCGAATGGACGCTGTTTCCGCTGGGCTTCATAGATATCTGCCCGCAGACGGTCTTCGATCTCCGTCCGGTCCGGTTCTGCGACATTCAGGTTCAAGCGTGGTAAAACGGTTTCTAATAGACGTGTGTTGGCTTTCGTTAATTTCAATCGATTTCCCCCTTTTTCATGTTTAAGTATACTGGGTTTTCGGGAAAAATACGTAGTGGAAGTAAAAGATTGCTTGACGAAACGATGAAGAATGTTCAGAATTATTAAAATATAGTGTCGGAATCAGACAGAAAGGACGTGTCGGACCATGCGTCAAACATTGACGAGCGCCGCCTTGATCACCTTGCTGACAAGTGCGGGCATCGCCTTCCCGTTGGCTGAAGCGAAGCCACCCGTGGACCAAGAACCGGTCGAACTCGATCAGCAACAGGAACAAACGCCTGAAACAGAATAACAATAACCCGCGCTCAAGCAGGAGCGCGGGTTATTTCATGTATCACTAGGTTGGGTGACGCGTTCCTCAATCGTGACGGTCCACGTAACGACCGTCGTGCTGTCACGAACGCCATGTGCCTCGATCGTCGAGAGAAGTTCTTTGACACCACCTGATCGTAAAGTTTCCTCGATCTGCACCGCGTCAGCATATGGGGTTCCCGGGCACTCAAGCAAACCATCCGTCGTCACGAACAACTGATTCTCGCCTTGGCGCAATTCGCGGACACCTCGTGTATAACTCGGCACCGGCAACGCAAACGTGTTCGCGCGTCCAATCCATTCATAGAACTGACGCTGGTTCAAAGCAGCTTGTTCCATCCTCATCAAATCTGGGTGAAACAAATACAAGACGACGTCACCGACCGAGAACCACCAGATGAACCCTCCTTTTCGGACCGCAATCAGGCAAGCCGTCTCGCCTTGCAACGTCGCACACGTCGCTAAAAAGTCCGGATCTTGAAACAGATCGAGCACGGTCGTCTCGATCCGTCGGAATGCTTCCGTAAGTGGTGCATCCAGATCAGTCCGAATGCGCGACTCGTGTTGTGACAACTGCTGTAAGACAAGTGCCGCACTATCCGCTGTCTTATGAGCGTCTAAGACGACAGTCATCTCCCAATCGTCGCCGATCAAGATGGCAACCCCGTCTTCGTTTTTATACTGACCGCTTCTTGAACAGCCTCCGAATCGCCCGAGCGTTATCCGACCAATCTGGTCGATCTGCTTCGTGTCGACGAATGGTTCGTCGGATCCGACCCAGTAGTAGGATGATTGTGTCGTCTGCATGCATCAGTCTTCCCTTCTTTACAGAATGTACGAGCGAGAAAGCCCACTCCTTTAGGGATGGGATGATAGCGAGTTCGGGGACGGGGTGTCTTCAGATACCGCATGTCCCCGACTGTTCTTCCTGATGAAATGCATTTATAGTAAATCTATAATGGAGTTGATTATTAGGATGAAGGAGGTGTCAAAGATGAGTCAAGTCGTCACGGTAGAAGTTCGAATCTATGCCACGCGTCGTCAGGATGCCATCCTAAAAAGGATGGGCAAGACCTATATCCAGACCGCCAACCGAGTCGTGGCGAATATGGTCGCCTCCGAGGACGGGAAGAGGTGGTCGAGCAAGGACATCGACACCCCCCTTCCGAGCGCCGTGAAGAACCAACTCGCAGGAGATGCCGTCGGTATCTACAAGAAGGCGAGGAAAGAGGATTTCAAACGCATCCCTGTCCTCAAAAAGCCGGTCTGCGTCTGGAACAATCAGAACTATTCCTTCGACTTCGAGAGCATCTCCTTCCCCGTTTGGATGGACGGGAAGTCCGTGAAGATGCGATTCCGTGCTGCCATGGTTGACAAGGACAATCGGAATACCCGACTCCTTGCCAACAAACTCGGTACGCTCAGGGTCACGAAGAAGGGAAGGAAGTGGATCGCTCAGATTTCCGTCCATGTCCCGACCGTCCCTCGGACGGGGATGCGGGTGATGGGGGTTGACCTCGGACTGAAAGTGCCGGCGGTCGCCGTCACCGATGACGACACGACCCGTTTCTTCGGGAACGGTCGTAAGAACAAGTATATGAAACGCAAGTTCCGTGCGGAACGGAAGGCACTCGGCAAAAAGAAGAAGCCGAAGGCTATCAAACGACGCAATCAGAAGGAACAGCGGTGGATGCGGGACAAGGACCACAAGGTCAGCCGAGCCATCGTCGATTTTGCAAGACAGAAGAAAATCTCTGTCATTCGCCTCGAACTCTTGGCGAACATCCGACAGACGGCAAGAACAAGCCGTAAAAACAACCAGAACCTCCACTCATGGTCGTTCTATCGTCTCGCGTCCTTCATCGAATACAAAGCTGCCTTGTCGGGCATCAAGGTTGAGTATGTGAACCCCGCCTACACGAGTCAGACCTGCCCATCCTGTTCCGTCAGGAACAAGGTGAGGGATAGGGTCTACACGTGTGCCTGTGGGTTTAAAGGACATCGGGACGCCGTCGGTGCGATGAACATTCGATACGCACCTGTGATGGATGGTAACAGTCCATCAGCCTGAGAACCTATACGGTCTGTCTCAGGAGGGGTGATGGCACACCCCTACCTCAAGGCTCGGACGAAGCAGAAATGGATTGAGTCCGCCAAGCACTTGAGAATCCCACCCTCACCAACGGTGTGGGCTTGCGGCTTTAGCCGTGGGAGTGTCAAATCTCCCGCAAGTACGGTTGCAGGAATAAGCGTAATCGTTTTTCGTAGTTATCCGGGTCCATCGTATACGTCTCGTCATGACCGGCATCACGAACCGGATACAATTGTTTTAATCCCGTTTTTGCTTGATACAGTTCATACATCATCCGGACCGGAACGAGGTCGTCCTTCATTCCGTGGATGAACATCGTCGGAACACGACTCTTCGTTGCTTGGCGCGTCACCGAGACGTCACCATAAAAGAAATCCTGCTCGCCTTTGTTCCACATGCTCGCAACCGTCAGAGACGGCAGTGCCGGGTAACGAATCTGTTCGTCCGCGAGTAGACTGAACCAGTCGTCGAGTCGGGCGTAAGCCCCTTCGGCAACGATTGCCCGGACTTGTGTCGGTACGGTCTCGCCAGAAGCGAGTAAGACGGTTGCCCCGCCAACACCAAGTCCGTGATAGACGATCCGTGTATCGTCTCCGTTTTCAGCAAGCAGGCGCTTCGTCCATTCCAAGACATCCAGTCGATCGAGCCAACCGTAGTTCCGGACGCCGCCGGTTCGTTCCTGTCCACGCCGTTCAATCAAGAGGACGTTAAAATCAGCATCATGGTAATAGCGGGCAAGCGCATAAACACCGGTTTGCGAAAATCCGATTTCGTCCGGTACGAGGAGGACTGTCTGTTTGCTATCGTCAACCGGTAGATAACGCCCGAAGCGGACGATTCCGTCCTTCGACCATTGCTGTGTTTCGCTCGTTTGTTTGAACCATGTCTCGTCTTTCGTCACTTGTCCGTCCGTTCTCGTCGTTTTCAGAATCGGAGAAGCATCCGACTGACCAATCAATGTTTCTTGCATCCGGTATCCATCATAGATGATGAACAGTAGCAGACACGTGACGAGCAACACGATGCCGATTCCCCATTTGCGCATGTGCTTCGCTTCCTTTCCGACAGTGAGTCTTTCCTTATTCGTCGTCGGTTTTCACTTCCCCTGCTAACGGGGTCGAAAGGAACGATTGTTTATACCAGCGCTGTAAGGCATCGATATCCGTTCGTTCAAAATAGAGCGCGTTAAACGCAGTATTGCCTCGCAGTTGAATCTCAATCCGGGCAATCTCCTTTGCTTCGAGCCAGCGCGAAACGGACCAGGTCAATTCCTCGATCTTCAGTCGTGGCGTATAGACGGTCTCTTTTTGAACCCATTGTTTGCGTAACATCAAGAGATCGTGTCCCGTTCCAAACCGTGTCTTCCGGTAGCCGCTCTGCACAGCCAAATAATAGAACAGTAACCAGATAAATAGAAGCAAGATCAAGAAGCGCCAGGAAGAATCAAGAACGATGATGACGACACTGCTTAGTGCCGTAAACAACAGTGCATAACCGAGTAACGGCCAACGAACCCGGTAGCGGAAGCCGATCGGTGCAACATCGTGCTGCGGGTGGAACTGACGAAAGCGCGGCAGATACGTCGCCAGGAACGCATCAATCTCGTTCGTTCGGATGAACGGATGGAGCAGCAGTCGCTCCTTCTCTCCAGTCGCCGAGATGATGTGCAAGGACAGGCTCGCTCGTCCGATCAAACGCTGAATCCAGCTTTCTTGAATGACGAGGGCTTGAATCTTATCGGCATGAAACGCAACCTCGGTCCGGTTCAACATTCCGTACCCGATCAATAAGCGATTGTTTTGCAAGACGGCACGGTAGGAACCGTATTTCAAGATATAGACGATAATCGAGCCGACGTAGATGACGAGTAAGACGAGGACACCAAGTCCCGTCAAGACGAACAACGATAAATGAGCGAGCTCCGAGAACAGTCGATCGACATAACGTTCAATGAACTGATCGATGAACTGATAAGCGGTTCCGATCCCGACGAGCGCAAGTCCGACGCGTCCTGACAAGGCACCGGCTAATGCCAAATCGCGGACCGGGATCGTATAGGCGACTTCCGCCTGTTGTTCTTCGACGACGAGCTGTTCCTCGTTTTTAATCGACGACTTCAGTTCTTTCGCAAAATCGAGCCGGATTCCCTTTAGTTCGACTTCCGGGGTTCCGCTCTCGGACGACGTCTCGACGGTCAATGTCGCAAGACGAAGCAGTCGTTCGATGACATTTTGCTGGATGCCGATCGACTCGATCCGTTTACGTTGCGTCGTCCGTTCACTTTTTTTGGAAAATCCCTTTGCGGACCCGGATTGTCTCGGCATCGATTGTGAACGTATAGAAATACCAGGAGGCGATCCCGTATAAGAGGACGAACACAATCCCGACACTGATACCGATCCACGTATAGGTGTTGATTTCCCCTTTACGAATCGCATTTAAAATCAAGGCAGCAAATGGAATCAGGAGCGAGCGGATGATCGAGATGCTCGACATCACGATGAACAGCGGATGGAC
Source organism: Exiguobacterium acetylicum DSM 20416 (assembly GCF_000702605.1). NCBI lineage: Bacteria > Bacillati > Bacillota > Bacilli > Caryophanales > Exiguobacterium > Exiguobacterium acetylicum. Next base: position 1,123,170 of record NZ_JNIR01000001.1, on the reverse strand, counting down.
GCGCCGCGTCATAACGATTCCTCCTCCCGTTCCTCGAGTTTCGCGAATCGTTCGACTTGTGTTCGCAGTTCGTTCCCTTGCGCGCGGTCGAGACGAGTTAACGTGACGAATCCTGATGCTGTCCGAATATCAAATGTGATTAAGTCATAACGACGCAGGATCGGTCCCGTTTGGCTATCGATCAATTGCACCTTGACGAGCGGCACGGTGACTTCGCGACGGAAGAAGATGCCGTTGCGGACGACGAGAAATTCCTCATCGATGCGATAACGCATATACTTCAAGCGAAGAACGGGTATGTAGACGATACGGGGAATGAAATAGATCAGCCAAAGCAGACCGACGATGCCCATCCACCAGGGTGTCAGGTCGAGCCACATGACTTGGGTAATCGTCGTTCCGATCAAAATGACGGCGATCAAGCCGTGTAACGGCAACAATCCGAGTCGTTCTGCTCGAATCGATCGTTCTGGCAATGCATGCCATTGTACAGTAGACATCAAAAAACACTTCCTTTCGTTTCCATTTACGGTTAAAATCGCTGCCAGGTTTCATTGCAACGGTTGACATTTTGTTCGATTTCATCGCATATATAGAAGTGAAGAACTGTAACACCAAGGAGGAACCATGTTAACTTTTGAAGAAAAACTACGAATTATCGAGACCTTCCCACAGCTCGTCCGAAAAGATGTCTCGCTGAAGCGCGTCAATTTCCAATTCCCGGATAGCCAATATGAGAAGAAGAATCTCGTCTATCATTTGCATCCGAACGGAAACGGCTTCGTCTATGCCGCTGGTCTACCAGGTTATGAAACGGACGAAAAAGGATTCGTCAACATCCGTGAATTCTCAGAGCCTGCTTTAATTCTCTTATTAGAAGATGCAATCAAAGCACTCTCGACGGTCCAATCGGTCGAAACACTCGAAGAAACATGGGTCAACGATAACCAGTTCGAATTGACGTTACTCAATGAAGATATCGACACGTGGCTCGTCTACGCTGGCGATCTCCTCGACGGTGCGTTCAACTCGTACAAGGAAGCAGCAAACTATCTCGAAGAAGAAGGCTTCCGCCGTAAATAAGACAATGAGCGATCCGGTTAATCCGGGTCGCTCATTTTCATGACGAGACGATTCAGTGCCGCTTTAACGACGCGTAAGTCTTCTTCGTCGACGTCGAGTGTCCGGACGAGATCAAGCGGAACGGTCTCTGCTTGTTTCCGTAACGCACGACCGGCATCCGTCAAAAAGATTTGGATGTGCCGTTCGTCTTCCGGCTTACGGACGCGTCGCAACAGATCTGCCGCTTCGAGTTTCTTCAGCAACGGCGTTAACGTCCCTGAGTCAAGATGGAGCCGTTCACCGATGGCTTTGAGTGATTGTCCCTCCTCTTCCCAGACGACGAGCATGACGAGATATTGCGGATACGTCAGACCGAGTGGTTCAAGTAACGGACGATAGCGACGCGTGATTTCACGCGAAATCGCATAAAACGGAAAACAAAGTTGTTCATCTAACGCTAACGGGTTCATAAAAATTCCTCCAATCGTGAGCAAACGAGTTGCATTTCGATTTAAATTGTATACAATCTAATTGTAAGCTACTTATTTGAATCTAACAACGAAAGGGAGTTACACACATGAAACCAATGTTCACATCATCTGCAACAGCTGTCGGAGGTCGCGACGGACGCGTCGTATCGGAGGACGGAATTCTTGACGTCGCTCTCGCAATGCCGGTACCAGGATCGAAAAAACAAGCAACGAACCCAGAGCAACTCTTTGCTGCAGGATACTCTGCATGTTTCGACTCTGCATTGAATCTCGTTGCTCGTAAACAAGGCATCAAACACGACGGCAGTGAAGTCACAGCACACGTTACGTTAAACGAAGCAGCTGACGGATTCATGCTTTCAGTCGAACTCGATGTTCTCGTCCGCGGGATCTCAGAAGAAGCTGCGGCTGAACTTGCGAAAGTCGCGCATACGGTCTGCCCTTACTCGCGTGCAACTGCTGGAAACATCCAAGTTGACGTCTACACACGTACAACTGACGCAGAATAAGTGTAGCATTTCTAGCCAGTCTGAGGTTTACTCTCAGCTGGTTTTTATTTTTTGTTACAATTTCGGTAATTGAAATAATTTCATTTTAGATGATAAACGGTTGCTCTCATGAAAAGAACAACCGCCCTTTTTTAAAGTTGATGGACCGATAAGATGACGAGTTCCCCGGATACGGTGACATAATAGGCATCCTCGAACCGATAGCGTTCATTGTGTTCTGCATCATAGACCGTGACCATCGGTTCCGCGTCGTCTCCGATCGCTTCGTGTAAATAGAAGCGTCCACGTAAGACACGTTCGAACGGTTCCTTATCGAGGAATCGGGCACCGTTGCGTAAGTTGATCACTTCATGATGGTGCTCGGACCGGTCATTGACGATGAAGATCGTCGACTCAACGTCATCGTATGTGAAGTCGAGCGGTTCATAGTCACTCCACTGAATCCGGGCAATCTCTTCGACACTCGCTTCCGTATCAATCCGGTAAAAGATTTCTTCGTTCAACCGATCGGTATAGGCACTGAAAATGAGATGCCCTTCTTGTTCCCCGAGATACTGGACGGTATCCCCTTCCCCTTCTAACTTCAACAAGGTTGCGAACGATAAATGTTCAACGCCGCGTTCGATCTCCTCGATCAAGGTCGGCAGTGGGGCAATCAAGAGGCTTTCCGAGTGGTCAATCGGATCTTCTGGTGAGATGACGCTACTTTCAAGGGCGTCATAGAACGAGAACTCATCGAGCCGAGCGTTACAGACGATGTACTCCTTCTCTTCGAGCGTGACGAGAAAGAAATAGAGTTCCCGGTAATTCTCCGTCATCCCGTAGAGCCGTGGATCGCGAATCGTCTGCCGCGATTCATCCTTAACGTCATACAAAAACGCGGACGTCGTATCCGTCGTCTGCAAGAATACGAGATAGTTCTCATTGAGCACCCAGTAGAGTGTCAAATCCCCTTCGACATAAAACGACGCAATCTGCTCCCGTTTACCGGACAAGAGATCGATGACGAGCACTTCCGTCTCCCCACCCTGTTCTTGCGTATGTTCATTTAAGCAATAGACCTTGCCTTGCCGGACGAACGGTCGGGTTGGTCCGTGATCCGTCAAGGCTTCTGGCGTTAGATCGACCTGTTCCTGATCTTCAAGATCATACCGGCTGATGTGGTAACGGGCGTCATCAAGACGACGTCGAAAATAGATCGACGATGGGGTGACATGTAAGACATCCATATGATCGGCGGGTAAAGCACGGGCATCCACTATTTCCATGATTAATCTCCTCCCGGACACGTACTACTTGTCTTTTTCCCACGAATCGTACTGCTTCAAACAGGGTCTTGCTGTGCGTTTAACGAAGCAGAGTGCTACAATATGGCTAGATGACTACAGGATGAGGAAGGTGCGAAACGGTGCAATCACAAGATTTAAATACGATGATGCTCGAATATGTCAACGATAAGGAAGAATATGATGCCTACGCCGACAAGTTGAAGATGCTCTTGTCCGAGCTCTTGGACGCGGCAGGCATTAAATATCACTCGATCGTCGCCCGGACGAAGGACTCCGAGAGTCTATACCAAAAAGTCTTACGGCAGCCGAACAAATACCGTTCACTTAAGGACGTCCACGACTTGACCGGGATCCGGATCGTCACTTATTTCCATGATGACGTCCGGGAAGCGGCACGAATCATCGAGAATGAGTTTGCGATCGACCGCGATCAATCGGTCGATAAGTCGACATTGCTCGATACGACGGAATTCGGTTATCTTTCGGTCCACTTCGTCGCATCGCTCAGCGATCAGCGGCTTGCCCTGAGCGAGTATGGTCGCTTCAAGGATTACACGGCTGAAATCCAGATTCGGTCGATTCTGCAACATGCGTGGGCGGAGATCGAACATGATCTCGGATATAAAAATCCGAACAGTGTCCCAGCAGAAGTCCGGCGCAGCTTCAGTCGAGTCGCAGGATTACTCGAGATCGCCGATCAGGAGTTCGTCAACATCAAGAAACAGTTGAAACAATTCGAAGACGAGACCGTCCAACAAATCTTATCTGATCCGCATCAAGTCCGGATCACGGCAGATAACTTGAACTACTTCATCGATCACTCCCGGTCATCAACGAGCTCGATAAACGACTCGTTACATCGCAAATGATGCTCGATTCCGATCAACAGTTAATCAACGAACTGATTCGGATGTTCCATTATGTCGATATCCGGACGTACGGCGAGTTGATTGAAGCCGTGACGACGCACAGTCCGCTCGCCTTACGCTGTGCGAATGTCATGCCGAATCCGTTCCTGCCTCGTCAAGGAATCGGCATCGCCTATATCTGCATGGCGCTAACGATCGCTGGCGAAGATACACACCGGATCGACTACTTCTTCCGCCGCTTCTATCCAGAACTGCGCAACGTCGAAGAGATCGTCGCTCAAGTCGCCCGTGTTGCCGAATCAGATGATTCAAGAGAAAAATATTGATTAAACTAAAATTTTTCACTATACTAAATCACGAGTGAAAGAAACTACGGTATAGAAAGAGTGAACGATACATGGCAACTACACTAGAAGTAGCACAACGCGATCGATTGATCGTTGATACGGAAAAAGGATTACGGATGAACTACCGCGCAATCAAAAAGGACGTGCGCAGCATGTTCACGACGTACTTGACGCGTAACGAGTTTTTCATCTTAAAATCACTTTGTGCGAACAGTCCGCAAATCGCCTCTGCCCTCTCGCAAGAGTTCCAATTCTCAGCGAGCATGATCACGGCGTTAGCAGACGAATTGACGAAAAAAGAGTTGATCTCGCGCGAGCGAAGCGAACTCGATCGTCGTGTCGTCGAACTCCGCGCCACTCCAAAAGGCATCGAGCTCTATGAAAAACTCGAATCTATGAAGATGGATTACCTCGCAGACGTCTTCGAGGACTTCTCGGATCAGGAACTCGAACTGTTCCGGACGCTCTTGACGAAGCTTGAAAAAACAATCTAAGCTGTTCAATCGAACGGATCCGGTCAGGATGACCGGATCCGTTTTTTAGTAAATTCAGGAGGAGGAAACACGATGTTTGATTTCGAATCGGTGCAACAGTTACGACAGACGGGGCAATATGAAGCAGCGAAGGCTGTCGTTCGTCAGTATGTCGAGACGGCACCTAACGACCCGACCGTTCTCTATCAGATGGCGTGGTGTCATGATAGTCTCGGTGAGGAGCAGGCTGCTGTTCCCTATTACGAACAAGCCCTAGCGCTCGGTCTTACTGGCGAAGACCGCTTGCAGGCATATATCGGGCTAGGCAGTACATATCGTGTCATCGGTCAGTTCGAAGTTTCGTCAGACGTGTTTCATCGTGCGCTCCGTGAGTTTCCGGACGCCCATGCTCTGCAAGCCTTCCTCGCGATGACGGAGTACAATCTGGGTCAAGCCGATCAGGCGGTCGGTCGGTTGCTGAAGAGTCTTGCTACGACGTCGTCAGACACATCGATCCAGACATTTGACCGGGCACTCCGTTATTATGCCGATCATTTGGACGAGATCGTCAAAGAATGAACAGCAACGGTTGACGATGGATTGGTTTGCACAGCATAATGTAACAGCCAAGCGGACTCGCTTTTGGCAGGAAAGGAAGTTAAGGATGTCATCAAAAAAAGTATGGACAGTAGAAGGTTATGAAGAACAAGGGCAGGAAAAACACGGCAAAGCCAGCAAGTCAGAGACATATACGACTGAAGCGGATGCTAAGAAAGCCGCTAAGAAGATGGCGGATCAGAATGATCATCTCGACGTCTACGTCATTTATACGAGTACGGTAAACGGTAAAACAGAAGAACGATTCTTCAATTCGAACGGCAAGTATAGTGAAGAAGGCTTCGAGTGGTAATCTCCATTTTCATTTAAAGATTCACCTATAAAAACAACGGGTTCGTCTCTTATTGAAGAGAAACGAACCCGTTGTTTTTTTAGTCATGACTTTACCCTTTATACCAAAGCGGCACCTCACGCTGGAATCCATCGTGATCTCGGATGATCCGCTGGACACGTCGTTGCATCGCTTCTATTCCGTCTAAATCGAACCGCTTTGCCCAGACGAGAGCCGAGAAGACGACCATCGCCATGTAGAGACTGTAGACACTAAAAAAGTCGGACGGTACTCCGTTCTCGAAATACCCTTCAATCATATTACGGGCAAACACCGGACTCCTCTCGACCTGAAACAGCCCACATTTGACGAAATCATGCCACGGATCGCCGTAATCATGGTTCCCGTAATCAAGGAAAGCGGAGAGATGTCCATCCTCGACAAGTAGATTATCGAGATGAACGTCGTCATGTTGCAACCGGTTTGGACGTGTCTGAAGTAACGGAATCCGCTCGCTAATGAATCGATCAAGACGCTCGATCCACGTTGGCTCAAGCAACCCGTCAATCGCTGCGCGATAGCGGTCATGTTTCGCCTGGCAACGTTCGCTCCAAGACATCATTTCGCTCGGTGCGGTGACGTCATGAATGCGTCTCAACGCTTGCCCTATCTCCTGACCAAGCTGAGGCGCAAATTCCGGTGACTCCTCGAGCACGCTTCGAACGGTTTTTCCGGGTAGGTACGGATAGATGCCGTAAGCGGTCGTTGCGGTCCGTCCGGTCGCTAGCGGTAAGGCATGAGACAATCCCGCTTGTTTTGGAATCGCTAAAGCGGCTTCTCGTTCAAATTGACGACTAGACGGATCCGTCACGACCTTGACGATGTAGTGCGCTGTTGCCGTCTTGACGGACCAGACGGCTTGGCGCGATCGACCAGATAACTGTCTTTCGCTCACAACGTGCGTGAGTAAGGGATGCAAAGGTAGCATATAGACTCCTTTCTGACATCAAAAAGAGGACGCATCTTGCGTCCTCTTCGTCATGCCTGTGGAATGTAGCCAGCAATGATCTCAAGCAGATCGGCATACGCTGTCTCAAAATCGATGTTTTCAATCATATAATCATAATGATCGCGGTCTTTCCACGCTTCCTCGTAATCGACGAGTCGCGCTTCAAACTCCGGTGTATCCCCGCGCATCAACAGTCGTTCCTTCATCAAGTCGGGTGGGACCGAGACGAAAATCGTGATCACCTGATCGCCAAACAAACGCTTGAAGTTCGCCGCCCCTTTCGGATCAATGTCCTTGATGACGATTTGATCCTGTTCGAGGACATCGACATACGCTTGACGCGGTGTCCCGTACCACGCCCGGTGGACGTGGGCGTATTCGATGAAGCCGTCGTCTTGGATCAATTGTTGGAACGTCTTGACGTCGACGAAATGATAGCTTGCTCCATCAATCTCCGTCGGTCGTTTCGGTCGGGTCGTCACCGACGGGATGAACCGGACGTGCGCGTATTCCGTTCGCAGACGTTTGATCAGGGAGGACTTTCCGCTGCCCGATCCACCAATCAAGAGAATGATTTTACCTGACATCGTTTTCCCCCTGTTGTTGTGTCGTGAAGTAACCTGTAAAGCGAAGAGCGAACTGTTCCAGTTCACTATCGACGACCGTTCCGTAAATCGGTCGGATGACGATTAAATAGCGTTCATACGAGATGATCCGGGATGTCTCGTTTCGTGTCATCTGGACTTGTTCTTCCGGATAACTCTCGACGTAATACCAATCGACCGCAATTCGTTCATCGGATGGGGTCTCATAAATCCAGGTCACCGTCGTTCCATCCGCAGGAAGGGTGCTTTTCAAGGTGAAGCGCTGAATCTGCTTCAGTTCCCGTTTCGCTGACGCAAGTCCTGCCTGATAATCCGCAGGACGCATCGGTGTCGTCGTCACTTTCTTCGGTTTTGGTTCCGGCAAGCGGGCAAAGCCAAGCTGAAGTCCGACGAATAAAGCGACGAGCGACAAACTGATGACGAATACGTATTCCTTGCGCATCCCTTCCTCCTCCTCATCCTTCAAGTGTGTCGCGCATCCCTTTTGGATCATTGACGATGACGGCGTCGACGCCGATCCGCTGCATCTGCCGGACATCCTCGAGCGTCTTCGGAGTATAAACCCGGACCGTGACATCTTGCGCGTGAGCGAACGCGACGTCCGCTTCCGTCACCCGTCGATAATCGGGATGAATACCGGTCGCACCAATTCGGAGGGCTTGTTCTTCCGGATGATAGATTGGATACGGATAGAGAATCGCCGTCTCAACGCTTGGGTCGAGCTTCCGGATCAAGGCAACCGAATAATGGTTGAACGAACTGAATAACAATCGGTCGGTCGCGATGCCGTGCGCTGCACAGCGTTCAAGGACATACGCTTCAAGCCCGTCATAGCGGATCGTATCCGTCTTCAGCTCGATGTTGAGCCGCAGGGTCACTGGTGCAAGGATTGCGAGGACTTCGTCAAGCGTCGGAATCTTCGTCTTGATCGGTTCCCCTTTGAATCGTGCTCCAGCATCCAGCGCCTGCAGTTCGGCAACCGTCATGTCGATGACGCGCCCCTTCCCGTTCGTCGTCCGGTTGACGGTCTCATCGTGAATGATGACACCGACACCGTCCTTTGAGAAATGGACATCGAATTCGACCCCATCGACGTTATCTTCGATCGCAGCAGCGATAGCTTCAAGCGTGTTCTCGGGAAAACGGTCACTGACGCCGCGGTGTGCGAACCACAACATCAGAGTGCCTCGACGACACGCGTGTATTTCTTCGTCAAGTAGTTGACGAGTGGTGCAACCGAGATCGATTGACCCGTTGCTGCTTCGATCAGTTCAGCCGGTGTCTTCGATTTCCCGTGACGGTGAATGTTTTCTTTCAACCAGCCTTTGATCGGGGCAAGTGTACCCGCTGCGATCAGACCATCGACGTTGTCGACGTCACGACGAAGTGCTTCGTTCAGCTGTGCCGCATAGACAAGACCGAGGGCGTAACTTGGGAAATAACCGAACGAGCCACCTGACCAATGGACGTCTTGTAAGACCCCTTTTGCGTCGCTCGGCACATCGACACCGAGATACTCTTTATAGAGACGGTTCCATTCCTGCGGGAGATCCTTGACTTCGAGTTCTTTCGTCATCAGGCGTTTTTCCAGTTCATAGCGGATGATGATATGAAGGGCATACGTTAATTCATCGGCTTCAATCCGAATCAGTGACGGCTTGACTTCATTGACCGCTGCATAGAAGCGTTCGAACGGAACGTCAGCCAGCGACGGGATTGCTTGTTGTAAGCCATGATAACGAGCTTCGAGGAAGCCTTGGTTACGCCCGATGAAGTTTTCGAAGAACAGTGATTGTGATTCGTGAATCCCCATCGAAGCACCGTCACCGAGACCGAGTGAATCGAGTTCTGGTTCGATTCCTTGCTCATACGTCGCGTGACCAGCTTCATGCATCGTGCCGAAGACGGAGTTCCGGTAGTCATTCTCATCATATTTCGTCGTGATCCGCGCATCCTTGCGGTTGATTGTCGTCTGGAACGGATGGACCGTCTCATCCAAGCGACCGGACGTGAAGTCATAGCCGATATCGCGGAGCCACTCTTGGTTCAAGGCGATCTGTGTCTCGCGATCCGCTGACCAATCAAGCGTCGGGAAGTCTTTTCCTTCGAGCTGACCGAGCAAACCGATGATTGCTTGGCGGAGTTCTGCAAACAATGGATCAAGTGTTGCGACCGTCATCCCTGGCTCATAGTCATGGAGCAGTGCGTCATATGGATGTGCATCATAGCCCCAGTATTCGACGAACTGGCGCTCCATCGCGACGATTTTTTCAAGGAACGGTTCGAACATCGACCAATCGTTCGCGTCCTTCGCCTTTTCCCAGACGCTCTCTGCTTCAGAGATCAACGTGATGAACGTTTGGTACTCGGCTTCTGGAATCTTCGAGTCGCGATCGAATGCTTCTTTTGCTTTCGCAAACGAGATCGCTTCGATACCCGTCAGCGTCTCTTGCTCCATCGCGGCCAGTAATTGTTGATACGTTTCCCCCGTCCGGCGGCGGAAGCTCTCCGTCGAGAGGAATCCGATCGACGCGGAACGGTTTGCTGCGCCTTGATCCGGCATGTATGTCCGCATATCCCAGTAAAGTAATGCGACGGCTTCTTCGTATGCGCGAAGACCATCGAAATGGTCGCGCCATTGTTGTGTCGTTGACATGATTAAAAACCCCCTTAAAGTATGTAACAGTGTAGCATTTTTAGCATATCACATAATGTTCAAAACTTTCACACACAAGCGATTTTTGAAACTTTTCCTGTCAGATGAGCGTATAATGGGTATAAGAAATGAAGGAGGAAAGGAAGTGACACCATTGAAAACTGACGCTGAGTTAGCGCAATTGATCCAATTGAAAGAAACAGGCTTCGTTTGTACGATCGAGCATCTTCCGAGTGAACTTGACTTAATCGGGACAGGACGAAGTGCGTTCGTCTTTCGTATCCGCGGCACGGATCGCGTCATCAAGAAATTTTACCCGTCGTTTCGATCGCTCGCCGATCTCGAAGGGAGCATCTACGCACAGCTGACTGATTTTCCGACGTATGCGCAAGTCTACGAATACGGTGCCGATTATATCGTGCTTGAATACATTGAAGGTCAAACGTTATTCGAATGTCTCGTCAGCGGGACGTTCATCCCGGAATCCGTCTTAACGACAGTCGATACGGCTTTAGCACAAGCACGATCCGTCGGTTTGAACCCATCAGACATCCATTTACGCAATATTTTTTTGACCGCTACCGGAACACGGATCATCGACGTCGCTCGGTTCCGTCAAACGGAGCCGTGTACACAATGGGATGATTTGAAGAAGGCGTATCATTATGTATATGCAAAACCGTTCTTCCCGAAAAAGTTGAGCGAGACGTTCCTCAATACGATTGCCGACGTCTATAAGGGACGGTTGTTCGAATCGATCCGAAAGACCGGTTAACGAAAAGGCGCGCTGGATCTCTACAAAAGAGAATCAGCGCGCCTTTTTTGTATGTATTCATATAATCATTAAGGGAACGACCTATCTTAGTATTTTTTGCGCTTTAAATCTTTAAATCGTTAATACGGTCAGTGAAATAAAATCACTTCGAATAAACAAGTCGGAAGACGATCATACTGGCGACGGCTAAGAGACGTTCATTCGTGTCACAGTCAAAGACGAGTCGCGCTCCGTGTCGTGACCCCGTCGCGATACAGTCCCCGTTTTGATAGACACCGATTTTTCGCGTAAGCGTCGAGGACCGAATCTGATACGCCTGATCGGCATACGAGACGAGTAACAATTCTTGCAGTCGTAATTGTTGTCGCAGTGCCGCATCGGTGCGGATTGTTCCGACGTCGCGTCCGTCTTTACGAATCACAAAATGTGTCGTATTGCGTAGCCACTCCGTCCTTGTCTCTTTAATTTGTAATTTTTCCCCGTCTCCTTCGAATGTTACGTCGAGGAAAAATGATTCGAACTTTTCGAAGCGCGCAAGGATTGCCTGCCACCACGTGGCGTAACGACGTGAGAACGTCAGCCATCGTTCATGCGCGAGAAAGACCGTATTCATCTTTCGGCTCGCCCGGTCCGCTAAGCGAACGGATATCCCCTCTTCTACTCCCCGATAGCGTAAATCGCGCCGGATTTCCCACCATTCAATCCCGCCGGTCAAGAAAGCGACACCCATTAAACCGAGTAAGGCATAGAACTCCCGTGGAGCGAGGTCACCTGCTATCACGTAATTTCCTACAAAAGCGATCATACATACAAAAATCAATCCAAGACTTTTCATCATGAATTCTTCACACCTCCACTTTACATTTTTCCATAAAACGACAAAAAAATCCTCCTTTCCCGTAGAAAGGAGGATTCACTTATAAGGTTGCTGCGACTTCTTGTAAGTCATCCGCTGTCTCAGCAATCGCTTCTGCAATCTTACGCATACCTTCGATCGTTCCTGCGACATCCTTCGTATCGGTCGATAGTTCATGAATTTGCCGCGAGACCGCATCCGTCTGTTCCGAAATCCGTGAGAAGGCACGGACGACTTGTTGCATCTCCGTCGTCGTTCGGACAACCGCCGTCTCCGTCGTTCCCATCCGCTCTGAGACGACGAGCATCTTTTGCGTGATTTCTTGGGCGATCCGCGACGTCTCGGCTGCCGACTGTTTACTCTCTTCAGCGAGTTTCCGAATTTCTTGCGCCACGACGGTAAATCCGCGCCCCATCTCCCCGGCACGCGCCGCTTCGATCGAGGCGTTCAAGCTGAGAAGGTTCGTCTGATCAGAAATAGTCGTCACCATCCCAGCGATTCGCTCGATTTCCTGCGACAGACGAGACAGTTCAGCGACTTGTTCGGTCGTCCGTGATAAATCTGCAACGACATGTTCAAAGCGACGTGTCTCCTCTTCGACGAGGACGACACCTGCTTCTGCTTCACTGACCGCTTCCGTCAACTGGATTGAAATTGCGTCTGTCGTCGTCGAGACGTGTTTGGCGTGCCGTTCAATCTCTTGGAAGTTCGCTGACGACTCTTCACTCATCGCAGCAAGTTCTTCCGTTGATTTTTGAACGCCATCTCCGACGTGCCGTTTGGCTGTCGCGATCGCTTGGCGTTCCTCATCGATTTGATCCTCATACATCGTCATGACGATCTGTTGCTCGAGGTTGAAGAGTTTCCCCGCTGCCCGCATGATCCGGACACGTTCTACTTCCGGCCAATCACTGCCGTCAATCTGTTCACTGAGGACGTTCCAGACTTTTTGGAAGGCGGCGATATACCATTTATTATGCAGCCCGATTTGAACATGCCGTTCAGCGATCCGGCGCCGGGCTTCGATGTAGTCCATCGTCACCTGACCATCGAACATTTGTAGGATGTGCCGAGCGAGAGTGCCTTTCAATCGTTCGAGCGTCGAATGCTGTTCAATCAAATGCCGGAGTGACGGAACACGAACCAGCTCCTCGTAGAACGCGTCGACCATGCTCGGCATCCAACGGGATACATCTTCGCGGATGACCCGGACAATTTGTAAATCGACTGCTTCTAGACCGATTAAACGTAATTGTTCATGTAAGGATGTCGGAACATTCAACACGACATGAGCGCGTTCGCCTTCGATGCGCGCATCGAAGGACGGTGATGCTGATTTCGCGAACCATTTCATATGCTTCTCTCCCTCACTAATTTGTGAACTTCATTCCTTATATCGTCTCGAACTTCTAACAATTGAATGAAAAATCACAATAATTATGTATAACCTTGAACGTTTGTTGATTAAAGAGACCACTTTCCTGAGCATCTAGTAGATATATTCTCGCTTTATCGCCAAATCTTATCGATTCGTGAGCTCGTCGGTCCGGAATATTATCATACTTCTCTTTGATGAACACGCTAAGACCTCGTTTGATAAAAGAAGACCCGTCTGCTTAGTAGATTGAACTACTAAGCAAAACGGGTCTTTCTGTTAGCTTGACGGCAAGGTCAACTTGACATCCTGAATCTGATATTGGGCAGAACGCAAGATTTCAAGCGTAAACGCCTCATCTGTGACGATCGTTCCCTCTTCAAAAGCAGCCGTCCGTGATTGGATATATCCACCGATCGTGTCGACCGCCTCTGCTTCAGTGAACCGAAGACCAAATCGTTCTTCAATTTCAACTAATAGGACAGTACCCGCTAAGCGGTACGAGCCGTCCGGTAACTGTTCGATTTCGGCTTGCTCCGCTTCATCGAATTCATCACGGATATCACCGACGATTTCCTCCAAAATATCCTCCATCGTGATCAAACCGGATGTCCCACCATACTCGTCGATGACGAGAGCGATGTGTGACCGTGTCTGCTTCATCTTCAAGAGTGTTTCTTGCAGCGGTGTCAATTCCGAAACGACCGGCAACGGTTTAAGGAACGAGGCAAGTTCTCGTTCGTCTTGTACCGCGTGATGGGCGAGCACTTCCTTGACGTTGATATAACCACTAATCCGGTCCTTATCCGTTCCTTCACTGACCGGGTAACGTGTATACGGATTGTCAGACATCGTCTGTAATAGATTTTCCCAACTCATCTCGTCCGAAATGACCATCATGTTCATCCGTGGCACCATGATGTCGCGTGTGACACGCTCATCAAACGCAAAGACGTTTTGCATCAAGGCGAGTTCCGATTGATTGATCTCACCACTTTGAAAACTTTGTGCCATGATGATCTTCAACTCTTCTTCGGAATGGGCTTGTTCGTGACCGGCAGGTTTCACACCGAACATCCGCAAGAGGACACGGGCCGAACCGTTCATGATCCAGATGAACGGATACATGACTTTTCCGAATACATAGAGTGAAGGAGCTAGCAGTAACGTCATCCGTTCCGCATACTGGATCGCGAGTGTCTTCGGTGCAAGTTCTCCGATGACGACGTGGAGAAACGTCACGAAGATGAAAGCGATACTGTATGAGAGAATCGTTGACAGCGCAACGGCGACACCAAGTTCATCAAAGACCGGTGTCAACAATTTCTCGACGGTCGGTTTCCCGAGTGCACCCAGACCAAGTGCAGTGATCGTGATACCGAGCTGACAGGCCGACAAGTAATAATCGAGATCTCCTGCGACCTTCTTCGCAAGTACTGCTCCCTTTTTTCCTTCTTGCACCATCTGGTCGAGACGTGACATCCGGACTTTAACGACAGCAAATTCCGAACCGACGAAAAACGCGGTCAAACCAATCAATACGACGAGCAACAACAAATTCAGTGTTAAGACGATGTCCAACTTGTATCCCCCTAAAAGCGGGGGATCACCTCCTTTTGATTTTAAACTGTACAGTATAACGTGACACTTGATACGAGTGTACGATGCTTTTTCTTCAAACGCAACCAATATCACTTCGTTGAAGTTCAGACGACCATTAATCATGTACCTGTAATACTAGGTTTCTCTTATTTAGTTACCGGTTATATAAGAGCTATGCGCGTAAGAAACTTGAGATGAAGCTTTTACATTCATGAACATCTCGAACTTGAAAGACCAATTTGGGGAGAGGTAGTGCTTATTATGGAAAAGACAAACAGAGGCTTTTCGTCGCATTTCCGAGCGGAAGCGGACGGAGCAGGTCGTAACATCTCATGGAGCTCGATTTTTGCAGGTGTGGTATCATTTCTATCTTTATTGATCTTATTTAGTTTAATCGGTTCAGCGATCGGACTCGGCGTCACGGACGTCACGTCGAATAACCCGTTCGATGGTGTCGGTGCTGGTTTGATCATCTGGGCAATCCTTTCATTGCTCATCTCGCTGTTCGTTGCTGGATTCGTCTCCGGTGTGACGTCGGCACGTGCCGGTCTCGTCCACGGTTTCTTGACATGGTCGACGAGCGTCATCCTCTTGTTCGCTCTCTTGACATTCACGACGGTAAATACGTTACAATCGGTCGGCTCACTACTCGGGACAGTCGGTGGTGCGGCAGGTAGCGGCATCGGATCCGTTGCTTCAACCGCTCAAGACGCTGCGACGAAAGGATTCGATTTGATTACGAAAAACGTGTCACAAGTTGATACGAAAGAACTTGAAGGTAACGTTGACGAAATTTTAAAAGACACGGACATCAAAGAATTGCAACCAGGTTACTTGCAGAACGAACTTGACGCTGTTCAAGAAGACGTCACGGCTGCTGGTAAGGAAGCGATCACGAAACCAGAGAACTTCGATACGATCGTCCAGGATCTCGGTGATTCGTTGACAGCACGAGCTGAAAAAATCGAGAAATCAGTCGATGAAGATAAAATCGCTGATGCTGTTGCGAAAAACACCGATTTGACAGGTGCTGAAGCGGAAGAAGCGACGCAAAACATCGTTGATGGTCTCAACACGGCAACAAAAGAAACGACGCAACAAATTGAGACTGCTAAACAAACGCTTGATGAAACATCCGCTGACCTCAAGAAAACGGTCCAAGATGCCCGCGAGCAAACAGAACAAGCGACACAAACGGCGTCAAAAGTTTCAATCTGGGCGTTCGTCGGACTGCTTCTGACTCTTATCTTTACGTCATTCGCAGGAATCGCCGGCTCACGCGTCGCAACACGCGGTCGTGTCATGAATAAATAATGATTCTTCCTTAACTGATTCCGCCTTCGCGGAGTCAGTTTTTTTGTGCGGTAAGACAATCTGATTGACTACATTTGAAATTTGCTGTTACAGTGTTACCTAACGACCGTTAGGAAGGTGATTCATCTGAAAGCCCAACAATTGTTACAGACGAGCATCCATCATTTTGCTTCGCACGGCTATGAAGGGGCATCGTTGCAAGAGATCGCGACAGAGGTTGGCATAAAAAAGCCATCGATCTATGCGCACTATAAAGGGAAGGACGACCTGTTCCTGCAAGCGACGACGTACGCCTTGCAAGAACAAAAGCGCCGCTTTGCGACGTATTTCACGAGTACGCGGCAGCAGCCGCTCGAGCAATCGCTGCACGGCTTCTTCGATTGGTTCATTTCGGAACAGCAAGACGATATCCTGATGCGATTCATCCTTCGGGCTGCCTATTTTCCACCGGAGAAGCTCGAACAAGAGATGACGGACCGTTTCAATCCGTTTTTCGATTCATTGCACGATCTATTGACGCGATTACTACGCGAACGAGACCGAACAGAACAGATTCTCTTTTCGACGGATTACAAAAGTGCCGCTCTCGCCTATTTGACGGTTGCTGAAGGTACGCTGACGGAACTCGTCTACAACGGTGTCGACGCGTTTCACGCTCGACAGCAAGCTGTCTGGCCGATCGTCTGGCGCGGTATGTCAAAAACGATTTAATTTTATTGAGGTGAACTATGCAAAACAATACATTGATTTTAAGTACACTCCTGCTCAACTTATTCATCGCCTTTTTAGGCATTGGACTCGTCATTCCTGTCACACCGACAATCATGAACGAGTTGAACATTTCCGGGGCGACGGTCGGTTACATGGTTTCCGCCTTCGCCTTTGCGCAACTGATTCTTTCACCACTCGCGGGACGTGCCGTCGACAAGTACGGACGTAAACCGATGATCATCATTGGTTTGTTCATCTTCAGTATGTCCGAGCTCTTATTCGGTCTCGGTCAAAGTGTCGAAGTCCTGTTCGCGTCTCGGATCCTCGGTGGTGTCAGTGCGGCTTTCATCATGCCAGCCGTCACGGCATTCATCGCTGACATCACAACGAACGAGACTCGTCCAAAAGCGCTCGGATATATGTCTGCTGCCATCTCGACTGGTTTCATCATCGGACCAGGGATTGGTGGGTTCCTCGCTGACCTCGGTTCGCGGACACCGTTCTTCTTTGCTGCTGCGTTCGGTTTAACAGCGATGGTGTTATCCGTCTTTACGCTTAAAGAACCGGAACGTCACTACGAGACAACGACGGTCAAACAACAGACGGGTTTCCGGAAAGTCTTCAGCCCGCTCTATTTCATCGCTTTTCTTGTCCTGTTGATCTCATCGTTCGGTCTCGCCTCGTTCGAGTCGTTATTCGCCTTGTTCGTCGACCGGAAGTTCGGCTTCACAGCGAAGGACATTGCGCTTGCGATTTCTCTCGGTGCGATCGTCGGCGTCATCGTCCAAGTCGGACTGTTCGATCGTTTGACACGCTGGTTCGGTGAGATTCGCTTGATCCGGTACAGCTTGATCGGTTCGACACTGCTCGTCGTCTTGATGACGTTCGTGACGAACTATCTCTCGATCATTCTCGTGACGATGGTCGTCTTCGTCGGTTTCGACTTGATGCGCCCCGCTGTCACGACCTATCTTTCGAAGATTGCCGGAAATGAACAGGGATTCGTCGGCGGAATGAACTCGATGTTTACGAGCATCGGCAACATTCTCGGACCGATCGTTGGTGGACTACTCTTTGACGTCAATTTGAACTATCCGTTCTATTTTGCGACAGCCATGCTCGCAGTCGGTATTTTCCTGACGTATTTCTGGCGTGCACCACGCGCTGAAGCCACCAAAGCAGATCGATTGTCTTCTTAAAAATACAGCCCCGTTTCCATCACTGGAAGCGGGGCTGTTTTTATGTCAGTAACAATTCCTTTAATCGACCGGGCGACGTTATGGTATACGTCGCAACGGTCTGACTCGTATGTTCGGTTATCAAACACGTCTTGATACCGGCACGATGTCCGGCTAAGACGTCGAGTTCCCGGTCTCCAATCATGATCGTCTCGTCTCGTGCCATCTGGTGCCGATCGATCAAGTACGTGACAGCTTCCGGATCCGGTTTTCGGGCGAATCCATCCGGTGCCGTCAATACGTCTTGAAAATGATGCGTCATCCCATGTTTTGCAAGCAACGCATGAATCGATGTTCCGCGATGGGTGACGATATGATGCGTCGCACCTCTCGTCGATAACGCCTCTAGCAGTTCACGGATTCCGAGAAACGGTTCAGACTGTTCTTGTTCGATGATCATCTTTTGTTGCTTGTAGTTCAGAATGAATGGTTCGGACACACCAAACGCCTCATACGTCGTTTTTGCCGAGATCGCCATCAGCTCTGCTACTTGCTCGCGTTCAACCGTTCGCCCCTCACGCTCGAGTAATTCCACGAACACATCGACTAACACTGGATACGTATCAAACAAGGTGCCGTCAAAATCCCAAATGAAGTGTTTTAACATCTGCCTCTTCCTTTCTCACTCTCTTGACGCCGACAAAGACGGCTTGCCCGTCCATCTCGACTTTCCATTGGCTGTGATCAAGACCTTCGCCAGAAATACGGATTCCGACATGACCGGGTCGTTCCATCTCGTGTCCTTGTTCGACGATGATCGCAGTTTCCGTTTCAAATGGCTGGATGAATTTTCGGTAATAGACACCCATCACACCACTCGCCGTTCCCGTAACCGGATCTTCGATGCTCCCTGCTCCTGTTGCCGAGAAGTGACGTCCGTGCATCGTCGCTTGTCGGTCATATGTATCGAGACAAATCGGATGAATCGAGGCTTGTGGGAGATCGGTCAACACGGTGGTAAAGCGTTGGTTATCCGGCACCATCCGGTGAAAGTCCTCAAGTCGACGAATCGGGAGGAGCAGTGTCCAGTTCCCAGTACTGCCGTATACGATTGGCCATCGGTCATCGAGATGTGTCAATTCGAGACCAATCGCGGCTAGAACGTGCTTTATGTCACCGTCAAACTGATGTAATTGTGGTTGTCCCTGTTGCAAGCGAAACATTCCGTTCGCTAAACGCATCACGGGCAAGATGCCTGACTTTGTCTCGATCTGACATGCCATAGATAAACGGATCTTTGAATCAAGTGCCGTCAATGCGGCAATCGTACCATGTCCGCATAAGTCCATTTCCCGTTCCGGTGCAAAGTAGCGCATGCGGTAGTCCGCTTGGTCGGATGACAGGACGAACGTCGTCTCGGTAAAGCCATTCGTACGCGCGATTCGTTGCATTTCCGACTCAGTCAATTGATCGGCGTCTAAGACGACCCCAGCTGGATTACCGCTTCCTGGCGTCGTCGTGAACACATCATAATGTAGCGTCTCGATCATTTTTTTACTCCTCTCTTTTCTAAATAGCGTTCAACGGATCGTATGGCCCCTTCTAAGTGTCCACCATGACTCGGATCGGTCTCTGTCCCAATCAGTGAAATCGCTGCATGCTCCATTCCGAGATTGATAGCATGATATGCCGGGAAATCCACGAGCGGTGCTGCATCAGCTCGTGTTGCTGTCCAACTATCCGTCGACCAGTCTTTATACGCCCAACCAATCGACTGACGCGCTTGTTCACCGAATAGACGAACCAGCTGCGCGAATACGGTTTCCTTGATTTCCGCCTCGGTCAATAACTGTCGTTCACGTGCCGGTGTCCGGAAAAAACCGAACAACGCTCCTGGTCCGTCTTGTGGGGAAGCGTCATGTATCTCTTGCACCATCCCAGTCCAGCTGATTGCCTGACCGGACCAGCCCGAATCACGCCAAAACGGTCTCTCGTAAAGAATCAGACATTTAGCTTGCTGCGCCATCCAAGTCGGTAATGCTTCAAGTTCACCCAGAACTGCTTCAGGTAAAGCTGGCATATACGATAATGTTGCCGCTAGACGCGGTGGTAGTGCGAGGACGATCTCGTCGTACGGTTGACTTTTCCTTCCTGAACTGACGAGAATCCGGTTCGTGACATCAATTTGGCTGATCGGAGACTTGAGTCGAATCGTTCCCGGTGTGAGTCGTGCAGCAAGTGCCGTAGCAACGGAGCGGATTCCGTCACGAAGGCGAAGCGCCGTCGGTTGATTCGCAACCAGATGTGACTCGATTCCGTCAGCCCGTTCTAGTCGAAGCGTTCCCGTCGCATATTGTTCCAGTGTCGGTAAATCGAATCGATGGATCAAATCGACCATCAGTGGTTCACTGTCCGGCCAAAACCAAGTCGGTCCAAGATCAAACGCATATGCTTGCCCGGCTAGGTCGAAATCGACTGTCTCGATTCTACCGCCGATTCGGTCACGTGCTTCATAGATCGTCACGTCGTGTCCAAGTTCCTGCATACGCGTCGCGAGATACAAACCACTGATTCCTGCTCCTATGATGGCAACGTTCATTTCACTTCATCCTCTCGATTTGAGATACTTGTTTTAGTATACCGGAACACGCGAAAAAACAAGGACGAAACGTCCTTGCCTTAGGATGATTGCATTTGCTGCCAGTCGTCTTCTTCATAAATCGATTGAACCCATTCGATCGAAACATACAAGGATCGGGCAATCGCTTCGTCCGTCTTCCCCAGTTTTCGCAACAGATGGACGATCCGAATCCTTCGTTCGAGCTCCCGGTCATCCGGTATCAGTTCAGGCATCATCTTCTCTTCTCCTCTCCACTGAATCGGCGATGGCGTTTTCAACAGAATACCCGATAATTATCTGAATATTCCGATTGATGTGCAGAAGCGAGGATTTTTGATAAAGTTCAGGGATAGATAACAGAAAGGAATCCCTCGCTTTTTGTAGAAACATATTGAATAGGCGCAACAGTAGGATTTCTTGCGTCAACCAAACAGAATAGGAGCATGCATATGATTAAACGTAAAGCACTATTTCGCCTGTCGATCGGCTTGCTGCTGATGGGTGTCTTTGGCGGTATCCTTTTAGATGCCATCGGCTTCTTTCCGCACGCGACAGCTTACTTATTGAGCATCCCGATTGCTTCGAATAGCACGGAATTTTGGCTAGGATGGATTTTATCCGGTATGACGATCACTGGGCTGATCACGCTTTTCTTATCCTTACGTTATCATCAGGGATGGACGACGTTCGCCTGTCTCATGGCTGTCATTTTGACACCTTACGCATTTTAATGTTCACGTGGGCTTCAGATGACTGATCCTAAAAAATGACGCGTCTTTTCACGCCCTTTCCTCAGGCGAGACACAAGCCAGAGCGACCCTGCAGCGAAGCGGTGCGATGCTTGTCCTAGGAAAACGATTCGAGATGAACAAAAAAGCGCAATCCTTTTCGTTTTTAAAAAAAATTACGCTTTGTTTTCAGTCTGAGGAGTTGACTTTTGAGTCAGCTCCATTTTTTACATACATGACGTAAAGTCTACTTTACAAAATGTAAACCTGACTTTACAATGTAAACAACTGGAAAGGAGGTCGTCAGATGAAACTGACGAACCATGTCCGCCTCTATCGTCAACAGCACAAGTGGACACAAGAGCAGTTCGCTGAACGAATCGGTGTGACACGACAAACCGTCATCTCACTTGAAAAAGGAAGCTATACGCCGTCGCTCTTACTCGCGATGCAGATTGCCCGCGTCTTTGATTGCCCGATCGAGGAACTATTTCAATTAGAGGAGGAATCCTGATGAAACGTGTCGTCACTCAATCTTTACTTAATTGTTGTCTCTACTTTTTAGCTGCTTATCTCATTAGTGCCATTCATGCTAATCTGCAGTTATTTCAAGATGATCCTGTATCCGGTACGGGATTGTCGCTGAAATTAGATGTAATGGTTATCCTTCCAGTGCTAGTGATTGCGATAGTCCTTTCGATCGTCAGCTATTTCTTACGAGAAGACCGTACACGTTCGTTCGCGACAGCAGAATTTTCCGACTCCGATGAACGTGAGGCACTGATCACCGGTAAAGCAACTCGTGCCGCGTATGTTGCTTTTATGATCAGCCTTCCCGTCCTAATGATTGCCTTTTTGTTCGAGCAACCGTTACTTCAACTGTATCCAGCGTTTCCGTTCTATGCGATTGCTATTATCTTATCGATCGGAACACTTACGTACATGTCAGCTTGGATCGTGCACGTCCGGCGTTAAAATCATTTGTTGAACACATCATGGAGGGTGATTCATAAATTATTCTCTGCAAAGATAAGGGTGACAGAATAATCATCTATCATCCTTATCTCGTAAAAAAATGACTCGTCACACGCAACTCCGATAGGAAAAAGTGCAAAAAGGCGAATCATTCTTTTTTTGAGTCACCCTTTCGTATTGTTCTGACCCTAATTGAATTTTCATTTCTTCTCTCCTTAAATTTACAAATGATACCATTCCTGCCATAATGATAGCATATTCCATCTAGAACGGAGGATTACATATGCAGACGATGCACCACTCGTTCGATACGCAACGGTACCAGATTCGACCGGCTCGACTCAGTGACGCTGAAGCCCTCGCTGAACTCCGCCAAACACTCGATGCGGAAACGGAATTCTTCGACCGAATGCCTGGTGAGGACGTGATGACGGCGAGCGATTTCGCGGATCAATTACACGATGCCTCGGTTCCGGATCGTATCCTCGTCGTCGAGCGCGATGGACGACTCATCGCCTACGCCCGGTGTCGTGGGTTTCATTTAAAACGTTTCGCGCACAAGGCATCATTTGGACTCGGTGTACTTCAATCCGACTGGGGGCAAGGAATCGGTACGCAACTGATGGAACGGATGATTGCTTGGGCAAAAGCGCAATCCCTGCAAAAAATTCAGCTCGAAGTCGTCGAGACGAACCTCGGCGCCATTCGCCTCTATCAGCGACATGGATTTCAAGAAGAAGGACGACTGCGTCATGACCGGTTACTATCGGACGGTTGCTTTTACGATACGGTGTTGATGGGCTTACAGCTATGAGTCTTTCATTGTCGATTGCGACATATAACATCTGGCATCACCCGCACAAACGACAAGAACGGTTCGAGGCGTTATGCGCGGAGATCAAGCAACACCAACCGGATATTCTCCTCCTGCAAGAAGTCATGTCGACGTTTCATCCGGATGAACCATTCGTCTCGATCGCTGAGCACCTCGCAGAGGCGACCGGTTATCCGTATATGATGATGGATCCTTACATGGATTCACCGGACGAAGGACTTGCCATTCTGACGAAATTACCGTTTGAACGAACGGATTCGAGTGCCGCTGCGACAGCAAACATCAACCACCACTGTGCGATTCGGATCCCGTTTTCGATTGACGGTATTCGTTTTGCCGTGACGAACATTCATTTCAATTGGCGTGCTTCAGACATTCGACTCGATCAACTTCGATTCGTCAACGAATGGATTGCCTCACAGACGGATGACACGACGATCGAGTTCTTAGGCGGTGACTTTAATGATTGTCCAAACTCTGCTCTGCATCAAGCTGCGCTTAAGGAATGGGTCGATCTCGCCGGTAGTTTTGCCGCTCGTACAGGACAGATTGCCGCCGCGACGCTTGATTCCGTGATGAATCCGTACGCAAGGAAGAATGACGGCATCACAAGCCCCGTTCGATATGATTGGTTACTCTGTCAGCGTTCGCTTTCACAGGTGACCTTACAGCACGTCCAGCTGATCGGAAATCATCGACTGCAGCATCACCTTGTACCGAGCGATCATTACGGTGTCCTCGCTCACGTGAAGCTACACTAAGACAACAGGTCTACACCCCTTACGGGCGCAGACCTGTTGTTTATTTTTTATATTCTTTTTCGGTTCCGTCTGAGAATTCGATTTCAACCTCTAAGCGGGAAGCATCTTGAATCGCAAACACACGCTCAACCTCACTGATGACCTCTTTTTCAGATGTATCCGCATCAATCTTTAAGTTCTTGAACTTCGCGTCGAGTTCCGTCATCGCGTCGTCTCCTTGCTTTTGCTCCCCTTTATAGCGATATTCCGCTTCCGTTCCGTCATTATCCCGGTCATAACTAATATCAATGGCATCGTTATCCCCTTCAACGTCCGCTTCAATCGACAGACTGTTGAAGCCATAATCCGTGTCGGCATTTTTCGTTACCGTATCCTTGTCTTGCATCGTATCGTCGGTCGTGTTCGAGTTCGTTGATCCTTCTTCGACCTTGTCCGTCGACGCTTCGTCATTTCCGCAACCCGCCAACATTAAACTCATAGCGAACAACGTTGCGACACCGTATCCTGTTAAACGTTGTCTCTTCATTCCATCACATTCCCTTCTGCTGGAATCGGATGCTCATTTAACATCTTGGCAAAATGGTATAGGTTGGCAGCTAAAAACTGTGCGTGTCGCTTCGTAAAATCATTGTCCCGTCCTGCTTCGATGTACGATGGTCCTGGTCCCGCTTCACCGACCCAGTAAGCATCGACGTTCGGCGGAATCGTAAAGCCGATATGCGACAGACCGTACAAGATGGAAGCAGACGCATGTTTAGCTCCATCTTCATTCCCCGTGACAATGACGCCACCGACCTTGTTGTAGTAGATTGCTTGTCCAAGATCGTTCGTCAGACCGCTCCCTCCGTACAATCGTTCAATGACTTGCGTCGCAACACTACTTTTTTCACCCAGCCAGAGCGGTGTTCCGATGACAACGATGTCGGCTCGTTTCACTTTTTCGAAAATCACGGGCCATTCATCCCCGTTGCCTTCGTCTTCCGTGACGCCGAACGCCACTTGGTGATCGACGATCCGGACAATTTCTGAAGTGACGTCCTCCTGTTTCCAATATGCGATCACGTCACGGATCAGCGCCTCCGTATTCGATGGTTCATGTGATGCTTTTAAGGTGCAGTTCAAGAATAAGGCATGCAACATCCTTCCATCCTCCTCTGTCATTTTAGGTAGTATCATTCGTCTTTAATACTTCCCTTCTTCCATTGACGGATAAACTAAAAAACCTTCGCTTCAGCGAAGGCAGATCATGGTAGAAGAATTGAATTGAAAAATCAAACGCGGAAACATCGTTTTATTATTGGAGGTCATTTCGTCGCTCCAATAACAATGTGTCTCGCCAGACACCATGATGCTGTGCGATGGCACGTCGTCGACCGACTAGTTCGAACCCAAGTCGCTCATGCAGCCGTCTGCTTGCGATGTTTTCTGGGAACATGTGTGATTGAAGCGTCCAGATCTCATTGGCGTCCGCATAGGTGATCAATGCCTCCATTAAGAATCGTCCACCGCCGAGTCCTCGAGCGGAACGCTCTAGATATATACTGACTTCTCGTACGCCACGATAGACATAACGTTCAGAAACACGTTCCAGTTTAGCCCAACCAATCACTTTTCCACCTTGCTCTAGAACGAACCGTTCAGATTGTGTCACCGTTGTCCACCACTCTTGCTCATGAATCATCGTTTCAAACGTCGCGTTTCCTTCTTCTACTCCTTGACGATAGATGGCTAACACAGTGCTACGATCTTTCTCTTCCATCGAACGAACAAGCATCGAATTTCACCTTTCCTTATTAACGACTGAATATGAGAAAATCATATATTTATTATTTGCAATTTGCAAGTTTATATCGTATAACTGATTCATAAGCAAAATAACGAAGGGAGAGCTATACATGAATGAAACGCGTGAATTATTTCAAACGTTCACTCGGCGCTTTGGATTATTGAATAAGAATTGTTGTGCCGTTCTAGATGAAGAGATATCTCTCGTTCAAAGCCATTTGCTGTATCAGGTTGCCAAACATCCTGACTCCGCAATGCAAGAAATTGCGGACCAACTCGCTCTTGATATCACTACGTTCAGCAGACAAGTACAAACATTGATTAAGCGGGACCTACTCGTAAAGCGTCCCGCGATCAACGATCGGCGAATTCACCTACTTCGCCTGTCCGAGAAAGGATTACGTGTTGCTCAAGCCATTGACGAAGAGATGAACACGTATCTTGATTCCATCTTCTCATCAATGACTTCCTTCGAAAAAGCACATGTCCTCCAGGCAATCGACTTGCTGAACACGAAGATGGGCGAGAGTGACGTCTGCTGTAAACCATGTCTCTAATACTTGCAACTTACAAATAAAGAGGAGGTTTTATTCATGTCATACGCTTCTTCCCACCCCATCGTCATCATCGGTGCCGGTCCGATCGGTCTTGCAGCTGCAGCTCAACTTGTAGTGGAAGGTCAATCGTTTTTACTATTTGAGAAAGGTCCTTCGATTGCCCACCATATCAAACAATGGGAACACGTTCGGATGTTTTCGACGTGGCAATACAATATTAGTGACGCAGCACGTCACTTGCTCGAGCTGACGGACTGGATTGCACCAGCAAACGATACTGTGCCGACCGGAACTGAATTGATCAAACAATACCTTGCTCCACTTGCTGCATTACCGGAAATTGCTCCCTCTCTACATTTCCAACATGAGATTCTCTCGATCTCACGGGCAGGTCTAGACAAGATGACAAATGCCTCACGTGAAGTAACGCCGTTCGAATTAGTCATAGATACGCCGAATGGTCGTAAACATATTCTCGCTCGCGCGGTCATCGATGCGTCTGGAGTCCTCGGGCGACCAAACCCTGCAATCAGTTCCGGACATCGAGTCGAAATTGAGCAGAACTTACCTGTCCGGTATTCGATCGTAGATGCGAAACGTGATACTGTTGTTTTCGCTAATCAATCCGTCGCTGTCATCGGTAGCGGGCACTCGGCTTTGAACTCGCTCCTTGAACTCGTTTCCATTAAAGCACAACATCCTGAAACGGAGATTCATTGGATCCTTCGCAAATCGGACCCCGTTCAAGCTTACGGAGGAGAAGACAAGGATGCACTGGAAGGTCGCGGAGCACTCGGTTCGCGTATCCGTCAGCTCGTTGAACGAGATCAGATTAGGGTTCACTCCAGCTTCAAGACCCGATCCATTGAATCGAAAGGGAAGTCGTTTGACATCACTGCTCAAGATGGTCGGACCCTTCATCACATCGATCAGTTGATCGTCAACGCAGGAAGTCGACCCGACTTTTCGTTCCTCGAGGAAGTACGGCTTGACATCGACCCTGTCACCGAGAGTAGTCGAATACTTGCTCCTCTGATTGATCCGAACCTTCATAGTTGCGGAACTGTCCGTCCACATGGAGAAGCGGAGTTACGTCATCCAGATCTCGGACTTTATCTGGTCGGTGCAAAAAGTTACGGTCGTGCTCCGACCTTCCTGCTTGCGACCGGTTATGAACAAGTTCGATCAGTCGTTGCTTTTCTTGTCGGAGACGAGGCACGTGCCAAGCAGGTCAAGTTATCATTACCGGAGACGGGTGTGTGCAACGTTTCCCTGCCACAATCATCGACTTCCTGTTGTTCTTAAATATATACATCGGACCAGTCTTAGACAGGTCCGATTTTTTCTGCCAACTCAATGATCACGTCTTCTGGTCCTCTTACGTAACATAGGCGATACTCATTTTCGTAATTCGCGACGTCGCCAATCGACTGATATCCATTGTCCGCTAAACGTTCGACGAGCGCGGCGAGTGCCGTTACTTCAAAACAGAGATGACGCAATCCACCTGCGTGGACGGATTGGATCACGGAAGGCGTGTCACGCGGGTGTTTAAATCGAACGAGTTCAAGCCAGATTGCTTCACCTGGTAATCCGAGTGCAGCACACTCCGTCTCCGCTCCCTCTAAATTTAATAAACGATCGAGTAACTCTCCTTTCATCTCCCATCGTCCGCGTACTTCGAGGCCACAAAGCGAAAAAAAGTGAATCGCTTCTTCTAGGTTCACGACGTTCAGACTGATATGATCCATTCGTTTACTCGGCATCCGTCACTCCTCCTCAAGTGTGTCGAAATGTTGTCAAACCGTTGATAGACCACACATCAAGAGCGTTTCGACATGGTGTCTGAAGACTGTATCGTCAGTAAAATAAAAGTATGAAAGGTCGTGTCCACTTACGAAAAGGAGTCGAAACAACATGGAAGACGTCAATCTCCTCGTCCTTGCGACCCAGTACATGTTCTGGGTCGGATTCGTCGGAATGGCCGCCGGTACGCTCTATTTTCTCGTCGAACGAAATTCCCTTGCCCCGGAATACCGCTCGACCGCAACAGTCGCTGCTCTCGTCACGTTCGTCGCTGCGATTCATTACTATTTCATGAAGCAAGCTGTCGGGGAATCGGGTTTGTTGTCAGAGATCGATGGCTTTCCGACCGAAATCCGCTACATCGACTGGCTTGTGACGACGCCTCTCTTACTGATCAAGTTTCCGCTGTTGCTCGGTTTAAAAGGTGGGAAAGGACGTTCCCTTCTAACGAAACTCGTCATCGCGGACATCATCATGATCATCGGTGGGTATATCGGCGAGTCGTCCATCAATTTAGCGGGTGGCTTCACACAACTCGGTCTTTGGGCATACGTCGTTGGTTGTATCGCATGGTTTTATATCATTTATCTGCTGTTCACGAACGTCACGAAAGCTGCTGAAGATAAGCCTGCCCCGATTCGTGAAGCCTTGTTGCAGATGCGCTTGTTCATCTTGATCGGATGGGCGATCTATCCGGTCGGTTACGCGGTCACCTTGTTTGCACCCGGCATCGAGGTACAACTCGTCCGCGAATTGATCTATAACTTCGCTGACTTGATCAACAAGGTCGGATTTGGTCTGATTGCCTTCTTCGCCGTCAAGACGATGTCTGCTACGAAAAATTTGAAATTGACTTAATCAAAAGGGGCTGACTCAAAAGTCAGTCTCTACAAAGATAAGGGTGGCAGAATAATGATCTGCCTCCCTTATTTAGTAACAAAAAGAATGACGCGTCACACACTACTCCTACAGGAACAAGCGCATTTATGCGCTATCAGAGACGAACAAGACCCGCTTTCCTGCTTCAATGAAGCAGGAAAACTGGCTTGTGTCTCGTCTGAGGAAAGGGCGTGAAAAGACGCGTCATTCTTTTTTTGAGTCAGCCTCTTCATTTGAATTCATGCTGTAAATCCTGTGGAAATCCTCCGTTTTTAAAGGTGAAACTTGAAAGCCTAATCCGGTTCCCATCCATATCTAGAAAATAAGTTACGTCAGGTTCATTTGCAAATTCGACTTCGATTGAAGCCGGATTCGCCGAAGACTCATACGAAAATTTTTGTGTTTTTGTAGTGTAGACTTCATCCGGGAATCGACGTGCTAGTTCTATCTTAAGCAATTTCTCATCCTCAGCAATCTGTTGATTGATGAGCGTCGGTCGGATGTACCAAAAGAAACTGCACCCGATCGCCACCAAACCAAGCAAAATCAATCCATACCGCTTCCATCGTTTCGGGAGACACATCACGCCGCAGCCGACTACGAGTAGTGTAAAAACGATCGTCATCCCTTCGATTATGAAATTTGGTACCATCTCATTCACTCCTTTCGTTCTATCCTCGACTAAAAAACCGTGGTATGATCAATTCCTATGACAAAAAATAGGAGGTATTGCATGCAAAAGATCATCCTGATCGGTTCCGGTGGATCCGGTAAATCGACGCTTGCCCGCGAGATGGGCAAAAAACTCAACTATCCCGTTGATCACCTCGACAGCTTATTGTGGCGTCCGAACTGGGAGGCGGTTTCGCGTGAGGAACAACGCCAGATTCAACAAACACTCATATCGCGAGACACGTGGATTATCGACGGTAATTACGGTGGAACGCTTGACTTACGAATCGATGCCGCCGATACAATCATCTTCCTTGATCTACCGCGGACGCTCTGTCTGTACCGGGTATTGAAACGGACGTGGCGCTACCGCAAGACCGGTCGACCGGATATGGCGGTAGACTGCACGGAGAAATTATCGTTTGATTTTCTGAAGTGGATTTGGCGTTTCCCGATTGATAAACGACCGAGTATCCTTTCAACACTTGAAGCAACGTCCGATAAACAGATCATTCATTTGACGTCCCGCCGCGCCGTCAAACAGTTTCTTCAATCACTTTCATAATATCCATCCATTGCCTCTTACTTAACCTGTACATACGACGAAACACGCTTACTTCCCTGCCTATTTTCCAGTAATTCCCACAAATAAAAAAAACGACCATGACGGTTGCCCTTCATGTGGGCTAACCTAAAATTTTGAGACAATATAAAACACCTTCGGAGTGGTACACTTTTAAAAAGTACTAACATCGGAGGTGTTTTTGCATGGGCAAAAACGTATATTCAAGTGAAGTAAAATGGGCAGTAGTCAAAGAAAAGCTGAGTGGTAAGTTAACGACGAGAGAAATCATGGAGAAGTACGGAATCAAAAATGAATCTCAAATCAAAACATGGATGAGATGGTATCGCTCTAACGAACATTATCGATTTGATCAGCCAATCGGTAAACAATATACCTATGGACATGGTCCAGATTCTGCGAGTGAGGATGACAAGAGAGAACGACAAATGTCACATCTGAAGATGGAAAATGAGATCTTAAAAAAGTACATGGAAATCGAAAGAGAGTTGAGAAAGAAGTAGTCATAAAAATTGTAGAGTTTCTTCGGAGAAAGTATACAATCACCGCCATTCTTAGCGCTTTGAATGTACCAAGAGCA
This sequence comes from Exiguobacterium acetylicum DSM 20416, assembly GCF_000702605.1. Classification (NCBI taxonomy): domain Bacteria; kingdom Bacillati; phylum Bacillota; class Bacilli; order Caryophanales; genus Exiguobacterium; species Exiguobacterium acetylicum. The sequence goes on along the minus strand of NZ_JNIR01000001.1, from coordinate 1,092,379 downwards.
AGCTATTACCGTTGGATTAAGGAATCTGTGAAAGCACCTTCGGTGCTCGAAAAAACCGTCATTGAACTAAGTAAACAGACGAAGTATCGGAATGGACATCGAAAAATAAAGGCATTATTACAGCAAATCTATCAGTTAAAAGCCAATCGGAATACCGTACAGAAAATCATGCAAAAACACCATCTCCAATGTCGGATCAAGCCGAAGCGAAGATGGAAGTCTCAAGGTGAGCGCATCATAACGGCACCGGATCTCATCAAGCGCGATTTCACAGCAAGTAAACCGAATCAAAAGTGGGTGACGGATATCACCTATATCCAATACGGCAGCACGACGAAATATCTTTCCACCATCATGGATCTTTTTAATAACGAAATCGTCGCATACAAGTTATACGAGCATCAACAAACGTCTCTTGTGATTGATACGTTGAAGATAGCGCTTGAGAATCGAAACTATCCCGAAGGGGTCATCCTTCATTCGGACCAAGGAAGTGTCTATACGTCATACGCCTTTCAAGAATTCGTTAAAAGGAATCACCTAACAAGCAGCATGTCTCGTAGAGGAAACTGTTGGGACAACGCAGTTATCGAATCGTTCCACTCTAATTTAAAGTCCGAGGAATTCCAGTACGTCAAATTTAATTCACTAAGAGACCATGAGGTCTCTGAACGCGTTACTAATTACTTAAATTACTATAACGAAGAACGAATCCAAGAAAAATTAGGCTACCTGACACCGAAAAAATACGGTGTACAGGCAGCCTAATCAAGGTGTTTTATATGTGTCTCATATTGCTAGGTCAGTCTAATGGTCGCAGTTTTTAATCACTTAGACAGTAAACCTGCCTGTGACTTGTTTTAAATCATCCGCCATCGTCGCAAGCGACTGAGACGCAGACGAAATTTCTTCCATCGACGCCATCTGCTCCTCGGTCGACGCGGAGATGTTTTGGGTTCCGGCAGCCGTTCCTTCCGTCACCGCTTGAATTGTTCGCATGACGGAGGCGATCTGCTCACTCGCTGCCGCCATTTCTTGTACGGCACCGGACACTTCTTCGACGTGCCCTGTCACGTCGGTGATGGCTGTCTCGATTTCTGAGAATGAGGCACCGGCTTGATCGACAACGGCAATTCCACTCGTCATCTCGGTTGAGACTTTCTCCATCGAGGCGACCGATGCTTCCGTCTCTTGTTGAATGACCCGAATCAACAACTCGATCTGTTTTGCCGAGACCGCTGACTGCTCCGCGAGCGTCTTGACTTCCGCTGCGACGACGGCAAATCCGCGTCCTTGTTCGCCAGCACGCGCCGCTTCGATTGCTGCGTTTAACGCAAGTAAGTTCGTCTGCGCCGCGACACCTTTGATCGAATCCGTGATTTGTCCGATTTCCTGCGATCGGTTACCAAGACCATCAATGACTTGGCTCAGACGAGAGACGTCTTCTTGAATCCGTCCCATTTGGGTGCCGAGTGTTCCGACGACTTGACCACCGAGTTCGACTTTTTCCATCGCATCCGCTGTACGCTCAGTCATTTGTTGGGCATTGCCGGCGACGTAACGAACCGACGTCGTCAACTCTTCAATCGTCCGTGAGGCGTCGGATACTTGATGCAATTGTTGACTTGCACCGCTTGCCATCTCTTCCATCGTCACGGCGACCATTTCCGTAGCTTTCGTCGTCGATTCCGCATTAACGCTTAACTCGTCCGATGCGACAGCGACACGGTCAGCCGTACCGGTTAGTTCAAGTACGACTTGTTGCTGTGAGGCAATCATCTCGTTGAAAGACGTCGTCAACTGTCCAAGTTCGTCTTTGGAGTCGTATGTTCCACGGACGGTCAAGTCCCCGTTCCCCGATTGATCCATCCATCCCTGCAATTGACGAATCGGACGAGTGATGAGACGTGTAATGTACATCGCAAGTCCTGCAAACAAGAGAACCGCGAGAAAAAAATGCCGAGCATTAAGTAAAAGGCCGTTTGTTTTTCAGCTTGATTCTGAGCGTCTAACGCTTTCGCTTGCTTCGTCATCGAAGCCATCAACGACTTCGCAGAATCCGCGACGTTATCCCGGACTTGTTCCAGACCTTGCGTATACGCCGTATAGGCTTCTTCGGTCTCGTTGCGCGTCGCCGCATCCTGGACGATCGTCATCGAATTATCATAGGCGAGGACGTTATCCTTTAATTCTTCAAGCTATTTCTTTTCTTTGGCATCGAAATGCCCTGTTTTTTCGACCTTCGTGACCGACGAACGAATCTGCGCCTGACGCGTATCGATCTCAGCTTGCAGTTCCGTGACCCGCGTCTCGTCCTTCGTTAACATCATCTCGACTAAAAAAGAATCGAGCGCGCGTGTATCGATTCGGATTTGAGCTACTTCCTGGATCGGTATTAAGTTTTGCTGATACATCGCTCGGGAAGCATTCGACATCTGATTCAAGAAATAGAGTCCTGCTCCCGCAATCAAAAGCATCGCAACGACGGCTGTTGCGATCAAAGCTTGTATCTTCCGTCTGACTGACATATGTTTCATTCCATCCCCTCCCGTTTTTGTTATCGGTTTAAGAATGAAAAAGTTGACTATTTTTTCAATATTCCCATACTTTAGATGTGCTTTGGTAAAGACTTGCCGTACGACTTTCTCCCTCACGTTCGATATAATCAGCATACAGCAGTTGAAGAAAGGATGAATCGTATGCAACGTGTAGCCAATGAGATCACGCAATTCCGCGGCAGTCATTATGAGTTCGGTCGCGAACAAGGGCGTTACGTCAAACGAAACCAGTTGCTCCATAACCGGGAGGACAACTGGAAAATCCGTGTTCCGCGCTTTCAAGTCGATCCGGTCGAGACGAAGGAGATGTTTCTCCGGTACGCCCCGCATATTTGGGACGAGCTACTCGGACTTCAAGACGAACTTGAACTTTCTCTGCCGGATACGTTACTGCATTTTGGGCACTACCGGGTCGAAGGACCGAAAAGTGGTTGTTCGATCATGACCGGTGATAATTTCCTCGTCCGCAATTACGACTATCATCCGATGACGTACGATGGGCGATTTTCCGTCTTTCAACCGAATGATGGCGGATCAGCAATTATCGGTCCCGCTTCACGGGTGACCGGTCGGATGGACGGGATGAATGAACATGGGCTTGCGATGGGCTATAACTTCATCAATCGTCGGCGTCCGGGCGATGGGTTCGTCAGTTTCATGATCGGGCGGATCATCCTCGAGATGTGCACGTCGGTCGACGACGCGATCTCACTCGTCAAGGAGATTCCGCATCGCGGATCGTTCACGTATGTCGTCCACGATAAATCGGCGCGTTCGTTCGTCATCGAGGCGACGGCACGCGACGTCCAAGTGCGGGAATCGAACATGTGCACCAATCACTTCGATTTGCTGCAACACGAAAACCGCTATCATCTGGATGACTCGAAACGTCGGATGATGGAGTTGAAGACCCATCAACACATGATTCAAGATGCGGAGTCCGCTTTCCGACTACTCAACGATACCGATAAAGGCGTCTTCGCTGATTTATATGCCCAGTGGGCGGGAACGATTCATACGTCTGCCTACTTCCCGGAAGAGTTGAAGGTCTGGTTCGCGCTCGGTGGTGATCAAGAACCGGTCACGTTCGACTTTTCCGACTGGCTCGCTGGCAATGACTTTACAGCAAGCGAGATCACGGGAGAACTGGAGACGAACATCCAGTTCGCGAATACATTACAGACGTGGCGTTAAACGAAAAAGCTTCCTCCTGCTTGCGCAAGAGGAAGCTTTTTAATGGCTGTCATCGAGACGTTTCGACATATGATAATCCGTCGTCTCGTAGCCAAGCGAGTGATACACATGAATCGCTCGTTCGTTATGGGCGAAGACGTGTAAAGAAATCTTCTTGACGTTCATCCGCTTTAACATCACTTCGAGCAAGCGGAGTGCTTCCTTGCCGTAGCCTTGGTTTTGTTTATCAGACGTAATCTTGACGTCGAAGATGAACGCTTCACGTCCAAGCGGTCCCTTTGTCACATGGACCCAGACCATTCCGACATCACTACCTGTCTCGTCGCGAAACGTAAATAAATAATGATCTTTCGTCTCTAAACCTTCTGGCAACAGCGAAGCGAACTCTCCTGTCGCCTTCTCCAGCGACTCGTTCTCTGACCACGTACCGGCGCGACACTTATCCGTCGCGTACTCTTTGATTGCGATCGGTAAGTAAGCGTCATACGTCGCTTGACTCATTTGCTCAATGCGCATGCTGCCACCTCCTGCGTTTTCGTCCAGTCCCGTCGTAACATCGCATAGACCTGAAGGTCATGATAAGTCCCGTACAATTTCTCAGCGTCCCGTAAGACGCCTTCTTCCGTGAAGCCGAGTCGTTCTGGGATTCGTCTACTCCGGACGTTTCCGGTCGCACACTCGATGACGACACGGTTTAAACCGAGCGTTTCGAAACAATAGTTCGTGACGAACCGGACGACGTCCGTCATGACGCCTTTTCGAAGTCCCTTTTCTCCTAGATAATAGCCAATCGACGTTTGTCCGAGATGCCGATTAATTTCATGCAAACTGATCGTTCCAACGAGCTCGTCCTCAAGATAAATGCCACACGTAAAGCCGTTGCCATCGGCGAACTGTTGCAGCCATGCTGGAATGACGATCTCCTGATATGTACTTGCCTCTGTTGCACCATCGACCCAACCGAGCCATTCGCGGAGATGTGCGCGATTGGCATCGACGAGTGCGAATAATCCTTCCGCATGGTGCCGTTCGATCAATTGAAGCGCTACGTGATCGGATACTTGTAACCTGAACATGACCTCTCCCCTTTCTAATATCTGTTGTTTGACGTCACGTCGTCGTTTCCCTGCTTGGTGTTACGTTCCATTCCATTCGTCTCGAGCGGACAGCCATTCCGAGTGCCTCGTAAAAGGCAATCGCTTCCTGATTGGCGTCATCGACGCCGAGTTCGATTTTGTCACAGCCAATCGTTTCCGCGTGCGCGTAAGCGGCTTGCATCAACCGTTTGCCGACGCCTTGTTTTTGATGTGTATCCGCAACGACGAGACTGATGACGCGTAAGTAATGCTTATCGAAGACGAACCCACTTCCTTCGACGATATCTTCCTTGAGGACGATCACACCGGCAAGCCCGTCTTGTTCCGCAACGAGTAATGCATAATCCGGATTCTCGAGTTGCGTCAGAAATAAGTCTTCCGGAACCGGCATCTCGTGCGGACGGTAATGATCGGGTCGTAAGGCAACGTGTTGATCGTGGATTTGTTGAAACAATGGAATCAATGCCTGAAAATCGTCAGGACGGGCAGTGCGGATATTCATTAGATGTTCGCTCCTTTTTCGTTTTGTAGTATATTAACATATTATTCCAAAGTGTAGGGGTATTTTTTTATACAAAACGGCACTCCGATTATCGGAATGCCGTCTCTCACTTAAATTGCTTTTGTAAAGTCTCGCGCTGTCTCCGTTAACGTCGATGCGGCACTCTGAACGTCATGGAAGCGATCGACCGTTTCCGCGACGACCGTGACGCTTGCTTGTGCATCAGTCGTTGCTTGCGTCATTGCACGAGCAATCCGCTGCAGTTCATCATTCATTCGCTGCGTCGTCTGTCGGACATCGACGACAGCTTGTTCGACGAGCTTCGAGAGATTTCGGACTTCCGTCGCGACGACATTGAACCCTTTCCCGTGTTCACCCGCTCGCGCTGCCTCGATCGAGGCATTAAGTGATAGGAGATTCGTCTGTGAGGCAATGGTTTTGATCGTCTCAGTTACTTGAGTGATGTCCTGCGCTTGGCGCTGAAGGCGTTCAATCTTCTGATGGTTATCACGGGTCGTCTCAGCCATCTGCTCGATTGTTTTCCGTAACGCTATGCTTTCCCGCTCGCCATGCGTCGACCGCGTGTTCAAATCACTAGCGATCGCATCAAACGAAGTCGCGAACTTTTGAATTGTCTGCTGACGATTGGTGATATCGGAGGCGATCTTCAAGACACCTGTCACTTCCGTTCCATCGTAAATCGGCATATAGGTTGCTTCTAGCCAAATCGATTGACCATGCGCATCGATGCGTTCAATTTTATCTGCCGTACTGAAGCCACTGAACAGCTTCTGCCAAAATGCTTGGTAACTGTCACTCATTGCGAACTCTGTCGTGCAGAAGAGATGATGTTGCATCCCGATCATCTCTTCTCGTTTGTATTTCATCGTCTTTGCAAATAAGCCATTGACATCGACGACACGACGTTGCCGATCGAATCGAATCATCGCGACGTTATCTCGTAAAGAGGCTAAAATATCTTGGGATCCTAGTTCGGTTGATAGTTGGGTGGTCATGATTACAAGCTCCTCTCGCCATCTACCTCCCGTTACAGGCTATCCAAGATATTACAAATCTGAATAGTATGAATTAAAGATATATGACTAAAATTTTTTCTCTTCTTTTAGTATATCCAGACAACGACGGAATGAAACGTTATCTCTTTAAATATTTTTATCCTACACCTCTTTTTCAAACTTGTCTTTTTCTTCCGACCTGTTATACTCAAATCAAAACTTATTAAAAATTTTTAATAAGTGATCTAGATTGGAGGTCCTTATTTGACTGAACTCATTTCACGTACACGTCACGCTTTTTTAGTCGAGCATCTGGATACGATTCCTGCGATTCGCCACGTCTTGGACGTCAGTTTTCCGACTGCGAGCAAACAGATCGATCAGATGATCGCTGCTCGGGAAATTGAAGAAACTCCACTTGAATTGGTTCGCGGTGGTCGTCCGGCAAAACGGTATCGCTATCGCACGGATCACTTCCTCGGACTCGCTCTATACCTCGAACGCACGTATCTGCAGTATCGTATTCACGATGTCGGTGGACATGTGATCAAAACGGATCGCCTGAACTTCGATTCGTCGGATCATGCATCTGTTTTATTGAAAACATTGACAACATCACTCAACGATCATCCACATATCCAAACGCTTGCGATTGGTGTCGCCGGTGCCGTTGATACAACCGGAACGATCTTATTCGCACCGGATTATCCGACGCTAGACGGTCGCCCCTTACAACAAGAACTGGCTGAACGGTTCGGGCGACCCGTCATCGTCGAAAATGATATGAATGCGGCTGTCATCGCTTCTGCTCAAGAAAACGAATCGACGGTCTATATGTATCTCGGAACGAACGGACCGGGATCCGGCGTCGCTGTTTCCGGTCAAGTCGTTCGCGGAGCGCACCACTTCGCTGGAGAAATCTCGTTCATCCCGTTTGACGACAAGCGAAATGTCGGTCAAATCCTAGCTGCGAGTTCACCATACTCGGATGATTGGTATGAGGCGTTATGTCGAATCATTCTCTCGTTTAGCGTCACCTTGAATCCGAATGTCATCTTGTTTACAGCGTCAGATGTCTCGGATGACGGATTAGCACGGTTGACGGATCGATGCGCCAAGCGTTTTCCGCTAGATAAATTACCTCAGTTGCGAAAAGGCGACTGGGAAACCGATTATTTAGATGGTCTGATGCAACTCAGCATCCAGTCATTCATTGAACAGATTCCGTTAGGAGGACTCACCCGATGACCCGTTTACTATTACCTTTGATTTATCTTGCTTTCATCAGTCTTGGTCTTCCGGATGCGTTACTCGGTACGGCGTGGCCCGTGATGCGACTCGATCTCGACGCCCCGCTCGACATGGCGGGATGGCTCTTCATGACGATCGCTGCCGGAACGATCGTCTCGAGTCTGTTTAGCGGTCGCTTGATCGAACGTTATTCGACAGGTCCGATCACGGCTGCTTCTGCTGGTCTGACGGCACTGGCATTGATGGGTTTTTTCGTAGCGCCATCCTTGATTTGGCTCTTCGTCCTTGCGATCCCGCTCGGACTCGGTGCTGGTGTCGTTGACGCCGCACTGAATCATTTCGTCGCTACTCATTATCAAGCCCATCACATGAACTGGCTCCATTGCTTCTGGGGCATCGGCGCTACGGCTGGTCCGCTCATCATGGCTGGCGTATTACTTGATTCCGGTTGGCGCATGGGTTACCTCGTCGTCGGTGCATTGCAACTCGTCTTGATGATTGTCTTGATCGTCAGTTTACCGCTTTGGAAACGGGCTCCCAAACACGTGTCCGAACAGGTTCAGACCGTGAGTACATCGACCGGAAAACCACGCGGATTGACCGCCGCCCTCGCAGCGTTTTGTTTTTATTGTGGAGCCGAGGCAGTCGTCGGGCTGTGGGGCAGTAGTTATCTCGTCCAAGTCCGTTCCTTTTCCGTGACGTCAGCAGCGACGTGGATTTCCGTTTACTACGGAAGTATCACCGCGGGACGTTTCATCAGTGGTTTTCTATCGCTGCGCTGGTCGAATCGTCGTTTGATTCGTGTCGGTCAATGGACGGCACTCGTTGGAGCTGTCTGTTTTATCCTCGCACCCGCTGCCTGGATACCGCTTGGTTTCGTGCTTGTTGGGCTTGGTCTCGCACCGATTTATCCGGCAATGCTTCACGAGACACCGGTTCGCTTTGGGGAGGCTGCGGCGCAACGGCTGATGGGCGTGCAAATGGCATTCGCCTATACCGGTAGTACCTTTATGCCACCCCTATTTGGGTGGCTTGCGACTTCCTACTCCTTATCATTGTTCCATTGGTTCACGATCAGTCTGATTTTCTTGATGCTGGTCGCTACGGAAGGCTTGAACCGAATGTTATTCAGACAACGGTTGGCAAAAGCGTCTTGAAGAAAGGATGAATGAACATGAAGATTGAACATATCGCCCTCTGGGTGGCAAACCTTGATGCAATGCGTCAGTTCTACGAAACACATTTTGATGCTACGGCAGGCGAGCGTTATCATAATCCAGCGAAAGGATTCACGTCGTATTTTCTGACGTTCTCGAGCGGAGCGCGACTGGAGTTGATGCAACGGACGGACATCACGGAACGGACGACGCATGCGCTCGGGTATGCTCACTTCGCCTTTTCGCTCGGAAGCAAACAAGCGGTCGATGACTGGACGACTCGATTACGTAACGCAGGTATACAACATCTTGACGGTCCCCGGACGACGGGTGACGGGTATTATGAAAGTACGGTCGCCGATCCGGAAGGTAATGTGATCGAGTTGACGGTCTAATGATGAAACGAAACAATCCCTCATTCTACATAGAGTGAGGGATTGTTTGTTGATTGATAGCTCTTCAATCGTTTTCTGCTTGTTGGTATGTCTCGTGACGAGTTGACTTCCGACGATCAATCAATCGTTCAAATACCAATAGAGAACCCACTGGATAAAACAATAAGAAGACAACTTTCAATAGAATCTCGGTGTCCATCCACGCCGAGAACGGCGGCAAGATGCCAAATAGAAGAAGAATTACTAACGTCAGAACTCCTCCTAACAGCAGATGGAGGACGATTGACCATCTACGCTTATGTTTTTGCTGACTCACGATATATTCAATCCCTAATGATAGCGGTGTCCCGATCCCTATAAAGATTAAACTCGTATAAAAGACCGTCACGACATAGACCTCGATCAAAACGAAGATCGTCATGAACAGATTTTCTTCAACACTCCCGAGGTTCACTGGATTCATCAATAAATAGATGAATCCAAAATGAAGACTCATCAACAGAATTGCCTTCTTTTTTTGCAATACTTGCTTTTTCATAGATGCCTACCCCTTTCGAAATAGTAAAAGACAGTAAAAGCCTCTATGAACTGAGGTTCCTACTGTCTTTATCGTTCGATTCACCTATCTTAACATAACGTATAGTTCTGTAAAACATTGACACCACTTCAATTAACAAATCATGTAATGCATCAGTTGATTTGAAATTAAGGATTATTTCTTTAAACCTTTGCATGATAAGAATTTAATGCGCCCTATATTCAAGCGTCAATTGAAAATTCTTTATATCCCAACATTTGTAATGATATGATTAAAACAAGCCAAATTATGGCTATATATTCTGCTTATTAAAGGAGACTCGTGCATGCGAAAGCACCTGGGATGGATCTCAATCGGTATTGTGGTTTTTACTTTCCTTACTGTTAAGCTCTTACCGTTCAATGGTTTTTGGGGTACGAACTATATGATAGCTGGACTAGTGCTTGCGCTAGTGTGCGCCATCATAAGTCTAAAAAATACGGGGAAAATCCTCGCATTAACATTGCTCACTTCTTTATTGGTTCTTTTTATTTTTTCAGTGATTGGTTTCTTGGCACTAGCTTGAGCGTTTCGCGAACCAATGAAAAGACGGTTGCTGATTAACTGATATCATGACGATATTTCTTCTTAAACACGTCATACGTTGCTGAATCACCGAACAGAAGGAAACAACCGCGATCATCATAGATATTCATGACGATATTGCGATTTACGTTCACGAAAAAGACTTCCGGATAGTATGTATATGCTTGATGAAATCTTGGTTGTAGCGGTGGGAAGTCCTGATGGCAAATCGCTTTGATTACACGCTGATAATTTAACGTCTGTTTGTTCGGTAATAACACGGCATATTCGATCACTTGCTCTTCTTCATCCATCACTTTCTCTACAAACTTTATGTTGTATTTGTCTGCTCTACGTCTTAACTGACGAAACACTTTCGTCGCTGACTGTTGATACTTACCGCGCTCACTTCTCACATGCACAATTAAATAAAGGGACTCCTCTTCTCGGAATACATCTTCAAACAGTTCGTTCGATTTTTTGTATACCTGTTTGAAGTATTCCTCATTGATTTCATCTAAATTATCCTTTAGCTGATAAAGATCCTTGACTAAATCTACGTGGAATACTAAATCCTTCTTGACAAAGGAACGATCAAATAAGTTCACATTCCCAAAATGTTGTTGCAAGTATTGTTCTAAGTTCATTTTAAAACTCCTTTATTCTGATGAGGACAGATGTATTGTTTTGAATAACTGTTGCAGGACGGATCGATATAACAATTGTAGAAAGGAGGATGAGAAGATGATCATTGATACATTATCGAATCATCCTAAACAATTAGAAGTGGTTGCCACAATGATTCATACCGAATTCGTTCAAAAGAAAAATCGGACGACACCGTACGAACAAGTAAAAGCATTTTTAGATAAAAAACCAAGAGAACCCTATCCTGTGACGTTCGTTGCCTTAGATGATGTCACGTGTGTAGGAACTGTCTCCTTATTTGAAAATGACTTGATTGAACGACCAGCCTATACACCTTGGCTCGCTTCTTTATTCGTTGAAAAAGTCTATCGGAATCAAGGAATCGCGCAGCAACTCATCAATCAATTAATCGTTTACGCCAAGTCACGACAGGTTTCTACAATCTACTTAAAAACAGATAACGCTGCAGCATATTATAAAAAATTGGGATGGACCTTGGTCGAAACGATCAAGACGACGGAGTTACCCATCCATATTTTTGCCTATAATGTTGATGACGTTTAATATGTTCTAGTAATCAAAGAAAGCAATTTTCAAAAAAACTTTACTCTTTATGAGGTAACAGAAATGTCGTTTTTATGGATCTCGAAATTAAAAGCCATCTTGAAATTCCGCCTGAAAAAGAAGAGCACGATGTGCATCAAACCTATCCTAGATTCATAGAGATGACCAATCTCATCGATAACGATGTCTTTAATTATGCTTTTGGTCGAGCTGGCGGGTATCCTGCCGGAAAAGTCGTCTTTTGTATAAAGGGTGCACCTCTTCCTTTTAACGCACACGTAGGCGAGCTATATCTGTTTTGGCATGCATTAATAAAAAGCGTATCCACAAACGATTTGCATGACGTCGAAAAATTCGATTGGTCACTTCCATATGAAAATGAAGAAATTTCTAACCATTTCATCATTCGATTTTTCTATCGAAAACAATTAGTAGAATTTCATTATCAAAATCAATTCTTGGCTACCTTTTCACTAGAGACCTATAAAAAAGCAGTCCTACAGGGATTTTTAGATTTCATGTGGCATACGAATCTGGAGTTTGAGACAATCGTGTATGATTCGCTAGGTGAGAAGATTGATTACGCAGCGATGCGAGAAGATACAGGAGATGATTTATACACATGTCGCTACATCTTCTTACAATTCATGAAGGAAATCTATCGACAAAAAAATGATGATGTACAACTGTTGATTGACTTCGATTTTAAGATTAGTCGTTCTTTTTCTGATTTACATTATGATTTAAATGACTAAGAATTTTCTGATCTGAATGGTATTACCTCTCTTTCTTGAATCGGTCATTCGTGTTGGAATAGACGATTGCAAATACAATAAGAAAGAATAATAGCAGGACGCCCAAAGTAAACAAAAAGTGATATCCAAACAGCTCGCTCCCAGCGATCAACAGGATGCTAAAACAAATGCCGTATAGGATCTTACCCATGAATTGACATAGGGCGACTTCGTCATAGTCTTGTTTCTTGCTTTCAGATAACGTATTATATCCTGCAAGCAATGATGCGCCTTTTCCTTTCGATAGAACGGTAGCAAACACCAGCAGAGGAACAAGGATTACAAAATAAACAATGGATTCGCTCACGACCATCCGCTCCTTTCTCTCGTTTTAATGTATGACGCGTGTCAATTCATTAACGCTTTTACATTCCTTTAAGTTTCATAATCTTTTTGAATTACCCACTGGATAATATGTTTGTCTCTTTTACTATCATTCTTAAGTTGAATGATTGACTCATTTTTCTGATTTTTCTGTTTTTATAGCCCGATTTCTCAATCTTCTATTATAATTAGGCAATGATTGGATTTTTTACTTACATATGGAATGAAAAACATTCATTCAAAGGAGGGTTCATCCATGACTGAATCGGTACATATTTTCAGCCAAACTTCACTTCAGTTGATGGTTAATGCAAGGTCCATCATAAGACAGTACATCTTACTACGGGAGGGGTTTGCCGATGCTTAAGTTCATCTGGAATTCCTGGTGGCGCAATAAAGAGCGATTCATCCTGCTACTTGTCGGCGTTCTGATCGTCAGTACTGGACTGAGCTATTTGATCGGAACGACGCAAGCCAATAACGGAACCGTCGTCGATGAACTGCAAAAACGCTGGGGCTCCTCTTACGACATCGTTGTCCGACCGGAAGGCAGCCGGAGCGTAACGGAAGACTTAAAGTTACTCGAGCCAAACTATATGAGTGGGCTCGATGGTGGGATTACGCGCAAACAATACGAGACGATCAAAAAAATCACTGACGTCGAGATCGCTGCTCCGATTGCGATGATTGGCTACAATCAAACAGTTTCAAGTGTCGGTACGCATACGATCGACCAAGAAGGCATTTATAAACTAACGATCAAAGATACGCAAAATACCGGATTACAGAACGAATCCTCGATTGGAGTCGTCTTCTTAGCAGCAGGATGGGAACCGACAGAAAATGCAGTAAAATCAGGTGTGTCCCCCCTCCCCCTTGGAAAGCAACCTCTTTACGAGTATGGAAGTCAAGTCATGATTGCGGGGGTTGATCCCGAAGCGGAAGCCGCACTCGTCGGCTTGGACCAAGCGACGACAAAAGGAACCTATAGTAACTATTTTTCAAAAGATGATCAGGTCATCTCGTTTGGTGAAGACGGTGTCCAAATTCCAATCCTGTTGAACAATCGTGAATACGTGGACGCGTCACGCATCTACACGTACGAAAAAGTAGAGCTGCCGTCAAAAGAAAAATCAATTAACGATCTGGTACAACAGGTCGAACAAAAAGGCGGAAAAAAATACTTAGAGTCCTTACCGGCAAGTGGTGCGAAACGTTATACGATCACGACACAAGATGTCCAGAAGAAGCTCGTAAATGATATTCTGAAACACACGTTACCGACCGCTGAAGAGACGAACAGCAATTCCTTTACGTGGATTGCTTTAAAGCCGTCTCCAATCGACTACCGCTCGATCAAAAGTCCTTACGCATCACGTTGGCCGTTCACCTATCAAGTCCAACCGAAACAAGTCGAGCAAGATTCCTTGCTCGCTAAACGCAGCATGTACCGGGAAGCACGCATGTTCGGAAAAGATAGCGTGGACTGGCCAAAAGTCAATTTGAACTACATCGGGGTCTTTGATCCGAAGAAATTGAATATCTCGAAAGACCCGCTGACGGAACTGCCGATGGAGACGTACTTCCCGTCGAAAGCCCAGTGGGTGATGGACAAGCATGAACGTCCCGTCAATCCGGTCCGAGACGTCAAACCGACGAATGATCCGTACGATTTCCTGACGAAACCACCATCGATGCTGACGACGCTCGATGCTGCGTTCAAAATTCGTGGTGACAAAGCAATCTCAGCCATCCGCGTCAACGTCAAAGGTGTCGAGACGATGAATGCCGCTAGCGAGAAGAAGCTCCAACAGGTGGCGACAGAAATCGAACAGAAGACAGGATTAATTACGGACGTGACCCTCGGCTCGTCGCCGCAGCTCGCCTTGACCTATTTACCGGGTCTAAAAGACGAATCAGCGCTCGGGTGGGTTCAACAACCGTGGATCAAGCTCGGCTCGTCGATTGCGATCTTCCAGGAAGCAAAAGTCGGGATGAGCGGCATCATCGCCAGTGTCATCGCTGTCGCGCTCGTCTATGTCTTCAGTTCGAACATCATCCTACTGTATGCACGAAAGAAAGAATTCGCGATTTTACTATCACTTGGTTGGCGCCCGCGTCAGCTGGCAAAACTATTGTTCCTCGAGGCCACATTGCTCGGAACACTCGTCGTCTTGATTGCCTGGACGATTCTCGGTTCGTTCTGGGTCACGACGGACAACCCGATTGCGATCGGTCGAATTTTATTGATTGGTCTTGCTGGTTTACTTATTTACTGGGGTGGAACGCTCGTGCCGATGACGCTCATCCGTCGGATCAAACCGTTCGAAAGCATGCGTTCCGGTGAAGTCTCAAAAGGTCGCCGTTTCGTTCGTGCGCGTAGCGCCCTCGGGATGAGCATCAATCAGCTCGTCACGTACTGGCAACGGACATTACTTTCGGTCGTTGCGATCGCCTTACCGACGAGTCTGTTCATCTTCTTCCTCTTCATCACGTTCCGACTGAAAGGCGTCTTGTACGCAACGTGGCTCGGCGAATATGTCGCGCTTGAAGTAGGGACGATGCATTACGTCGCGATGGGTGTCGCTTTACTGATTGCCATCCTGACGACGACAGAAATCATGTGGCAAAACGTCAATGAACGCAAGAATCAGCTTGCTGTCCTTAAAGCGACGGGCTGGCAAGACGGTCAAGTTCGTTTACTCGTGCTAAGTGAAGGCATGATGACAGGACTCTGCGCTGGCGTGATTGGTCTTCTGACAGCACTTGGGATGATTGGCTTCGTTTACGGGCAATTCCCGGTCCAAGAGCTTGGTTTCCTCAGCATCATGCTCTTGATTCCGGTGATCACCGGTCTGTTGGGTGCCTTACTTCCTGCCGAGCGTGCCGTCCGGATCACACCGAATGCCACACTCGGTAGTATCGTCGAGAATACACAGGCGACAGAACGGCGTTTCAAATGGGCACTCGGATCAATCGCTGCTTCCTTATGTGTCGGGGTTGCGAGCCTGTTCTTGTTCGCCTCAACAGAATCCTCGACGACTACACCACAGAATGCTCCTCAACAACAGACGAGCGGACAAAAATTAAAAGACTTAGCTTCTGAAACGAAATCGCCAGCTGACAAGAAAACAGATGATCAAACAGCACTAAAAAAACTGATGAAGAAAGGGGTCATCCAAACGTATCCCGGTGATCCGAAAGCAAGATATGAGCTATTTTATGCTAAATCACTCGCTCCGACGCCAAAAGAATTGAATTTAAAAGAAAAGCCTGGTTATCGGTATGTTACGATTCCTGTCTTCATGCACAACTCGGATACACAAAGTAAAGGTGCATATTCAACTTATAGACCGGGAACATTTACGTTGACGTCACTAGATGGTAAAGAATATTCTACCATTGATTATGTCAATCACAATGAAAAAGCATTCAAGAACGGCTATCAATACTTCGCCCCGTATGAGTCACTTGTCGACTTAGTCTATCAAGTACCTGTCGACAAAAAAACATTTGTTCTCTACGCGGCAGATGAAGCTTTTCCAAAGGATACGACAGTGAAGATTGAACTCGATTAAAATGAACAGAATATGAATCTAGCCCGTAACACATAAATGAGAGTAGCCTCGGTTTCATCATCGAAACTGAGGCTACTCTCATTTTCACTAAAAAACGATATGTATGGTTTTAAATCACAATGTATCGTGGACTCGCATCCGTTCCAGTTCCTTTTCTTGATTCTTTTTTAAAGCCTTTCGACCTCGCGACCATTGTTCCCAAAGTGAAATTAAACCAATTCCTAAAATCAACACATAGGCTAACAAACTATTGTATCTACCATCAAAGTAACGCCACGTCATCACGATCACTAAAATAATTGGCATGATGACACCAAGATACGGATTGTGACGACTCGATAAGAAATACTGTATTCCCAAACAGATGCTGATAATTAGAGCAGAAACGAAAAAATTCATTAATTGTTGCCCCTCTCAAGTCGATATTTTTCGATGATTTTTTTGGCATCTTCAATCGTGATGCGATCCTCGATAGCCATTTGTTTAATGTATGCGATGAACGGTTCATTCTCGATTTTCTCATTCACTTCGATTTTTTGAATGATACGATCGACGCGAATCCGGACTGTGGGATAGGAGACATCATAATGTTTCGCCAGTTCTTTTAAGGAACCCGAGCTTACGATGAATTTTTTAACGAATTCTATCTCTTCCAATTCTAGAGATAAAACCCAATCTGGAACATCATCTTTTTTCATTTACCATTTCCCTCCCATGTCACTATAGTAGCATCTATTTAAACAAAGTTAAAGTATTTTTAATATTAATTAAACATTTAACCAATAAATAATTAAAATATATTCATTATTTCTCTTGTCATAGTGATTGGAGTCATGGTAGTTTAGGATTGTCAAATCGGAAAAATAAGGAAAAGGAGTGTTTTACTTGAAAAGAACAACGGAATACATTTTTGCTGTCATCGGTATCGTCTTGTTCGGTTCATTATGTCTTGGTGGTTTTCTATTATCTGGATCGATTGCGGATCATGCTGGGATGAAGGACTTGGTCGACCAATTTATCCGCGATGAGAACATCACGGATGTCACGGCGAATCAGATCCTCACATCCTTCCAACAATTCTTCTTGTATCTTGGTGCTGTCTCACTCTTATGTACATTAGGAGGTATCGTCTCAATCGTCCGGATCCGTAAAAACGGTTCTGCTGGAAAGATGCTCATCATTACCGCGATTCTCGGTGGGATCTTCACATTACTCGCTGGCGTCTTTGGTTCAATCGCTTACTTGATCGCCGGTATCACTAACGTCACGAAGAATAAAAAGATAGCACGGCAATACTAAACTCAAACAGAAAGGTGTGTCGGTATGTTCGCGATTACACTTCGAGAATTTAAATCGCTTTTCCAAAGTATTCGAGCGATCCTGATCATCGTCGTCTTGTTCGGTGTGACGATTGGTTCTGCTAAACTCGTCAGCCAGTTCAAAGGACAACTCAGTGATCTCGGTTTAGGTAACAATGCCTATATCATCGGTTTGATGCTACTTCTGTTCTTAGCTGCTCCTTTGTTCGTAACAAGTATTTCTCATAGTAGCGTCAATAAGGAGATGGAGTCGAAGACGATTCGTTTTCTTGCGACGAAAACATCTCGTGAGAACATCATTTTCGGGAAGTTTTTAGGCAACGTTTCGTTCTGGGTCCTCTGTCTGACAGTTGCCCTCTTGTTGATCGTTCCATTTTCAAAGTCGTTTCACTTCGTCGATTTGATCCAAACCATCATCTTCGTCTCTTATTTCATCGGTCTGTCGCTGTTTCTTTCAACAGTCGTCAATAACTCCTCGATGACGATGTTCATCGGGATTTTCATCTCGATCGCGCTTCCAGTCATCGGGATGTGGAGTCTTCTTTCGAAGAATGTCATCGTCGATACGATCTCCTACCTGACGCCTTATTACTATTACACGCAACAAAACACGGCCTACACGTACCTTGTCTTGATTCATATCGCTGTTTTCGTCATGACGAGTCTGATTATCTTTAAAAGGAGAGATCTGTGATGTTAGCCCTTCGCGCAACTAACTTAACGAAACAATATGGCAACAAGACCGTCGTCAATCAGCTGAATCTCGAGATCAAACAAGGGTCCATCTTCGGCTTCCTTGGTCAAAATGGCGCCGGTAAATCCACATTCATCAATATGATTACAGGACTTGTCCGCCCGACGTCCGGAACGTTCGAATTACTTGGAGCATCAAATGATTCCTTAAAGAACATTCGGACACGGATTGGTGTCCTACCGGATTACTCGACCTTCTACGAAAATTTCACAGCGCTCGATCATTTGAAGTACTTCAGTAAAGTCCTTGGTCTTAAGATAACGACGAACGAGTTAAAGCAACTTCTTCGCGATGTGCAACTTGAAGACGCGATCGATATGAAAACGAAGAACTACTCGTTCGGGATGAAAAAAAGCTCGGGATTGCCCAAGCGTTGATCAATCGACCGGATATCTTGTTTTTGGATGAACCGACGTCAGGCGTTGATGCCAACTCGATTCTCGGTATCCATTCCTTGATTCGCAAAATCGCAGCAGACGGAACGACGATTTTCTTAACGTCTCATAACTTAGACGAGGTCGAAAAACTGTGTACGGAGATTGCGATCATGCAGGACGGAACGATTCAGACGCAAGGCACGATGGAGGAGTTACGGGAACAACATGAGAAGAACATCACCGTTCACGTAAAACATGCACCGCTCGACAATGATACACAACAACATCTGCAGACCAAGTTGTCGACACTTGCGAAAGACGTCAACGTCTCCTCTACTCACTCGACGTTCATCGTCCAAAGTGAACACGATATTGCTACGATCAATAGCTACCTCGTCTCGCAACACGTTAACGTGTATCGACTCGAAGTCGAGGAAGCTTCTTTGGAAGAGATTTTCTTGAACTTAGGTTCAGAAATCCGCTCAGCATAAAGTGAAAAACATGTCTCGTGATGAATCTAATAAAAACTTCTATACAATAATCCCCCCATTCCAATTATGAAATGAGGGGGATTGTTTTGTTTTGTTTCATCCGTTTAAGCCGTCCGTTCTCTTCGTAAGAGATACAAGAAGTACGGCACACCGATGATTGCTGTAATCAATCCAGCCGGTACTTCAAGCGGCGGATGAATCCCGCGACCGAGCGCATCAGCGACGACGAGTAACCCACCGCCGAGCAACAGCGCCATCGGTAAGACAGCGAGGTGTTTATGTCCGACGAGACGACGCGCCATATGTGGGGCAATCAGACCGATGAAGCCGATTGCACCGACCGTCGCAACGGCAACACCGGCTAGGACGACAGCGAGCGCCAAGAAGACCTGCCGCGTCCGCTGAATCGGTAACCCGAGACCGATGCTGACTTCCTCACTAAGTGATAAGACATCAAGTTGACGATGGCGATAGAAGAGGATCGCACCAATCACGACGAGGACAGGTGCTAAGATCATCACTTCCTGCCACCCTTTCCCAAATAGACTTCCGGCAAGCCAGACGAGTGAATCGTTCGTCTGGAGTGGAAATTTAATCAACAGGTATTCTGTTCCCGAGGCACAGATCGCACTGACAGCGATACCAAGTAACGCAAACGAACTGCGGGAGACGTTTCCTCCCTGCTCAAGCATCATCAATGCCAGCATGACGATTGCTGCTCCGATGAAGGCGGCAATCGGTGTCAACAAGAGCGGACCATCCGGCACTAAGGCAATCGTCAAAACGGCGAACAGAGACGCTCCGTTCGTCACCCCAATCACGTCCGGCGAGATCAATGGATTGCGGATGACACTTTGTAAGATGACTCCAGCAAGAGCGAAACTCGCTCCTGCTAAAAAGGCGAGGACCGTTCGCGGCAAGCGGTAATTTTGGACGATGAAGGCATCCTTTCCACCGAAGAATGACTGCCAGAGTTCCGTTACTGATAACTGAATCGAACCGACCGACAGTAAGGCGAAGCTGGTGACAAAAACGACTAAAGCGACAAGTAGAATCCGGCGCATGTCTCTCATCGTAATCCCCCTTTCATCTGGCGGCGTGCCAGCAGAAGGAAGAAGGGTGCCCCGAGCAATGACGTCACGATGCCGACCGGTGATTCATACGGATAGGCGATGAAGCGCGCCAGGACATCGGCGTACGTCAACAACAGACCACCGATGACGGCAGAGACGGGTAAGACGATTCGGTAGTCCTCACCAACAAGGCGACGCGTAATATGCGGCACCATCAGACCGATGAAGCCGATCGCTCCGGCGACGGCGACCGTCACGCCTGCGAGTAAGACGACACTGATGCCGGCAAGCAGACGGATCCGCGTCACTTTTTGACCGAGTCCGACCGCGACGTCTTGTCCTAGTTGGAAGACGGCGAGCGACTTCGCAAGACTTGCCGCAAGAATCAAACCGGCGAGCGACCATGGGAGAACGATCCGGAGTTCGAGCCAGCTTGCGTCACTGAGCGAACCGGACAACCAGTACAAGACGTTCGTGATCCGGTCGTTGAACAAAATCAAGCCTTTCGTTAGCGACGTCAACAAGATATGAATCGCCATCCCGACGAGGGCGAGTTTTAACGCCGTCATCCCGCGAATCGAAGCGAACGAAAAGACGAGCACGCCACCGAGCAAGGCACCGGCAAAGGCGAAGTAAAGCAAGTTCGCCGTCCCAAGTGACGGAAAGACAAGGAGACTGACGACTACAAGAAACGACGCACCGGCGTTGACACCAAAGACTTGTGGTGAAGCGAGCGGATTACGCGTCACGGCTTGCATGATTGCTCCAGCGACGGCAAGATTCGCTCCGAGCAACAACCCGAGTAAGAGACGCGGCAAGCGCAGATTCGTCAGGACGAGTCCCGCTTTAGAGGTCGTGCCACTGATCCACTCGTGCACTAAGTGGACCGGATTCATCTGTGTGATGCCAAAGAACAAGCTACTATAAACGGCCAAGCAACTGAGTAAGATAAGTACGAAAATCAGACGTTTCCGCTGCACCGGATCTTTCCCCTTTCATCAAGACGAAAAGCCAGATTGCTCCGGCTTTTTGTCGTTCGTTATTTCTGTTTGAGCAATTGAATTGCTTCGTCAACGATTTGTTCAGCAGCGTCCAGACCACGGTAACGCGTCCAGAGGTCACGATTGACTTCGTAGACTTCTCCGTTTTTGACCG
The DNA here is from genome assembly GCF_000702605.1 of Exiguobacterium acetylicum DSM 20416. Lineage (NCBI taxonomy): Bacteria > Bacillati > Bacillota > Bacilli > Caryophanales > Exiguobacterium > Exiguobacterium acetylicum. The sequence continues at coordinate 1,071,030 of NZ_JNIR01000001.1, read as the reverse complement.
CTGTGATCTGATTCCAGAGCGGATTATCCTTCCACTCTTTCAGTAACTTAGGATCGGCTTCCGCCATGAAGATGACGTCCGGATCCCACTTGACCATCTGCTCTAACGTGATCGTCACAGTCGGTTCTGCTGTTTTCGTAACGGCATTCTCGATACCGATCTTCTCGAGCAACTCACCGTCAAACGACGTCTCACCGTGTGCTGTCAGTGAATCGGCGCGGAAGACACCGACCATGACTTTCCGGTCATCTTTTGGATCAACCTTCTTCTTCGCTGCCTGCAAGCGCTCTTCATGAAGCGCAAGGCGATCATCCATCTGTTTCGTTTTGCTGACCGCTTCCGCAATCGTCTTGAACGAATCGATGTTCTCTTCATACGTCGCATTGCGACTCTTCAAGATGATCGTCGGTGCGATTTCTTGCAATTGCTTGTAAATTCCTTTATGACGGTTGAAGTCGCCGATGATCAAATCCGGTTGCAAGGAACTGATCACTTCAAGATTCGGTTGTTGGCGTGTACCGACTTCCGTGAACTCGATGTCTTTTCCGAGTAATCCAGAGACATCGGTCTTGTTTTCTTGTGCAATCCCGACCGGTGTGATGCCGAGTTCGTCTAACGCATCAACGAACGAGAATTCGAGCGCGACGACCTTCTTCGGCTTTTCCGGTACTTTCGTTTTTCCTGCTTCGTGCGTGATCGTCCGCGTCTTTTCGTTCGATTGCTCTGCTTGACCTGAACAAGCTGCAAGCATCAAACTGCTCAACACGAGGAGCGTCAACGCTGTCATCCAAGTTTTCCGTCTCATGGTGAGACCTCCTTTAATTCGTGATTCGACATTGAGAATCATTCTTAATTAATCCTGTCTCAGCATATCAAAGATTTCCATCGAACAAAAGGGAAATCCTTATTTTCAGATAATATAGACTGAAATCCACATTATCTGAAGGAATATGGGATAATCAGGTAGTGAACAAAGGAGGGACCAGAGATGGATTGGATGAAAGACTTAGGACAGCGGATTGAGTTTCCGCTCGATGCAATCACGTTTGATCAATTACCTGACTTACTCGAAGCCTTCGCCTACCAGTTACCGTTCGAGAATACGACCGTCCTTGAGAAGCGCATGCGTCCGTTTAGCGACGAGCGCTTCATCGAGACATTTCTGACGGAGCGACGCGGTGGTGTCTGTTATGACTTAAACGGACTGCTACACCGAGTCCTGCAAGAACTGAACTGTCCTGTTCGACTCGTTCAAGCAACTGTCTACGATACGAAGTCAGATGCCTGGTCAGCGACCGGACCGACCCATGTCGCGATCATTTGGAATGAAACACACCTGCTTGATACCGGCTTCGGCGTTAATTTACCGCTCGTTCCTGTTCCGTTGAGTGGGGAGACCGTTCATTCCGCTAGCGGCAGTTACCGGATCATCAATAATGACACACTTGAGATGAAGCGAACGGGACAAGCAGAGTTTGTGACTGGATACCGGTTCGACCGCGAGACATCCATTACAACAGATGACTTATCGAAGATGGAACAGATCATCCAGCAGAGCGACGTTTCCCCATTTAATAAAGGTCGCCTCGTCGCGATGCGGACGCCAACCGGACAAAAGACGTTGACTGAGCGGACGTTACGGATTGAAGAAACGACGACGACCGAGTTACCGGTCGCAGGTCCCGCCCAATTCGAGATGCTGTACAACACACACTTTTTAGGACGGGAGTCGTAAATCATGGATCGTTATACACTTTGTTTAATCCGCCACGCAGACCACTTTTTACTTGTCAATCGGCAAAAACGTCCGGCGATGGGCATGTGGAATGGTGTCGGTGGTAAGATCGAACCGGGCGAGACACCGGAAGCCGCCGTCATCCGCGAGACGTTTGAAGAGACAGGCATCACGCTCACCTCAGTGACATCAAAAGGCATCGTTCGCTTACATGGGGAAGAGACATCTGGCATGTACCTCTACCTGGCTGATTTAGAAAATCGTCCGTTTCCAACACCGGTCATGACAGTTGAAGGAATCCTCGATTGGAAATCACTCGACTGGATTTTAGGCGACGATAACATGGGCATCATCAGCAACCTCCGGCACTACCTACCGATTGTTCTGTCGACCGAGCACCCGTTACTGCATGACTTCCATTACGATGCCCATACGATCACGGCATACGAGACACATAAATTAATTGAGACATAACACAACATCCCCGCTCGTCCTTTCGGACAGGCGGGGATGTCTCGTTAGAATAGATATAATCCCGTCACGATGACAGCAACGATGACGATGCCCGGTAACAAGTTCGCGACGCGGATCTTCGTGATTCCGGCTAGATTGAGACCAATCGCTGCAATCATCACTCCACCGGTCGCCGTCATCTCCAAGATGAATTCTTGCAGCGCGGCGTCGGGAATGAACTTCGTGATCGCAACGGCACTTAGTGCAATCGCCCCTTGATAGAGGAAGACGGGAATCGCTGAGAACATGACGCCGATCCCGAGCGTTGAACTGAGGACGAGCGCCGTGAAGCCGTCAATCAACCCCTTCGTATAGAGGACGTCGTGATCCTGACGCAGTCCACCGTCGAGCGCACCGAGGACACCCATCGCTCCGATGACGAAAATCAACGTCGCGGTGACGAAGCCTTCGGCGATATTTGATGGACGACCGCGACTGATCTTGCGTTCGAGCCACGCCCCCATTCGGTCGAGCTTCTCGTCGAGGCGGAACCACTCTCCGATTGCTCCACCGAGGACAAGACTACCGATGACGATCAAAAAGTTCGTGCTTTTCATCCCCATCTGGATCCCGAGGACGACGACGGCTAGACCGATCGCTTGTAAGACCGTCTCCTTCATCCGTTCCGGAATCCGGTGGAACATCAATCCAAGCAACGTCCCGATGATGATCAGGACGGTATTGACGAGTGTACCTGTTAAAACCATCTGACAGCCTACTTTCTCAATTGATTTTTCGTTTATCAGGACGGACGACCGTTCGCTCCGCCTGATTCAAGCTATGCAGCGTCATCCCGAGCATGACGAGGATGATCCCGAATGTCGCGAGTCCCGTCGGCAGTGCCGCGTGGAGAAACAGCATCTCGCCAAGAACGGTAAAGACGATCTCAAACGATTGCGTTGCTTCGATCGCAGCTAACCGAACCAGTTCTGTCCGAACGAGCGACGTCGCGTAGAAAAAGAGCGATGTCGCGATGACGCCAGAGAATAGGGCGACGAAGCCGGACTGCGTCACTTGGCTGACACTCGGTAAGCCGACCTGTATGTAAGCAATCACGGAGAGAACGATCCAAAATGGCAGACTTGCGATCGTCATTCCAAGAATCCGCTCAAAAACGTCAAGTTTGTCCCCATACCGTTCCATCATCTTTCGGTTCCCGAGCGGATAGGCGATCGCAGCGACGAGCACCGGCAAGGCACCGAACAGAAGCGACTGCAGCGACAGACTTCCTGCGACGGATACTTGCATGACGACGACACCGAGGACGATCAAGACGGAATACTTGAGTGCCGACCACGGAATCCGTTGTTTGAACAAGGGCGCAAGCAGTGGTCCGGCTAAAATCGTCAATTGCCACGTTCCGGCAATCAGCCAGCCCGGTGCATGATCGGCAGCGAGGCAAATGCTACCGTAAAACAGCCCAAAACCAATCGTTCCGTACAGTAACCAAAAGCCGATATCTGTTCGCAGGGCTTGTATGACACGTCCAATGCCCCGGCGCATCAAAACGATGAAGATGAAGAACGGCAACATCAAGAAAAAGCGGAGCGACGCACTGTAGATCCAGTGCCCCCCTGCTCCTTGCATCGATTGATTCAAGATAAAGGTGACGGCAAAGAACATCGCCGCTAAGATGCCGTAAACGATCGGTCGCATCAGCTCTCCTCCTTTAGTGTTGAGACAAGTAGACGACCGAGCCCGTTCCAGTTGTGTTCCGTCGCCTGGACGAGCTGTTCGACATCCCGTTGTTCACACGCAACTAAAATCGCGGCATGGTCGGCAATCGACTGACGTCCGAGTCGATCGAACTGGGCGTATTCGAGCCGGCGGATCAGCGGTGTCAATCGGCGAATCGTTTCTCCTAGTTGAGCGTTCTGACTCCGCTTCACGAAGACATCGTGAAAAGCATCGTCAAGCGTCAGTGCCGTCTCCGTATCCTGCTGATCAATCGCCGTCGTGAACTGTTGATGAATCGTTTGAAGTTCCGTCACGTCGTCTTTAGTCAGCACTGGTCCCGCCAGGCGTGCTGCTAGTCCATGCAATGTCGCGATGATCGGATAGGTTTGCTGTGCCTGTTCAGCATCGAGCTCCGTCACGATCGTCCGCGAACCCCGTTTCGCAAAAATCAATCCCTCCTCTTCGAGTCGTTTCAAAGCTTCGCGGACCGGCGTCCGACTGACACCGAACATTTCCGCGAGCGCTTGATCGTTCACCTTCTCACCTGGGGCAAGGCGTAAGGTGATAATGTGATGTTGCAAACGTCGATACACTTCCTCACTGAGAGGAAGTCGTGCAATCGCTAAATCATCTGTAGGTTTCATACAAGTAATATATTACATATTAATCATCGTTACTACCTTTATTCAAAATTAAAACTCACCGTCACATGACGGAGAGTCGGCTATTCAAACATTTCGCGGATTCATCGGTCCATTTAAGTGACTGAGATCATGTCGTTTTAACAAGATCAGTTGAATGACGATCGCAACTAAAAGATAGACTTGCGTTAATAGCGAGGTAATCCCTAAATTGACGTTGACGACATCCGCAGCGATGCTCGCGAAATCCCATAAGGCATGGAAGATGATCAACGGCCATAGATTATTCAGCTTCAGTGCGATGATCGCAAAGAATACATCAAATACGAACGTGTTCGCGAGTTGGAACAGCATCGCTGCCGGTGGAATCAAGGCAATCAGATTCAGCAGATGAAACGACGAGAACAGAAGCGCACTGATGAGGACGGCACGATACGGATGTTCATTCGGTCGAAGGTAACGCAGGATGATGCCTCGAAACAGAACTTCTTCGTTGAAGCCGACGAATAAGGTCGTCAGGAAGACGATCCCTACGAGTTGAAGCACCGACGACGAAAGTGACGTGGTGAACAGGGCGTTGACGATCAGTCCGACTTGAAAGAGAACGATCAATAGTAACGGAATGTACCAGACGAGTCCTCTTGCTTGTAGTTTCAAAAACCCAACGGCAGCAAACGTGGCATGACGACGAATGTACCAGACGAGAAAGAGGGCTGACGCTACTTCACCAAAAATCGCGATCCGTAACAACTCAGGATCACCGTAACGAATGCCGAAGCCAAATGCTGAGACAGCCATGACGATACCCATGATGACGAAGATGACGGTTGCCGAGACAATGGTGTTCCGCTTATCCACGATCAGGACCTCCTTTTCAAACGAGCGACCTTCCTTCTGTATCATTGATTTACCTTTTTTTCAGAGAAATGAACCTTTTTCCCCCACTACCTTGCAATACAAAATAGCTTAGCGTATCATTACCTTGTAATACCAAGTAGCGAAAGGAAGATGCGGATGTCTTCGACACAAATGTTAAAAGGGATTCTCGATGGCTGTTTACTTGCGCTGATCGCGGAAGAAGAGATTTATGGCTATGAACTGGCGACGAAACTCAAAGCATACGGTTTTGCTGACATCAGCGAAGGAACAATCTATCCCTTATTGATCCGGATGCAAAAACTGGGCTGGATCGAAGCGACTTCACGCGTTTCCCCGTCTGGTCCAAAGCGAAAATATTATTCGATCACGACGAGCGGTATGGAAGAACTTGCTGCTTTTACGAAACGATGGCATCACCTTTCGATGAGTGTCGAAAGCATTTTAAAGGAGGATGATTGAGATGACCCTATCGACGGAATCAACACGATTTTTAGAAGACTTAAAGGTATACCTACTTGCTTCCGGAAAAAATGAACAGACGACGAACGAGATTGTTCATGAACTCGAAGACCATCTGATCGAAGCGGAATCGGACGGGAAATCGGTTCGTGCGATTACTGGCGAGAGTCCTGCTGCCTATATCCAGTCGATATCGAAAGAGATGGCGTTTGATCCGAAAGAAGTATTTTGGAACGTATTGCAAGTTTTTCTCGGTGCATCGAGTTTTCTCTATCTCCAAAATCTCCTGAATGGAACAACGACGTTCAGCATGCTGCTCGTTGGCGGATTTTTACTAATTAGTATTGTGTATTTGACGACACTGGCGCTTCTATTCCGTCAAGATGCTTTACGGGATAGCGCGCGCCCTAGTATCATGCTTTACGGGATTCATGGGAGTGTTCATATTTTACTCATCATCGGACTATTGATCGTCAATGGACTTATCGATTCGCCAAAGATCACGTTATCCCTAAGCGTCGGCTGGATGATTGGTGCCCTATTGATTGTTTGGATTCTCGTCACAGCATGGAAGACAAAGACATGGATTTTGCCGATTGCATTACTCGTCTATTTTGCTCCTCAAATCATTCTCCGTTCTGTATTTGATTGGTCGGAATTGACTTCTGGACTCGTCGGATATGCTGTTGCTGCTATTACAATCACAGTTGCTTTTATTCGAGAATCTAAACAAAATCAGTCAAAATCGTCGAGTCACTGAAAAATCTGCTTTCGTTCTGATAGTAAAAAACGACCTCAGCGATGAGGTCGTTTTGTGTATTACGTATTCTTTATCCCGTACTCTGCCTCATACCGCTTACGCGTCCAGTTGTAGACATGACTCGTCAAGGTCCGACCGTCGATTCGCTCTAAGACAAATGGTCGATCAAGGACGTGTGTAAAGCCTAGTTTTTCAACGACACGGCGTGATTGGTCGTTGAAATCAAAGTGTCCGCACCAGACGACATCAATCGGCAGTTCCCGGAAGATGAAAGCGAGCATTGATTCGACGATTTCCGGCATCCGCCCTTCTCCCCAGTAGTTAGGCGCGAGGACATACCCAATCTCGACTTGACGGTCATGGGTGATCGACGCATCCGGTCGACGATTGAAGTGAAACCCGAAGCTCCCGATCACTTCCCCCGTTTCTTTATCAGTCACGGCATATTCGCCAGGTGACGCTTGAAAGATGCCAATCACTTCCTGGCTTTCCTCAAGCGACGCGTGCGGTGCCCAGCCTGCTTTCGGTCCGACATTCGGATCCTTTGCGTAAGCATACAATGCTGCTGCATCTTCGTCTTGCCAACGGCGTAACAAGTGCCGCGGTGTTTCAATCGTATCTGGTAAGTTCATCTGTACTCCCCCTTATTATGATACATTTCGCTGTCGTTCGACCGATTCCTTCACGAACAGACTTGTATAAACTAAACCAAAGCCAGTCAAAAGAATCAATCCGAGGTAAACACTCATCATCGACGGGATCAAGAAAGTTCCGACTAGAATCGTCGACCGAGAAATCAAGTCCGCTCCAGCAAACGACGTTCCGGCGAACGCTGAGTATGCCCCGCGTTGATCGGCTGGCATCATGTTCGCTTTTTGTGTGTTCAAGACCGGGGAGTAGAGCAACTCGCCGATCGTCGCGATGAAGATGAAGACCATCAGCGCTGTCATACTGTTATCACTCGTCACGACGACGTAGCCAATCGTGTAAAGCATCAGACCAGCAGCGAGCGTCCGGCGCGGAGACAAACGCTTCGCTAGTCGCTGAACGATGAACGTCAACGTGACGACGAGCAACGTATTTTCGATGTTGATGATACTCATCATCCGGACCCCATTGATCGACCAACCAGCAAACGACAGCGGTTCGAACGAATCGGCGAGGCGGACGGCGACGTAACTGCCCATCGAAAACTCAGCCGCCAAGATACACATCGAACCGAAGACGACCTTAACGAACGGACGGTCTCGCCAAGCAAGTTGATAGCTCGTGAAGATATCCGTGAGGACTCCACGTAACTTTTGACGCTGCCACGTCCGTGGTGTGTCGTCAAGAAACAGGTAGTACGCAATCGGTAAAACGGACGACGTGAAGCTCAAGATTCCGAACAACAGCAACTGGTTACTGACGTAGAGCCAGCCTCCGAGCGCTGTTCCAATCGCGATCGAGAGGTTGATCAACCAGTAGTCGAGCGCATAAACCGCTTGTCGATTTTCCTTCGTCGTCGCATCGATGATGATTGCGCCCATCGCCGGACGACCAAGGTTACTCGTCACTGAGAAGACGGCGTAGATAACCATGAATAGTAGCATCCAGTCGAGTGATAATGAAATCGTCATCGTGATGAACGTCAGCGCTGTGAGCGCAGAAGTCGTGACGAGTAGACGTTTGCGAGAAAAACGGTCGGCGAGATATCCGCCGAGTAGATTGGTGATGAAGCTGACGAAGACCATCGCGATCAAAAATGCACCAGCGATGACTTCGTTGAATGCCTGGACGAACAGGAGGGCCATGAACGGCATGATGGAGAACGAGACAGCCCGGTTGAAAAACGATGTGATGAGACGTACTTTAATTGGTTTCGGTATTTCTTTCCATTTCATATTGTCACCTTCCATTCTCTACCTGTATTATAAACAAGACAAGACACAGGAAAAATGGACGTCATTCAAAAAAGATGTCCCCTTTTAAGGAGGAGAAGTACGATGGATGCTTATCTTTTTATGTTATGGAGGACTTGCCGAAATGGACACTACTCGATTGCGACGCTTGCCGACGCCATCCATCTAAGTCCTAAACAAACGAAACGATATCTCAATAAATGGCAGGAAGACGGCTGGATTGGTTACACGAGTGGGCGTGGACGAGGCAACTTAAGTGAACTCGTCTGGCTGCGTCACGTTGAACGGGAATATGCGAAACGGATGCTCGAGCGGATCGACCGCGACTCAATCGAATCGGTGACCGAAGAATTAACGTGGGACTGGTCGCCGGCGCAAGCAGGACGCTTCATGCGGCAACTCGAACGGAAATTCGGCTATACACAGACGACGTCTGATGCGTTATTGATTCCGCGAAAGCGGAACTTCCTGACGACCCACCCGTTAGAAGCGGCGGATATCCATAGTGCTCATCTCGTCCAGAACGTCTTCAACCGCCTGTTTACGATTGACGTCGACGGTAACATCCAAGGTGAACTGGCGCATCACTATGTCTGGAACGGGGCGACGCTCAGTCTCTTCTTACGGAAAGACGTCCGCTTTCATGACGGTTCGCTCCTGACGAGCAAAGAAGTGACGAAGAGTCTGCGTGCTTTGATTGCTTACCCTGCTTACGCCTATTCCTATCGGCACGTGAAACAGATCGTCTCGAACGGTCCGTACCGGGTCGATCTCACACTCGATCAACGGCGGAGTTCGATTTTGCCACAGCTTGCCTCGATTCACACGAGCATTATCAAGGACGGTGTCGGAACAGGATCGTTCCAACTGACGCAACACGACGACAAGAAGACCGTTCTGACGGCTTTCCCGAACTACTTCGGCATCCGTGCCCTGCTCGACCGGATTGAATTCATCCAGATGCCGGAGCAATACGACCCGGTCTACCGGACATCGGCTTCTGACTCTAGTCCAATTGATACGATCGCCACACAATCCGGCTTTGGTCTCGTCTTGCTTCATCCACGTGCTGGTGGTCCGTTCGAATCAAAAGCAGCGCGGCATTATATCCACCGGCTTGTCGCAGAAGTACGCGGTGGCATTCATGACTTTCATGAACGGGCACAACCGAACGACTGTGGTTTTCTTGAGTCCTATAGTCAACCGTATGCTGTCCCGGATGGTCCTGCCGTCTTGTTCACGCAACCGATCCGAATCAAGCTGACTGATTTTACGGACAAGGTGACACGCTGGCTCTGTCAGCGATTTGATCAGGACAGAATTCCGTATGAGTTCGTCGAAGTGGGGTTTGAAGAGAGCATCACGGATTTTCATGCGTACGATACGATCGATCTCGCCGTCCACGCCGAAGTGTTCGAGCGGAATGTCCAGTACGCCTTCTATCAGTTCATGACGAATACGTTTTCACCGCCGATCCGACTGTTTCAACAGATGCCGGAGATGCTGAAATCGATTGAACAATACGATGCGACACCGTTTGAAGATTGGCTTCCGATACATCAAGCGATTGAGCGTTACCTGATCGACGAATCGTATTTCATTCCGTTCTATCACGATACTCGTCTGATTCCGTATCCGATCGAACTGCAAAATATCACGATTGACTCGTTCGGTTACTTTGATTTCTCAAAGCTCTGGATCTCCAATCAATCGTGACGAATCGTTGACGAATTCTTGACCTGCTTGTGACAAAACGCACGACATTCGTCAATCTAGTATTTTAAATGTTGTATTAAAGGTGAGGCTACGAAATACTAAGACTGTCTTCATTACTTAATGAAAAGGAAGTGGTCTTATGTTATCAACCTCTACCATTCAAATCGTTCAATCGACTGTTCCAGTCCTTGCGTCACACGGCGCCGCAATCACGAAAGTCTTCTATCAGCGCTTGTTTCAGGCTCATCCGGAACTGAAACACGTCTTCAATCAATCAAATCAACGGAGCGACCGACAATCGCAAGCACTCGCGACTGCCGTGTATGCCGCTGCTGCTCACATCGATCGACTCGAGACGTTAAAGCCGGTCTTATTACCGGTACTCCATAAACACCGCAGTCTACAAATCAAACCGGAGATGTATCCGCTCGTCGGACAAGAATTACTCGGAGCGATGCAAGACGTCTTAGGTGAAGCAGCGACGCCGGAGATTTTGCAAGCGTGGGGCGAAGCGTACGGTGAAATTGCCGATCTGTTCATCGCACTTGAAGCTGAACTATACGCGCAGGACGAACAGGCGAAAGGCTTTTCCGGTTATCAGTCCGTCGAGATTTCTGACATTCAGGAACAAGCAGACGGAATTCGCTCGCTGACTTTTAAAACGAACGGTCCGCTTCCTGTTTATCAAGCAGGGCAATACATTACGGTACGAATTCAAGATCAAGACGGCTTATGGCAAAACCGTCAATACAGTCTGACGACGGCATCGAACACGACTACCTATACGATTGGCGTCAAACGAGAAGGAATCGTTTCGGATTACTTACATGCAGCTGGAATCGGTGACACGGTATTGATTAGTGCGCCGGCTGGTGCCTTCACGCTTGATGCATCAGGTGAACCCGTCGTATTAATTGCTGGCGGAATCGGGATCACGCCGATGCTTGCGATGGCAGAGGAAGCGTTAGCTGCTGGTCGCCAGGTAACGTTACATTACGCCGTCCAAGATGAACGCAATCGTCCATTTAACGAACAACTCGCCTTACTCGAGCAACGTGGAGCGCGCGTCGTTCGTTACGCGGAACATCAGGCAACAGATCAAGCGGGACGCTTACCGAAAGACGTCATCGCAAGCATCACGGATCCGACATACGTCTGTGGTCCGGAAGCAATGATTCAATTTGTCATTGAGCACTTCAAAGCATCACCTGATAAACTTCATTACGAAATCTTTGGACCAGCGCTTGCTTTTGCAGCGGAAACGCCAGTCACGCAGTAAAAAAAACATCCCGCTCTCTTTGACACGCGTCAAGAAGAGCGGGATGTTTGATTAGAGTGGTAATCGTTCTGATAACGGACGAACTAAGACGACATCTGTCGCCATTCGGTTATCCCGGCGTGGTTCATCAACTGGTTCAATCGTCCAGTTTTTCGCGTGGAGTGTATTTAAGGCACGCGCTAAATCGTACATCGAATAACGATCGTTACCGTTCAATTGATAGAGCCCCGCTTCGCGTTGAAGTAAAATCGTAACAAGTGCTTCCGCCGTGTCCTCAAGCAATGAACTCGACGGATACCAGTTTCGACTTGCTTGAATAACGCCATGCTGCTTCATTTCGTTCGTAAAGAAGTCGACCATGTTGTTCGACCCTGCCTCCGTTCCAATCTGCCAGCCGATCCGGACGATTTTCGCTTGCGGATCGATTGCTTGAATTGCTTTTTCGCAAGCAATCTTATACGCACCATACTCATCGGTCGCGTCTGGTACAGCATCCTTTTTAATCGGTGCTGGCACGTCATCGGAGAAAACAGACACCGTACTCGTGAAGAAGAATGGGATCTTATACTCTTGGCACAAGCGGACAAGCGCTTCCGTCCAACTGACGGACCCCATCCCAATATGTAAGAAATAATCCGGTCGTTCGGTTTCTAAAAATGTCCGCATTGCGGATTCATTGGTCGTTGAGACTTTCGTCCGGTCCCACGCGACCGTCTTGATGTTGTGTTTTGCTAAGACGTCCGCAACGACGGGTGCTACCGTACCGTTCATGCCTGTAATGATTGCTTTCATGTTGATGCTTCCCCCTTATCTTCGATCGAAAAATCATAAAACCACTTACTACTTCAGTTTACACGGGAAGTATTGATTTAACGAATCTGAGGTCATTCTTCTACGACCATTCATGCCTAAATGAAAAAAGCGTCCGCTGTCCAATCTAAAATTGGTAAGCAGACGCACTGTTTAGTTAGTTCATCCTTACTCTGAAACGCCTTCCGTTTCCATTCGGCGCCACAGTACATTCAAGAAGACCGTCATCCCACTGATCGGAATCAAAAACAATAGTGCCGTGATCCATAAACTCTCCATCGACTCCACTCCTCATCGTTCATTTCTATTTCTAGTGTACAGAAGCGCGAAACCGCTTACCTCCACCTCAAGGCGGATATTTCATCCGACCTTGTCCTGTCGCTCCTCCGTAAAGGAAACGGTACGATGAATCAGTAACCAGATACTAGTCATGACAAGACCACTCAAGGCAAAGAACAGGAAGACGAACGAGATGCTGAAGAACGTCGTCAAGTACGACGATAGACCGTAACAGAGCGCGGAACACGCCGTTGATGCTGCGACCATCGCGGTCCGGACCCGTCCGAGCAAGTGCGCAGGCGTCGAGCGTTGTAACAAGGTCGAAAACGGAATCCCAAACAACGTCAGCGCCATGCCGAGTAAGACGAACCCGCCAATCGCAAGAGGAACGGACGAGACATAAGCAACGATTGCAATCGCGAGCCCTTGCAGTACAACAGCGACGCGAAACAGCTTATCCTGTCTTATCGAGACGACCCACTTCCCGTATAGGAGCGACATCGTGATTCCCCCGATTACTGTTGCTAGCTCAAGCGCAGAAAAGGTCTGTGCATTCCCCGATAAGACGTCCTTCGCGTATGGCGCAAGTAAAGTGTTCATCGGTGTGATCATCCAATTTGCGAGGATCGCACAACCAAGGATCCATTTCAAGCGACTGTCACGCGCGACGTGGCGAATTCCTTCGAGTAACGCTTCGCGGTACGATCCGGTACGCACCCCTTCAGCCACCTGTCCCGTCATGTGTCGGACGAGCAACCAGGCAACGAGATGCAGTCCAAGATCAAGCCATAAGATACTCGCAATCGAAAAACGGGCGATCATCATCCCACCGAGCAAGAATCCGCTTAACGTCCCGATTCGTTCAATCGTTGCGAGATAGGCATTCGCTTGCGGTAATTGGTCATCTTCGACTAAATCAACGACCCATGTGAAGACGGCATTGCCACTAATGATTTGTAAAATCGTCTGAACGACGAGTAAGCCGAGTAACCACGGCAGGACGACGTCCGTCATCCCGATTCCTGCTAACGTAATACCAAGTGCAAGCAATCGAATGAGCAACGACATTTGGTACAACGATGCGCTGACGAAGCGGTCGATCCACGGTCCAACGAACGTCGAAACGAGAAAACGAATCAAGAATACACCCGTCGCAATCAGGGCGACGCCAGAAGCACTGATCTCTTCCGCGCTCAACCAGTAGATCGCGATATAAACGAAACTCGTCCCGACGGTCGATAACAAATCCGAGACATACATAAAACGAAACGCACGTGACATGATTCTTTATTCCTTTCCTAAAACGACTTCTTGTCTATCTTACAATTTTTCTCAATTACTGCCCATTCTTTTTTCGTCATCACATCGTCATCGTCTGTTAAGGCATTCTTACCCGTCTGTAACAGAGCCGACATGTTCATTCGCTATACTAAACGCATAGAGAGGTGAAGATCCATGAAAACGCAAACGCGTTATGACTATGAAACCGAACAGGAACAGGTCGACGTCCCATCTGAGGCACGTCTAGGCTACTACTTTCTTTTGATCGTCCTGCCGCTTGGTCTCGCGCATCTTGTCCAGTCGCTTGCTCCTTCGCCGGATCAACACCACTCGTCCGTATTGACGGGTTTGACGTTCTTATCCATTGTTTTTTTCATGTACTTAGGTAACCGAGCTGCTGGAAATGCCAAAACGACCTTTTTCGGATACTCGATGTTCTTGAGTATCAGTCTGTTCGCGACGTTGTTTCTACCAACGGTGCCGATCATTTGAGCATAAGCAAACGAGCACACGTCCGATTTGGACGCGTGCTCGTTTTTTTAATGCGTATGCGATTCGTGTTTGCCGTCACAATACAACGTATTGCCATGTGCGTGCTGATCCGTCTCGACCTGGATGGTCGCGTGGTTAATACCGACGTGTTTCAAATCGTGATCAATCTGTTCGCGAATTGACTCTGACTCCCGGACGGTCATGTCCTCTTTGACGACGACGTGACACGATAATGCGTTATAGCCACTCGTGATCGACCAGATGTGCAGATCATGTAGTCCGAGGACGGCTTCGTTCGTCTGAATCGTCGAAACGACCTCATCGATGTCGACATCGCTCGGCGTTCCTTCCATCAAGACGTGAACGGATGCCTTCGTCACGTAATAGCCGCTCCGTAAGACGAGGATCGCCACGATGACACTCGCCAGTGGATCCGCCCATCCCCAACCGAAGAACATGATCAGAAGAGCAGCTGCAATCGCACCGACCGATCCAAGCATGTCGCTTAAGACATGCAGATAGGCACCGCGCATGTTGAGGTTGTGCTCATGTCCACCGCCACGTGTCATGATCCAAGCAACGAGAATGTTGACGAGCAAGCCAAGGACACCGATGATCAGCATCCCGGTCGTTGCGACAGCGGGTGGATCGATGAAGCGTTGGATGGCTTCAATGAAAATATAGAGAGCGATGACGATCAATGTCACGCCATTTATGATTGCGGCTAAGATTTCAAAGCGTTTTGAACCGAACGTCTTGTTCGCATCCGGTGCTTGACTCGAGAACTGGAAGGCTAACAGGGCAATTGCAAGTGAAATCGAATCACTGAGCATATGCCCTGCGTCCGATAACAACGCTAGACTATTCGTCCAAATCCCGCCGATGACTTCGACGACCATGAACGCGGTGATGATCAGGAACGATAAGAGCAGTACCTTTTTATTGTCGGTATGATGATGGTGGTGATGATGATCATGTGCCATGACGTTGCCTCCTTTATCAGTTCATTCAAACGTCTATTTGAATTATAACGTGGATCCTCCCTTTGGTCAACGGGCACATCCTTTATATCCCACAAGCGCTACCGTATGAAACGACCGAATGATTGGACCGCGTATTAATACGACATTTATAAAACCAGCTTGTTCAGCAAGTGGAATGAACTCCTGTTCGATTTGTTTTTGAAGATCTAACCACTCAATCCCTGCTTTTCCATCACAGTATGTTAAAACGAATCGCCCGCCTGGTCGTAAAGCGCGATACAGTTCTTGTAATGTCTGATCGACGGATTCCCAAAAATATACCGTATGAATGCTAAAGATCCCGTCGACCGTCTCATGGAGTAATTTTAAATGATTAATATCGGCTTGTTGAATCGTCGCTCGGTTTGCTTGAATCGCTTGCCGATTACGAAAAGTTGCTGACCGGACCATCGTCTTTGACAGATCGAGACCTGTAACGTGCTTCGTATCTGTTTGCGAAAGCAAATAGGCAATGCCATGTCCCGCACCTGTACCGAGTTCTAAAAAAGTTTCTCCTGCCTGAACGTTAAGTATGTCGATCGTCCATTTCATTTCTTCATGATGTTGCCGGACCATGATCTCACCAATTGACGCTCCAATGATTCCCCGTGGTTTCGCATATTGTTGATCGATGAATCTATTCCAAAATTGCTTCATTTCTACCCTCCTGACTATCTACTCCCATGACTCCATTATCATTTCCTAGATATTTCAACACTATCAAAAAAGCAATGTGATCCCCTCACATTGCTGAAATATCGCAGGTAATTGTTTTAAATGAACGACCGGAAATCCTCTGTTTGCTGCTCGAGTTGTCGTGCGACCTCTTCGATTGCGGTAAAGCGTTGCATCGTTTCTTTTACCGTCGCAAGGCTCGACGCGACTTCGAGATGGGACGCTTCAATCTTTTTCATCATCGCCATGATTTGACGATTCATCGTTTCCGTATTCGTCCGTACTTCGACAACTGCACTGCCGACTAAATCTGATAAATTTTTGACTTCGCTCGCAACGACGGTAAATCCTTTACCGTGTTCTCCAGCCCGTGCTGCCTCGATTGCCGCGTTCAGAGACAACAGGTTCGTCCGGGCAGCAATCTCCTTGATCGTATCAGCAATCTTCGTGATCTCGATTGCTTGGTCATATAACGTTTCGAACGTCTGTTGGTTTTCTGCCGTTTCACTCGCGATCGTGTTCATCGTTTCTTGAAGCTGGGTTCCCTCTTTCGATCCTTGAATCGACTGCAGATTCAGTCCTTCAGCAAGCGTCTGGAAGCTTTTCGCATATCCTTGCACACGGTCGATCCGGTCCGTGATGTTACTCGCGATCTTGACGACGCCGACGACCTCTTCTCCTTCAAAAATCGGCATGTAGGTTGCTTCAAGCCATAAGATGTCGCCCCGGGCATCGACCCGTTTGATTTTATCCGATGTACTGAAGCCCGAAAACAGGCGTGTCCAAAAGTCCTGATACTCACGGCTGTTCGCGAATTCTGGTGTGCAAAACGTATGGTGCTGTAGGCCAATCATCTCGTCTCGTTTATATTTCATCGTTTTCGCAAACAAGTCATTGACGTCGACGACACGTCGTTGGCGATCAAAACAGATCATCGCGACGTTTGCTTCAAGGCTCGACAAAATCGCTGGTGAACGTAACGGTCTCGGTAAGATTTCATTCATGGTGTCATTAACTCCTTCTATGTATCGTTCATGTACTAAGACAGTTTTTCAAAGGAACAATCTGTACCTATCTATCGTCATCGATTGACCTTTTTTATAGCTGAATCGGCGATTATTCAAGTTGTTTTTCACGAAAACGAAATCACTTCGATAAAAAGATTGTGACAGTTACAATCGATACACCATGGCATTGTCAAAAAGCGTAGTAGATGCTACATTTATTTATGTAGTAAATACTACACCTTTAAGGAGGAAATACAAATGACACATGATAAGCCCCCTCTATTCTCGAAAGGACAAGCTATCGTCTTGGTCGTACTTGGTGTAGCATTTTGGTTCGTCGGTGCCCTGTCAGTCAGATTCGGATCTGGAATCGGCATGTTCGAAAATGTTGGAAACGTGATTGCCTTCCTGATTGGTTTACCGGTTTCGTGGATTTCCGTCATCATCATAAAAAAAGTTGCATGCTTGAATGCTGAACAGATGGTGCCGGGTGTCAGTCTCGGACTGTTAATGGCGACGTTTTTAGACGGAATCGTTCTAACGTGGGGCACATCGCTGTATGGAACGGATCCCTTACTCGTCGGACGTGGGGCAGCATGGATCCTTTGGGGGGGCTTCGCCTTTCTTGCTGCTGCTTTCATCGAGGCGAGACGAATGGGATATAAAATGATCTAAGGCGATGAAATGTGTTCTACAGGACGACAAATAACACAAATAGACCATTGGACTCGTCACTCGTCCAACGGTCTATTTGTGTAAAAGCAGGTGAATTCCAGTGCGTCGGTGAAAAAGATAATAAATGGAATCGTATCGTGATTACCTTGAAGATTTAGTTCGGTGGGGTCATATTTAAAAAGAACGATGGACTTCAAATGAAATCAATCGTTCTTCGTTTGCGCTTCGATTTTCTCGTTCCGAGCAGCCTCAAAGTTGCGATAAATCGTAAATCCTACTAAACCAATCAACCAGATAATGCCATACCCGAGTTCCCAGTCGAATCCATAATACAAGATTGACGACGTGATGACGACAATCAGAATTAAGCGAATACTCGATAGATGATACTTACTCATGTCCCCCTCCTTTTCTTCCGCCACCAAAGTAGATGTATGTCACGAAAAGAATCAACGTCCACGTAAAGACAGCGAATATGATTTTAAACAGACCTTCAGGCAGTATTTTCGAGATGTATAACATGGTCATTAAGATCGAGAACGTCAAATGATTATTTCTCATTTGCATAGTGAGCTTTTCCCAGTGGAGTAGGACAAGTAATACCGCGACGGGTGCGAGGAGTGCCGTTAGGAAGAAGAACGGAACGTTCCTCATATAGTACGGTATCTCGTCTTTGTTTTTTCCCATCACATATCTCTCCTCATCTTCAATATAGAATACCTAGCTTCTCTATTCATTTCATCGGAACGGATGTGATTGTATGAAAAAAGAAGTACGTCCACTCATCTATACACTTATCGTTCTCGTCATCTTGATAGCTGCCTATCCGACTCACCTCTTCGTTTCTAAAACGATGACTGAAATCAAGATTGAACGAATGTTAGTTGAATCAGAATACGACCAAGATATTTCAAAAAAAGAAACGGTCTTTGAGTCGAAGACCGGAAGATACGTGTTGGAAATCAAATACACGAATGAACCAGACTATATATACAACTATGAAATCGTTGAAGATCATGTACTGACGACTGTATACGACCAGCATCATGTTGAAGTGACTGGCTCCGTTCAACATGAATTAAAGTAGATATCGTACTTTAAATAACAATCGAGCCCATTCAGCGATCGCACGAATGGACTCGATTGTTTGATCACTTAACATTCTTCTCTCATATTCAATGATTCTGACGAGCGAATCGTAATCTGTTTTGTAGCATCGTCGATGGAAATGACACAATCCCACGTCGGCTTTAACTGAAGGACATCATTTCGATCCATCCATAAGACCGCGCTTAGTTCGATGAAGTTCCCCATCACTACCATTTTTCTCGCCTTCTCATCAATGACAGCATACAGTTCATCCTCTAAATTGATTTTCCAGTCAAAAAATTCATTGACGCTCATTCTCTCTCCCAATTCTTCATACGTTCTCTAGATCATTCCGCAGTAGAAAACGTAATCTTCCATTTTTTCCGCGCAATCAATACTATGATCAGCGAAGCCAACAAAGATATTTTCAGCGTCGTATCACTGATGAGATGTAGCCCATAATGAAGTAAAAAGAGCATCGTGAGTAAGAGAACGACGAGTCCTAAGAACATCATGTTTTTCATTCGATCACCTTTTTTCCAATGGTCATTTGACGTTACTTTCAATACTCTGACATGTTCCGTCCAACTTGATTCCCCTTGTTTTAAAATGCGCGATATGTTTAAACTAATACAAGAACACAAAAAAAGGAAGTAATTCATGATAAATAAATCCATAAAATACTTTTTATTGTCATTTATGTTGCTTGTTATCATCTTGAATCTCTTGAATGGTCGAGTGATTGAAAATGAGCGATTAACGTTAGCCGTGAACATCGCTATCGTGCTGATGGCGTTATTCTTTATCAGCTTGAGGTTCTCAAAACAAAAACGTAAATAAAATGCTTACTCCTCTTAAAAAGGATTTAAAGGTGGTTAACTCGTGGGGCAATTTATGATTTTCGGTGCCTTGATGAATCTTCTGATCATTAGCGCAGTCGTCTATGTCGTATGGAAATTAGCGAAGAAAGTCTTTAAAAATAAGTGATGGACGTCCTTTTTTGATCCATTCATGAAACTTGTTCGAATTATGCTTACATAAGCAAGGTCCCTTTCTCATTCGAAAAAGGGACCTTGTTCTATTTTATCCTGCGTAGTTGAACAACGGACCACGCAATTCGAACTCATACGTCTCACCGTCGACGATGCCGACGATCGCGTCACTTTCGATCAACTGATGCAGGAAGCCTGCCATCTCAGCCGCTGTATGGTATTTCTTGACGTTCTTGCTGTAGTCGAACCCTGCTTCCCCGCGTGAACGATCCGCGAATTCCGTCTCTGTCGCAGCTGGTGCAAGCACTTTCGCCCGAAGTTTTGCGCCACCTTTTTGCAGTTCTTGCGCGAGCCCTTCTGTATAGGCACTGACATAGAACTTCGTCGCACAATACGTGACCGCGTTCGGCACGATCCGGTAACCGCCGGCTGATGAGATATTGACAAGTGTTGTTCCTTCGACGTCATGATGATCGCGAACGAACAGACTCGATAAAATCGTCAACGCCTCGATGTTCAAGCGGAGCATCTTTTCGATTTTTCCTAGGTCGATGTCTTGGACGAGATCAAAATCACCGAACCCGGCATTATTGATCCATGTTTCAATTTCGAGTTCTTTTAAGCCTTCGTACAGATCATGGACGTTTTGGTTATCCGAAAGATCGACCGACTTGAGGATGACATCACTGTCTGGTGAGATTTGTTTGACTTCATCCCGAAGTTTTTCGAGCTCAGACGTCCGCCGTGCGACGAGAACGAGTGATTTTCCTTTTCCTGCGAGTAGTTTTGCTGTCTCATATCCAATTCCTGAACTTGCTCCTGTAATGACCGTGTACTTCATGTAGCATATCCCCTTTTTGATTTGGTATAGTGAGAGTCTAATCCTTAGAGTGAACTCTAAGTCAAGCAGAAAGGTGAGATGTATGTATACGATTTCTGAAACCAGTCGATTGACCGATACGAGTGCCCATACGATTCGCTATTACGAGAAAGAAGGGCTACTGTTTCCGAAGCGCCAGAACGGTCAACGTCGATACGACGACCAAGATGTGACGTGGCTTCGGTTCGTCCTTCGCTTGCGCGAAACGCATATGCCGATCGAGCAGATCCGTTCGTATGTGACGCTGTTCCTTGCCCACGGCGAGCAGGATACGACACGGGAACGGCTCGCATTGCTTGAAGCACACCATGCGAACGTCTTGGCACAACTGGCAGCATTACAGGAAACGGAGCGAATGATCGCAGAAAAAGTCGACACCTATCGTCGCCTCCATCCTACGATTCCCGCTCCTGATGTTGTTCAATCCTCGGAAAACGCCTCCGTCAATTGACGAAAGACCGTTTTCCGCTCGTCAGGCGTTAACGCAAGAAAACTATCGCCGATGTTGATTTCTGTTGCGCAGCCGATGTCTTTCTCAACTAGATAGCCGGCGATACAAACCGGTCCTTGCAACTGGATGGCAATCAATTTTTCTTCGACGACTTTTTTTTCTGCCTTGAAGTAGAGATGAAACATGTTTGAGACAGGCTCAAGGGGACGAGTCGAGATGCCTGGAATTGCATTCAACCTTCTCGCTAGTGCTTTTGCGGCTGCATGGTACTCCGCCATGCGGTTTTTTCGTTGTTCATAATAATAGTCGGCGGATAGGATATACGGATAGAGACTGATCAAATCACCGCCATAGCGCCGTTTCCAGATTCGCGCCTCTTGGCAAAACGTTTCTGGTCCGGCTAAAATCGCTCCTGCAACACCGCCGAGTCCTTTATAAAATGAGATATAGACACTATCAAACAGTTGCGCGATGTCCTTTGCTTCTGCCTCATAATACGGTAAGACCTCAAGTAAACGGGCACCGTCCAAGTGAAGTCGGATATTCTGTTTACGGGCATACGTGCAGATGATTTCAAGTTCCTCACGTGACGGAAGCAATCCACCGAGTTCGCGTTGTGGCAGTTCGAGTAACAGACAACTGACGTCCGGCAAAGCTTTAATGTCGTCCATCGTCATCAACCAATCGGCTTCTCCGACTAGTACTGGTTCGATTCCGTGCAATTTCTTTAAGCCGTCCTGCTCATGGATTTCGAGATGACAAAGCGGATGATAGGCGACCTTGCGATTACCCTGTTCATCCGACCAGATGCGTAGCGCAATCTGTTGCGCCATCGTACCACTCGGGAAAAAGACCGCATCCTCATGCCCAAGTAAGTCTGCCATCTTGCGCTCGAACGTCTTGATGAATTCGCCGTTGCCATAGATGTCACTTGGTTGATCAGCTGAGACAGTTCGCAGCGCTTCTTGTAACACGCCAACCGTCCGACTACCATGTCCATCTAAACGTTTCGTCGTTTCTTGGTAACTCGATCGTAAATCCATCTCTTTCATTCCCTTCTAAATCAATGACTATTTTTTGAAAAAATCAAAATATTCCCTCTCCACTTTTGCTATACTGTGTAGCGAAAGTCTGTTAAACGTACTCGTCAAAGGAGGTGTCCCTATCGTGCAAACGCTTCGCACTCGCCTATTGCTTCTTATCCCACTTGTCTGTCTACTACTACTTACCGTGCAACAATTCGTCCCGTCGCTCTATACGTCACTGCTTGGACGAATTGATCCAGCAACGAATACATATTGCGTCGATCGTTGTGGTCCAAAGGAATCGATCTTCGATACGATCGAAGAAGGAACGTCTTATGGCGAGAGCACGGTCACGATGAGCGAAGTCGATCCACCAGCTCCATGGTTCCGGACAGGGTTCGATTCTTCGGTGACGACACCTCCTTATCTTCTCATACTATGTCTCATTCTCCTGTTTTGTAGCTGGTTTTTCTGGCATTATCTCCAGTGGTTGCGTCGACCTCGTATCGATCCATCAGGGTATGTGCTTCCGCCACGATTTCCAATCTTCATTTATGAGACAAAAGACCTGCCTGCTGACTCGATTCGAAAACAACTCGCTCACTTTAATGCACAATTGCCACTGTCCTTACAACGCCGGACCCACGAGACGGTAACGGAATGGTTTGATCGGATTGCGTTCCCATCTCCTGTTGATCCGCTCTACTTTGAAGTGCGGTATGGGAAGGTACCGGTCATCTCGACGCATCAATTGACCTTCTTCGGCCAAGCGATGGAGCAGTATCTTCGAACATGCCAAGTTCAATCATCGATCTCTTGAATCCTGCCGCCCTGCTCATTGAAGCTCGGCGGTTTTTCTTTTGCTGTCGAGTAGGATGACATCTTAAAAAAACGTTTCAAGTGTTTTTAAAGTTTGGATTGACTATTTTTCAAAATCAGACGATTAGTTGCCAGAAAACTGGGTAATATAGACTATAGTAGAGAAAAAGTCGTTCAACCAGGAGAGTGAGGTGAGAGAAGATGATCAGTGCACAAGAAGCCTATTACATCAAGAAGGAATTGAATGAAAAGTTCGAGGATCCGCGGATTTCCTGTGATTTTTCAATCTTTTCGCTTGAACCGTTCCAACTTCTCTTGCACGTCCAAGAAGATGTCGATGAGCTCAGTACTGAAACACGCTATGGCTTAAGCCGCAAGATTCGGTCCCAGCTCAAACAACTCGATGCACGTGTCGGTGGTGTTCCCGTCAAAGCGGTCTATGTCATATCGGCGCCTCTCATTTCCGATCGATCATATTGCGTCATCTTACAATGAAAAAATCCCACACGTGAGCATCGCATCTCACGCGTGGGATTTTTGTCGAATTCATATTTTCAGCCTGCCATGTCACCGATTTGGTTCCGACCATTCTCTTTCGCCCGATACAACGCTTGGTCGGCTTGATCGATCACCTCTTTTTCCGTCGTCTCTGCTCCGGGTACGAGCGACGTCAAGCCAAGACTGACACTGACCCGGCAAAGTGGTTCATACCGTTCATGTACGATATTCAAATCGAGAATGTCCTGACGGATTCGTTCTGCAATGTGCCGGGTTTCTTCTGCTCCACGCGACAACAAGACTGTGAATTCCTCCCCACCGTACCGTGCGACTTGTCCGTGACGCGCTTGACGCTTTAAGACGCGGGCGACTTCTTTTAAACATTCATCCCCTTTTAAATGACCATACGTATCGTTATACGATTTAAAGGCATCAACATCGATCAGAATCAGGGAGAGTGGTGTCTGATGTTGTTTGGCTTCTTCAAGCAGTTGCTCGAGTCGTTCATCGAACGCCCGTCGATTCGGGATACCAGTCAAGGCGTCGTGAAGAGAACGATGAATCAAGGCTTGTTTACTGCGCTCCATCCGAAACGTCTGGATGAAGGCGATCAAGACGATGACCGCGATGCTTGCGACAACGACGATGACCCATTTCGCAGCACTCGATGCTTGTTCGGAACGATTCGTTGCTTCAGCAATGATGCGATTGACGTCCGTTCGTAGACGAGCATCGATCGGACGAAACGTCTCGATGTACTGCATCCCCTGATATCGTTTTGCCTCAGCCGCTGCTTGATCTCCACTTCGAGCGAGTTCCAGTTGCGCGTCATAAAAACGCGTCGCCGTCTCAATTCGGGGAATCGCCTCGGTCCGGACGAGTTTTCGCATGATCGGATGATTCTCATCGAGTTGATTGAGTCGCTTGACCGTTTGATTAAGCCGATCAATCGTCCGTTCATACTGGGCTAAATCCGCCTCGTTCGGTGAGAGGATATAACTGCGGACGACGAGTTCAAGGTTCAATAACGCTGGAAATAATTCTGCTGCTTCCGTCGAGATGGGAATCGCCTCGTTTAAGATACGAGCATTTTCTCGTTCGATTTTCAGGAAAGCTTGATAGCTCCAGACGCTTGTAAACAAAAGCGCACAAAGTGCTAAAAACAAATACCGCTGCAACGTTGACCATTTCACAAAAAGACCGACCTTTCTTTCTTTATCTACTTGACTAAAGTCTATCCCTTATATCGGTGTCTTGAAATCAAACTGTTAGTCGTTTGTATGAAATAATGCCCGTTGCTGACACATTCCAAACGCTTCCAGCCTTCTTAATCGGTCAAGGATGTGTTTTCCAGCTGTTCCTGTGCCTGTCTTCGTCTCAGTGCACGCTCGGTCACGTCATTGTTTTTCCACCAAGCAATGAAAAGACCGACTAGTCCAATCAAACCCGTCACGAATCGCTCGACGTCACTTGACGACACCGGTAATGCCGAAAATCCGAGCGTCGGTAAGAGTAACTCAAGAAAGACGTAGAGCGGAATCAAGAGTCGAATCCACGCTTGAAAACGAATCATGGTGACACCGGAAACAAACGATGCCATGTTAGTGGACCAACAATTCCGTCAACGACAAGACGACACGTCTGTTGGAACGTTCGAACGGCGTGCGTCAATCGGGCATCAAACACTCCGGTTACCGCTAGACCTAATCGTTTTTCAATTGCCCGAACGAGTTCCGGTGCTTGGATTCGTTCCCGTAGATAGAGTCCCGGTTTTGGCACATGATGGCGGGCAAGACTAACATGATCGTACAGTTCAAAATGTGGGTAGTCGGGAAAACGAGACCAATCGCCTCCCCAGTCCATTCCGCGTCGTTTCATCGCTGCAACGATCCGCCGGAGTCGCGCGTCTGGCGGAGAAAGGAACAATGCGCCATTTTCGTAATGGAAGACGTCGATTGCGACACCGAAGTTATGGTTTGATTGACCCCCTCGTGCCTGTGTGACAATCGGTCCTTGTGTCGTCCGTCCCTTCGCATATAACGCGTTCTGTTCG
Source organism: Exiguobacterium acetylicum DSM 20416 (assembly GCF_000702605.1). NCBI lineage: Bacteria > Bacillati > Bacillota > Bacilli > Caryophanales > Exiguobacterium > Exiguobacterium acetylicum. The sequence goes on along the minus strand of NZ_JNIR01000001.1, from coordinate 1,045,422 downwards.
GCTATGCTCCGAAAGCTTTGCGCTATACCGAGCTTGATCCCTTGCGGATAGAGCTCACGAATCACGTCACGCGCGATTCGGACGACTGTCGGGTGCATGCCGGGGACAGTTAGTTTTTGGTTTGCCCGTCGCAGTAACTCTTCTAATTGCATTAAGCTCCCTCCCTTGTCAATGCTTGTAACAATTCAGCGATCTCGGCATCGTCAGGAATGACTTGCTGCTCTTGTTGTTTCGCCTCGTAAGCGCGTTGTGATATTTTTTCTTGTTCAACCCAATTCGGTAATTGAAATAATGAAGTTCCTTTCCGCGTTCGATGAGTTATTCGTTTGGAACGTTTAGTCGCGGATCCGGTCGCGAGGCGCTTGACGACTTGTTCGATATAACCGAAGTGACGACTATTCGCCCGTGCCGCTTCTTCGATTGCGTACTGAATCCGCTCGACTGGGTGCTCCGACGCAAGCTGAAGCAATTCTTGCTTGATTCGGGGTGTCGCTTTGCCGAGATTCGTCTCGTACTGCTGCACCAGTTCCTTTTTTAAAGTCGTTTTCTTCAAGACCTCTTCTTCGGAGGCAACAAAAACCTCGGGGGCAGTCGTCTCCTGACTTACCGGGGGTGTACTGTCAACACGAGGCAGGACACGATAGGCATTTGATGTCTGCCCTCCGTGTTTCGTAAAGCGTTCGACCTTTTCAATCCGACCGCTCGCAATCAAGGACTGGATACACGACTTGACCGTCGATTTGCTGCACGGGACAGCATCGGCAATCGTCTGATAGGACGGAAACGCTTGACCATCCTGACCGCTGAAACTCTCGAGGATCAGGTAAATCATCTTTTCATGGACGGACGCGAATGCCGTCCCGCTCCGTAAGAGCGTATGGGGAATCGGAAGATAAGGGGTTTGCATAGTGATTCCTCCTTTCTAGGAAAGATGACAGGAAGAAGTGACTGTTTGTTCGAAAAGAGTAGGGAGAAGTTTTTTGAGAGGAGTGACGAAATGAACGAGCTATTTACATTTTACTTACACGAACTGGATCACTATCGTCCCGATGAATTAATCCATCACATCGATCATGACACATGGTCGATCAGTCAGATGTATGATCACCTGATTGTCGTCAGTCATGAATATTTAGATGAAGTCGAGGCATGTCAGTTCGCACCAGTAACAGAATCCGGGAAGTCTCCGTTCGGTGAACGATTATTTACTGCCGGCGCGTTTCCGGCGACTCCAATCCGATTACCGGATACGATGAATGCACCACCTGACGAGACGGATCAAATCGAGCGACTACGGACGCGCTGGCGACAGCTGAGCGATCGTCACGCCGCGCTTGCAACGATCGCTCAGTCGACAGCATCTGACCAAAAGACGCGTCACGGTGGAATGGGCTGGTTGAACGCAGCAGAGTGGTATGCTCTCGTTTCGTACCATCTCGCACATCATCAGCATCAAAAACGACGACTCGATGCTGCATTAGCGAATCGAACATGAAAAAAAGCGCTCTCCTCATGCGAAGAGCGCTTCGATTCATTTCAAGACATCCCAATTTGAAAAGTGCCTTGCCTCGAGATCGAGTTGCTGTTCCTCAATCCAGCGAAACGCTTCGAGTACGAGCGGTGACGCGTTATCGATCGAGACGTCACTCGCCTTGACCCAGCGCGCACCGAGCGAGTCTTGTCCGACGAATTGTTCAGGGATACAAAGCGTTCCACCCGTCTGTCGGACGAGATAAAAGACGGCGATGTGATGGACTTCTTCGAACTCGCGCCAATCCCACGGAAGCTTGAAGTCCGCGACGCCGATCTGCCGTTCGAGTGCCACCTCGAGCCCTGTCTCTTCCGTGAATTCCCGGCGCATCGCCGTAGCGAGCGTCTCCCCTTCTTCGAGGCTCCCCCCTGGTAAGTCATAGCGATTGATATACGGTCCACCATTCTTGTCGATGACGAGTAAGGCATCATCCTTCATCAATAATCCATAGACACCGAATGCCCGGTGACAACGAATCGTCTTCATGTGTCATTCCCCCTTCTCTTCATCTGCAGGACGGTCGGGATGAACGGATCCAAAAAGCCGTCAAACGGAAACTCTGCTGCGAGATTCGCTGTTGTAGGTTCAGTAACGATGCACGAGCTCGTTCAATCACATCAGTCGGATAGTCGTACAATTGTTGGTTCTCTAAAAATTCGTCCTCGTCGACGACCGTCCACACTCCCTCTCGATGGACGAGATCGAGATCCAGATCGATGAACGATAAGGTAGTTCCTTGAAGAACCGACGGTAAGCAAATGTTACAGTAATACGTCACTTCTCCCGTCCGCTCTAAATCGAGACCGACTGTGAAATCAGCATCAAGCGGATAGAATTCCAGACTATAATTGTCATATGTATAAACCGCTTCGCGACAATGATGTAAAAGTGTCCGTCCGGGCATATTCGCGACGAGCAGATACGCTTCCGTCTGAACAAGAACGTCTCCGTCCCACGAATAGTGCAGACGTCCGTCAAACTTCCGCGCTTCAATCGTTAGATGTTTCGGTTCCAACCTCATCCCTCCCTTTCCCTAAAGCTCTCTTATTTTACCAAATGATCATATCGAAGCAAGTCTTTACCTGATTTACTAAAATTTTGAGAGTCTCTCGTTGACATCCTTTATCAAACTGCTATCGTGAAGGTATCATACTCAAGGATGTGGAACCGATGTTCATTGCCGAGTTGTTATTGAATGCTTGCATCGCCTTCACCGGCTTTTATTTAATCGCCAAAATCATTTATAGTCAACGTCTCGCGTCAAGTAGCTTGAAATCCCTCATTGTCGGTCTCGCCACCGGGCTGCTCGGGGTACTATTGATGTTTAAGGGGATCGCCATCAACGAGTCGTTACGGATGGACTTGCGACATTTACCGCTCGTCCTGCTCGCCTTTTATGGCGTCCGCTCGCCACTGATCATCGCGACGCTGATCATCGGTTGCTCCCGGTTCTACTTCGGTTGGACTCCACAAGCGGTCGTCGCTTTTCTCGCTGTCCTTGGCATCAGCACCGGGATGTACTTCATCCACAAGCGGTTGCTTCATCGACCATTCTTGCAAAATCTGATCATGAACGTCTGGGCGTTGTTCATGATTTCAATCGCCGTCTCAATCAATCTCGGTTTCAGTGACGCCGCCTTTCGCTTACTCGCTTCGACATGGACGATCGGACTCGCGGTTGGACTCTTATCGAGCTTATTGACGATTGATTTTCAGTTGCTTAACGAACAGGTGCAACGCTATAAACAATCCGCAGAACTCGATCACTTGACGGGTCTGTACAATCGACGTGTTTGGGATGAACGAACGGCATTTCTCGAAGAAGAAGGACGCGTCTACAATGTGCTCGCGCTCGACATCGACCACTTCAAGCACGTCAACGATACATACGGGCATGCGAATGGGGATCTCGTCTTACAACAGTTCGCACGGATCTTACAGGAAGAAACGCGTCCGCATGATATCACGGCACGCATCGGTGGAGAGGAATTCATGGTACTCGTCTATGATTTGACGCCTTCGAAAGTCGCGAAGGTCGCCAACCGAATCCGGGAGCGGATCGCGAACACGCGCTTTCAGCTCGACGGCTTTCCCGCCATCTCCATCACGGCGTCCGTCGGTATCGCCCATGGGAAACACGTCGCCGCCCAGCGGATGAATATCCTTGCCGATGAAGCGTTATATGCCGCCAAGGAGCAAGGGCGGAACCGTGTCATTCTGTACGAGGTCGATGCCGAGGCAGCGATAACGACGCAAGACCGCGAACCGGTCCGTTCTTAATCTTTATCATACCCATTAGTTTGTTTAGTAGAGTACGCTGGATGATGCTAAAAAAACAGATCATCCATCCATAAGGAGTGAAGCAATGAAATCCGATTTTGAATTCATGACGACATCAGAAGCGATTCTGTTCGTCAGTTCCTTTTTCATGTGGTTGTCCATCGGGCGTCATTTCGTCATGATCACGACGTTTGATGATTTATTTTTAACGCAATCGTGGTGGTTACTACTTCCGCTCGTCACCTTCATCTTATTCTTACGCTCGTTCGTCGTGCGGCGTTTGATTCTCCATCATAGCCAAGAAGACGAGGACGACATGTCACACGAAGCATGATCCATGCAAAAGAGGACTTACCATGAAACCGGTAAGTCCTCTTTCTTTACGCTTGATCGATCCGCCGAAACTGTAAGCCGCGTGCTTTCCACTCCGGCAAGAGTTCTTTTAGCGCCGCAATCGTCTGCACGGGCGCTTGTGCATCTGCCCCGAACGTATCCCCGTTATCGTGGAGCAAGATGATGTCTCCTTCTGACACATTTGATAGCAGTCGTTTGATTTTTGCGCTCCCGCCCTCTAGCTTCCAGTCCTCCGCCATCTTCGACCAGAGAATCATTTTGTAAGAAGGAGGACAGAGGACATCTCCAGCATTAAGCGCCCCCCACGGTGGACGGTAGACCGTCGGACATTCGCCCGTGATCCGTTCAATGACTGTTGCCGTCCGCTCGATTCCTTGACGGACCGTCGACGGTCGCATCGACCAGTTTGGACGATGGACATAGTTGTGAATACCGAGTTGATGCCCTTCTTCGTGCATCCGGCGAATGAGATCCGGATGTGCCTCCGCTTTATGACCCACGACGAAAAACGTCGCCTGAATCCCTTCTTGTTGTAAAAGGTCCAGTAATTCTGCTGTATAGACGGGATCTGGACCATCATCGAACGTCAAGGCGACGGATCGTGAATCCATTGATTTCGTGACGCGCCATCCAAAGACGCGTGAGGCCATATACGGAACGACCGTATAGGCAAGTGTAGCGAGAACTCCCGCTGTGACAAGGCGTGACCGCATCTGCATAATTCTCCTTTATCCGTTTACTTGACGCTGACCACCTTCAAGACTACCCGCAATCCGTTTCTCAAAAAAACGTCGATCGGCAATCACTTGCTCACTTTGATACTGTGAGATCGCTTGCTGCCATTGGTGCATGACGTCCGGATTCTCAAGTGTTCGACGAATGACGTCAGCGAGTGTATCTGTTTGATCGAACGAAAAGGCAAGTCCTTTATCTAATAAATAAGTTCGATTGATTTCTTCTTGCCCTGGTAGGACATGCTGCATAAAAAGCGGTACCCGTTTTTCGAATGCTTCACTGACCGTTACGCCACCAGGCTTCGTGACGATTGCATCCATCCGTTCATATAGCTGATTCATCTCATCACGTGAATCGATATAGGCAAGTGGATGGATGTGAGCTTGTTTCTGTGACGACAATCGTTTGTATAACGAGCGATTATTGCCACATAAGACGTAAAAATCCGCTTCCGCACAGTGCTCGATTTGCTTCAGCAACGTCTCCAGTTGACCGAGCCCACCGTTTCCTCCAGCAACAAGAATTTGTTTGCGGGACTGCGTCGAGCGAATGATCGAACCGCCAGAGATTGCTGGATGGACAGGGATTCCCGTCACAAATAAGCGCTCTTCCGGCACGGCATGTTGCGTGAGTAACTCCTGTTTTGCCTCACGATTCGGCAACAAATGATACTCGATATGCGTCTTTCCCCAAACCCGACTGACGAATAGATCGGTATAAGCATTGATGACCGGTACGTCACAAAGGTTTCGTTCTTTCAATTGATTCAACAGATAGGACGGAAACGCATGTGTACAGATGATGACATCCGGCTCTTCCGTCCGAATGATCCGTAACATCTGTTGTTGGAAATAATGCGACGTCCACCCTGTCGAGCGCGCGTTACTCGAACGTCCGGCGATGTGCCGATGATAAAAACGACTATAACCGTTAGAGAAATGGCGAATCCAGTTCAGATAAAACTTCGATGTCACCCATTCCGCAAACGGGCTGATTGTACTGAGTAACTCTACTTCCTTGACTTCAACGTCTGGTCCCTGCAATCGTTCGGCGATGGCTTCCGCGACGAGATGATGACCGGATCGCATCCTTAAAAAAGGAAAGATCACTATTTTTTGCATCGTATGTCCACTCCTTCAAACTATCCGCAAAAATCCTTTAAAAAGAAGTATCGCTTAGTCTTCTTTTCCCGCTTGGTTTTCCCTTGAAACGACGCGTTTTTCGAGCCGTTTACGCTTGATCCATTTGACGAGGACACCGAGCAGGAACAACACGAGTAAGGCAAGTCCGAAATACGGGACGACTTCCGGCTTGATATGAAACGTCTTTCCGGCAAAGTGACCGAGTAAGACGAAAGGAACGACCCATAGTGCGGAACCAAGTGCCGACACCCAGAAATACCGACCGAATGGAATCCGCTTCATCCCTGCAAAATATGGATTGATTTGCCGCACACCGGGAATATAAAGACCGCCAATGATCGTCCGATTGATTCGTCCCATGTAGCCGTTTGACACCCGTTCCCAGCGCTCCCTCGTCAATCCGATAAACCGACCGTACCGTAAGACGGTCGGTCCAAAGAAGCGCCCCGCGCCATATGCTGTCAGCATGCCGACGAACGTCCCGGCGTAAGCGGTCAAGATCGAATAGATCAAGCGTTCTTCGTTCTGACCACTTAAGATACCGATCAGGACGAGTAGTGATTCTTCCGGTGCCGGGATCCCGACGATGCCAAAAAATAAAAAGATGAAAATAACGCCATATCCATAGGCATCGAGATACTGGTTGACCGTATCCATGTTCATGTTGTCACGTCCTCTACTGCTGTCTCTCTGTACTGTTTCATCGTCTTCTGACTATGTATTCGTTCCTGTTCATGCAATTCCTTTTTTAGAAAAATTAAAACCTGTTTCATTCGAAAATTGACCCATTCTCTCATCTCACCTCGTGACAGTTCTCAGTTTTTAGGAGATGATAAAGAGACTGAAGTAAATCTCTATAGAAAGAAGGAGAAGGACGATGAAAGAGACTGAACAACTGACGATTCGACCGCTCTCGCCCGAGCATATTCCACTCGTCAATGATGCCAACGATCCCTTCCCAATCATCGGACGCATCGTTCCGCAGTTTTCGGATGCCGCATGGACCTACACGGAAGAACTATATGAAACAGCTACTCAAACCCATTTCCCGGACGACCGACTCGATTGGACGACCTACATTGATAACGAGGACCGAATCGTCCTCCTCGCCTTCTCCGGCACTTCTTGTATCGGACAGATTCGCCTCGTGCGTGACTGGAACCGTTTTGCCTACATCGAGAATATCGCTGTCAAACAAGCATTTCGTAAACATGGCGTCGGACACCAACTGCTCACCGCTGCGACGAAGTGGGCACAACAACGCGAGCTGCTTGGTCTGTCGCTCGAAGCACAGAACGACAATCTAATGGCTTGCCGCTTCTACGTCCGAGAGGGCTTCGTGCTCGGTGGTGTCGATAGTCTAAAACAATCTGCCAATCCTCATATCGATTTGACGTTATACTGGTACAAACTATTTTAAACGTCAGCCAGAAAGGACTTATCTGATGTTGTCTATCGTAAAGAACAGTTTTATTTCTACGATATTGTTCGCTTTCTTGTACGCACTCATTGCTGGGCTTGAGATGGGTGATCTAGCAATATACGGCACGTCCTTCACCGACTTCTTCTTAATTGGTCTACTGTTTGCCGGTCCTGTCATCCTGATTAGCGCACTCTTGACAGAATGGCTTCCGCTCCTGTTATTCCGTTCGACTGTTTCATTCGCACAACGATTCATCCTCAATCAAGTCGTCGCCCTATTTGCTAGTGTCGCCCTCTATCTGATTCTGCAATCCAATCAATTTTTGTTCTACTTTGTCTTGTTCTGTTCTGGTGTAGCGTTGATGTATCTTATCGTCTCCGAGTCGGCACGGAAGTATCCGTCATTCCTACCCTATCTGTTCGGGTGGCTCGGTCGGACCGTCTTCAGCTTTTTTCTATTTCTCCATTTATTTGGATCGATGACGATGATGGTACCGTTTATGTCCTACACGGTGCAGTTGGTCAATGAGCACTTGGACGCAGTCCTGCTGTTGTACTTCAGCAGTATCGCGATTGCTGACGCTCTTTTGGCTGTCCGTTTCACGAAACGTTCGCTACCCTGGACGACGCATCTTCTCGTTCATCAAGGTACAGTCTTCATGTTTGCTGGCGCATTCACCTTGTTCACTTCGCTTCCTGCAATATTTTTCATCGGAAACGTAGTCGCTGCCTTTTTGTACGTGATGATCACCCGTCTCTTCATCGTCATGAAAACGGGGAAGGAGGAGCACTATGGTCCGTCTATCATTTCGACTTCTGATGAGTAACTGGATTTTTTTGATGCTGTATCAACACCTCCCATCGTCACCACGACTCATGCCAGGTACGGACGTCGGCTATTATTCAGGTGTCTTCGAGACATTGCTGTCGTTTATGATTGTCATCACGATCGGTGGCATCCTGACTGACGCAATCCGTTACTTCGGCTTCCGAACGCGTCCATTCTCCTGGAGAGCACATCTCTTTTTGAATCAAGGCATTGCCTTATTAATTGGTGGCATCTTATTAATCGTCTTCAATGGTCTGTTTCAACCGCTTTATTTTCAAGCAATTGCAAGTAGCGCTGCTTTCCTCTACTTTATGATGACGCGTTTGACGTTATTATATAAAGAAGACAAGGTTGTTTGAAATCAGCCACTTTCTTACATTTTTGTTAGGTAAGAATGACAGCCTAGGCATTATACTGAATCTATCGTTCAGTAAAGGAGACATGCCGCATGTTTCGTCAAAAATCACTTCTGCACTTACTGATATTCTTGTCCTTCGGTTTAGCCTTCGACACGGTCACAGGATCGTCTCTCGTTCCGTTCGTCGAACCTCTTCATCAATTGATTGCCTCACTTGCATTGACGATCACGACCGCCTGTTTGACACTGTTCTTTCTGTTCTACCACGGCGTTCGTCCGCACCTTGAATTACTGATCGTCCTCCCCTTTTTGATTTTGACGAGCGGCATCACGTTCTTGTTCGTTTTCTTGAACGCAATGACCGTCATCTAACGTCACTAAAAAGCCCATCTTCTTCAAGGAGACGGGCTTTTGCTCAGCGATATGTAGATCACGGTTTGGCATGAAGCTCCAGCAACGGATCGCTTTCACTTGGCCAATTGATTTGTCCCTCGTAATGATCCTCGATCGTCGCGACCGGTTCCGAACGTTCGAATCGGGACGGTTGCGTAGACGTCGTACAGACGATCAAAACAGCTAACAGACTGATGATACTAAAGCATCGTCGCATCATGATTTATACTCCTTTAGTCGTTTCTATCCTCATTTTAAGCAAACCGAGCTACTATGCCATCCGCCCTCCGCTGTATCTCGTCCTCCACCCATCAAAAAAGACCGACTACTTAAGTCGGTCTGATACCATCATCCTTGTTCGCCAACGACCGAGAACCGCTCGTTGAGGTGTTGTCCCTTTTCTAGCTCATCGACTACAGCGATGGCATAATCCGCGTAACTGATGTAGCTTTCCCCTTTTGCGTTTAGAATCATCTGCTCGCCGCCGACTGTATACGCTCCTGTGCGTTTACCGTTCGGATCAAAGAATCCCGCCGGGCTGAGATACGTCCATGTCACGTCTTGCTGTCCTTGCAGTTCAATCAGGTTTTTCCCCATGTTCGAGGCTGTCGGGTAGTACGCTTCCGGGAAATCTGGCGTTTCCATGACACGTACCTTATGCTCGGCATCGACGAATAAGCTTCCCGCACCACCGACGACGAACAGGCGCGTCTTGCTTCCTGCTAATACGTTGATCAAATGACGACCGACTTCTATATGTTTTGTTTCCTCACCCGGTGCAGCGTTAAACGCATTGACGATTGCGTCAAACCCGTTCAGATCATCTTTCGTCAGCGCGAGCACATCGCATTCGAGAATCGTGACGTCTGCGGTTACTTTTGCGGCGTTACGGACGATTGCCGTGACGTCGTGTCTGCGTTCGATTGCTTCTTGTACGATTAATTTCCCTGCTTTACCAGTTGCGCCGATGATTCCAATGTTCATGATGATTCCTCCTTTTGATATGTAACTATTTTGATTACATGTAACCAATATAGTTACAATCACTTTGTTTGTCAACATTGTTGTTCCTATTCCCCGTTTCTTGCCAAATGAACGATACAGCGTATAATGAGAGAACAATGTTTTTAAGAAGGAGGGTCATCCGTTGACCATCAGTACTCGTTTTTCCGTCGGCATTCATATTCTCTCGTTGATCGCGACCGACGAGAAGATGACATCCGACTTGATTGCCGGCAGCGTCAATACGAATCCGGTCGTCATTCGTAAAATCATGAGCATGCTGAAAAAAGCTGATTTGATCGCGGTCCGCCCGGGTGTCGCCGGTGCGCGACTTGCCCGTCCGTTATCTAAGATCACGCTACTTGACGTCTATCACGCCGTCGCTGTCGTACCGGACAAGGAATTGTTCGGCGTCCATGCCGCATCAAACCCAGACTGCCCGGTCGGACGAAACATCCAATCGACGGTCACACCAATCTTCGAGCTCGCACAATCCGCTCTTGAGAAGGTGCTCGCTCATGTAACACTGGATGATATCGTCAATGAAATCGAACAAAAAGAAGCATCGTCCTTATGAGCGCGATGCTTCTTGCTTTAGAAAAACCATTGATATACCAGGTATCCTCCACCGAGAACGACAAGCACTGCAAGCATCTCAAATCCACGCATCCCGTCGTTTTGTCCTCGGGGTACGGCACTACCGAGACCTTGATCGACACCATCTCGGAGATGATCGAGTGGTTGTTTCTTTTCTTGTTTGAAGCGAGACATATAAACGCCCCCTTTTTACATATTGTACCATTCCTTCTTCACCTTGCAGTACATTCTGACAAAAAAATACGTGGTAGTGCTTATCTTACATTCAATTCGTTTCTCTATTCATTTCGAAGCAATTTCATGAATCCCATCTTTTCAACGATCAAAACATCCTGCTCGAAGCGTTTGATAGAATGTTTTGATGCTTGTTCGTCAATCAAATTCGGATGACCAAAGCATACATTTAGTATCGAATTAAGTTTCTCTGCCTCACCGCCGATAAAATAGTGAGACATATAGGTGTTGTCTTCTGAGGCAATGACGACGAATGTCGCCATATCAAGCACTCCTTCGATGCTTTCTGCTGTCATGAGTTTGTCTTTCACAGATGCATTCTGAAAGTCATACGATTCGATGGAGGCAATCCTACCTTGCAACAGATCAAGAATTGATTTTCGATAGACACAATAGACTGCAACGATCGTTTCAACAGGTGGAACGAATGGATCTTCGAAGATCGTGATCAAACGCTCGTCGTCTTGATTCAGGCGGATGGCATGCAAGTGATTAACTAATAATTGATCAATGACGTTCACGTTCGTCGGTTGGATCGATTTAAAATCGTATACAGGCAAGCTTTTCTCCCCCCGCTCTTTTAGTCAATGATTGTATCCTTCCCTTCTGCGCGTAAACGCTGCAAGGATGCTTTCATCGTCTCAATCTCTTCATCTGTATGCCGCTCCCATGTTCCGAGTTCAGCAATGATCTTCACGGGTTCTGTCGACCGATACGACCGAGTCGGATTGCCTGGGAACCGTTTGTTCGTCAAGTTCGGATCATCCTCATACGCTCCGAGTGGCTCGACGAGGTAGATATGCTCCGGAGCGTCAGATTGTGCGAGCTCCGCGCCCCACTTCGCTGCATCAAGTGTTGCTGTGAAATAGACGTGCTGGAGCGGTCGATCACGAAAATTCGACGCGTGCCCTGGTTTCAATTCGTCACCGATTCGCAACGTGGCTTTCGTGCCATGGAAAAACGGACCTTCGACTGGTTTCATACGCTCGCCTCCTGACTGGATACATTTAGTATAGACAGTCGATTGATTCAGGTGTAGTCTGTTTCAAAATGAAATTTCACGGTATACTTATAGCAAAGGAAGATCATTTGTCGTCAGATTGTAACTCGTTTTTTGTCTAGCCATCAGGCATGATGGGAATAGTCATTTTACATACCCTATAGGAGGTCATCCGTTCAACGTGAAGTTCTTTAAAGCTTTAGCGAAAACCGAAGAGGCTGTCTGGATTCCAGAAGCCGAGTGGCAAACCGTTTGTGAGCAAGAAGGACTGACCGTGCCGCATCATCCACAAGAACAATTTGTTGGTCTCGCGTACAACAATCAGCGGCAAGTCGTCGAAGTCACGCGCAACATGCGCCCCCCAGCGCTCAGTTATTACGTTACGATTCTTGAACCACCCCATAGTCGATCTCTCATCTCAAAACGTTCGTTCTTAACCGTGCTTCATGAACGAACGGAGCGCACGTCCCTCACCGAATACGGTACATTCTGTTTACTTGAGATCAACGTTCGCGAGGAAGGACTCGGCGAGCGTGGTCTGTTACTTGAGTCATTGATTCATGATATTGAAAAAAAGTACACTCATTACGCGATTCGTGGCGATTATGCGACGATCACCTTACAAGGACGCGTCTCAGATCAATGTTTTACGAAATATGGATTCCAGTTAACGGATTCCTATCTCACGCTTTCGAATGGGATTCCTTCCTGAACCGACCTGACACGTTCAGGTCTTTTTTGTACAGTTCCTAGGCAATGATGGGAAGTGATGGGTTTGCGTTCAAACTAGTAGCACTACATATTTTTAATATGGTATGGTAAAAGTAATTCATCAGCAGTACATTCTACATTTAAGAGGTTCCCCATGACAACAATGACCGAGACATATCCCATGACATGCTGGCATACGATTTCGACGTATCATAATCAACAAATCAAGCGCGTCAATGCTTTCTTGAAACAATGGGATCTCTCCCATACGAATCTTGAAGTATTGCGTTGCCTACAAACGACCTCATGCACGAGCCAGAAGGAAATCGCGGAACGGATCCAAGTGACCGATGGCACGATTTCACACGGAATCAAACGTTTATTTGATCGGCAACTCATCACCCGCAAGCGCAAATGGAAGACGAACTATCTGCTATTGACGGAAAAAGGAACAGCTATTCTGCAAGAAGTGTTGCCCGCCTACGAACGTTTTCAACAAGAACAATTCGCCGCTTTGACGGCTCGACAACAGGAAGAATTAATCCGTTTCTTCGATAAGCTCAACCCTGCATGACAGAAGAGGAGGAAAAATCATGACCTTCACATTCGAATCTTCAATGCAACACTGGAACGCCATTCAGCGAATCCATTCTCGTTATTCGAAAGAAGTCAACGATGTACTGAAACCAAAAGGGCTTTCAAAATCCCAATTCGATTTATTGATGACCCTGTATCATCAAGAGAGTGCGACACAAAAATCACTTGAACGCACGCTCGAACTCTCAAGCGGTGCCATTTCGCAAACGGTCAAGAAGTTGCTCGCGGAACACCTCGTCATCCGAAAACGAATCAACCGGGAAAAACGGATTCTCTTGACGGAAGATGGTGCAGCGCTGATTCAAACGTCAGCTCCCGAGATCGAAGAGATTGATGATCGTTATTTCCGTGCCTTTACATCAAAGGACCACGAGACGTTCGACCAATTGCTCCATAAGATGCAAAGCGATCATTTTTGATCGCCCTGACACTCGCGGACGCTTCCCTAATGAGGTGTCCGCAATTCTTACATATAAACACCATAAAGAGGGAGCAACAGAGATGACACATACAGACGTATTATTGGAACGATTAGACGCAATTGGGCAAACGATTGCACAAACAGATGATGCGCTCGTCCTGCTCGGACTCGGTTCTGTCGGTCAAGAACTTGAACGACTCGATGACTATTCGGACTTAGACTTTTTCGTCATCGCAAAGCCCGGTAAAAAGGCTCGATTCATCGAGCAACTCGACTGGTTAGAAAACACATACCCTTTACACTTTCAATTTCAAAATACGCAGGATGGACATAAAGTCATGTTTGACGACGGTATCTATGCCGAATTCGCCATCTTCGAACTAGATGAACTTTCTGAAATTGCATTTTCCGCTGGTCGTATCGTGTGGTGCGATCCTTCCTTCGACGCGTTTGAACGCTTAGTCCCACAACCACGTAACAGTTCGAGCGAACATCCATCCGTCGATTACGCCATCCATGAAGCACTGACGAACGTATATGTCGGGCTCTGTCGCGAAGCACGTGGCGAAACATTATCAGCCTTCCGTTTGATTCAACAATTTGCCGTTGGTCAATTGTTACACGTTCTGTCCTCATTTGAAAAAGAGGAAGCGACATCTGTTGATCCGTTTGCTCCGGAACGTCGGATTGAGCAACGTTTCCCAGAAATGGTCAACCAATTCTCAGAGATGATGCCAGGCTATTCGCATAATAAAACGGCTGCACTAGTGATCCTCGATTACATCGAACAGATTCATCCTGTCTCCCCTGCCATGTCAAACGCTATCCGTTCACTCGCTTAAATGATGTCTTCTAAAAAATACGTCCGGATGTCCTAAGTCATAGGAGATCCGGACGTATTGCGTTTAGGATGAATCAGAATCCACTTCAAAAGAATACTTCATTACAGTTTTGAAAGGAATAATATTCCTGTTCGTGATAGGTTTGCTCCCCTATGCATGATACCATTATTTTACACTATGACAATGAATCAAAGATGTATCTCTAAAAGAAGTGTAGAAAGGAAACGATCTGGATGTATGAATTAAAAGAACCTACTCAAACCATCTCGAAAGACGCGATCAAGGTGTGGCGCTTGACCGACGCGTTGGTTTCGACTGCCGTGTTGATCGGATTGATTGGTCTTCTGTTCGTCGATACGTACTATCAGTGGTCCAGTTGGATTGGGATCGTCCTCTACGTGTTGATGGCAGTGACGATCATTTCAGCTTTGATTGAGTGCACCGTATTGCCTGTCTATCGGCAAAAGACATGGCGTTATGAGATTGATGCCAAGTGCATTCAATTAAAGCATGGCGCGTTCATGCGTACGCACCTAATCATTCCGATCGAGAAAATTTATTTCGTTAAGACATCGCAAGGACCGCTCAGTAAACAGTACGGTCTTGCGACAGTCAAAATCGGTACGATCGGTTACGTCCATGACATTCCGTTTTTACCGCTTGCGCAAGCAACGGAAATCACGCAACGGATCACTGCCCTATCGGACCGTACGTCACGAAAGGAGCGAGCTGATGCGACAGGAACCGCCCCTGACTTCCTTTAAGCTCCATCCTGCCTGGATTCCGTATCGCTTTGGCATTGCTATGAAAGAATTCGTCTTCGCTGCTTTTTTGATTTCCTTCTTGTTCCGCCGCTTATCCATACCACTGTTCTCTTGGTATGGATACACGTTGCTCGGTAGTTTCATTCTCGTGCGTCTAATCGGTCTCGTGTTGCAGTGGAAACACTTTACATATCAACTCAAGGAACAAGAGCTACTGATTGAAAAAGGGGCGTTCGTGACGGAGAAAAAGCAGATTCCCTATGAACGGATACAAGGAATCACGGAATACGAATCGTTGTTTCATCGCGTGACGGGTCTGACATCACTCGTCATTGAGACCGGTTCAACGGATTCCGATGCCGACGTTCGTCTCGAGATGCTATCAAAACAAGAAGCAACGCACATCAAGGAACAGATCGAGTCGATCGTTACACGACAGCATGATCCTCAGGCACTACCAGAAGTCGCAACGACCATGCTAGCGCCAAATCCAGAGCAATACGCGATTCAATTCAAGGAGATTGCGCTGGCTTCGCTGACGTCACTCAGTCCGCTATTCTTTTTCTTCCTTCTGTACTCTGTTTATCAAGAATTGAGTCGTTTTCTTGAGCTCGATGATATCGTCTCTTCGCTCGTTACCTTCAGTACCCAATCTAACGTCATGCGTGTTGCGATGATCGGACTCTTGATCATCCTTGCTCTCAGTTATGGTGTCTTTCGGAATTATCGCCTATATGCGGGCTTTCGCATTGATACAAATCAACGATCGATCCAGATTGAAAAAGGCTGGGAGAGCGTCACGCGCTTTTCGATTCCAAAAGACCGGATTCAAGCTTTGACGATGCGGAGTCGCTTCATCCATCAGTTACTCGGAATCAGTCAAGTCAAGATGATCAGTTCGATTGATCCCGAGCAACAAGACAAAAACACGTCCGCTGTTTTGTTCCCGTTCATCCGGCGTTCAAAAGCGCTCGACTTGATTCCGAAAATCTTACCTGATTTTCAAGTGGCACCTCGGACGCTTCCGATTCCGAAACAGGCGGTCGTCGTCAAATTATGTCGGACCGTCTTGTTATGGGCTGGCGTTCCGATTTGCCTATGGTTCATGTTTCCGAACTTACGTCTTCTTGCCGTGTTAATCTGCTTTACTGTCATCACGTCACAAATCTTGAGTCGCCGCTTCAGTACATATACGACGAGTCCGACAGTGCTACACTTCCATCAAGGGGGACTCGCACCTCTTACGTACTGGATGCGCCGTGATGGCATCGAACGACTCGAACTGTCCGAGTCTTACGTGCAACAACGTCTTGGTCTTGCTAGCGTCACCGTCACCTTACATGCGACACCAGCAAAGGAAGTACGGATTATGGATGTTCCGATTGATTGGGCGAAGCAGTGTCAAAGATGGTATATCGAAGGACATAATCCTGAAGTACAAAAATAGACCAATCAGCTTCTTGATGCTGACGGGTCTATTTTTTGAATCAAAGTAGATCATTTTTATACTTGTAATCCTTTAAAATCGTTTCCGCGTCTTTAGTCGTCCAATCTGCTATCGATTCTGAAGGATGTTTTTCAAGATATGCGTCCATGATATCTTTACCTAATCGGTACATACTCCACATAGGTACATCCTGTTTCTTATTGCCGTCCATGATATCATCTTGCGTTAACTCACCATTTTTCATTAAACGTAGAACACGCTGTTTCGTCTCTTCTTCTAATGGCTCGACCCAAGCTGGTGTCACACCTTTAACGACGCGTTTCGCGAACTGATCCGCTTTCCCTTCAAGGAGGAGTGAATGGATCAGTGGACTAGCTTCCTCTCCTAAGGAAGTATCTAGCTTCATCCGATCATATAAAGCAGTGTGGTGATATTCATGGGCTACTGCATATTCCAACATTTTCTTATCGTAGTCAGCGGTAAGGAATAGCATGAAGCAATCTCTAGTTGCCAATCCTGCGACCCCTCCCATGACATCCATACGCTCCATGAATTCCGAGTTAACAGGCACGATGAATATCGTATTCGTTTGTTTTGGTAATGCCCGATATGAAGCAGTGTAACTTTTTTCAATGATTTTTTTGATCTCTGTATCTTGTTTCATCAGCTCTTTCGTCCGACTCACCAATTGTTCTTTATACTCAGTTGCTTGTAGCATAAAGTAACTTTTCATATATGTTAGATCGAGATCTTGTTGCTCACCAATTTCATCGATGTAACCTAAGACATGTTTTAGGTAACTGTTCGTGTTGTCGTCTGAGTTTCCTGTCTGCATCGCTTCTTCTAAGTACTGATTGTATTGCGTATAGAGCGGAACGATCTTGACCTGATCCTCTTGACCAATCTTGATCGTCTTGTTTTTAATCGTTTCGTCGTTCGGTGAAAAGAAGTTTTCTGTCCTTTCCCAAACGGTACAACCCGATAAGGTAACCAACATCAAACAGAGTAATACGAGCCATCCCTTTTTCAATGTAACCCCTCCCTCAGATTTATGTCTCAATATTTTATACTGTCATTTAATAACAAAAGTTTCATATTTTAGATAAAAAGTCCACCTCCAGATTGACTATAAACAAAAAGAACCTTGAAGCGTCGCAACACTTCAAGGTTCTCCTTCTTTCATGATCCCGTACTCGCAAATGCCTTTAGTCCTAATAACCAGAACCGATAAGCAATCAAACAGGCGATGATCGCGACAAGTGGTGTCGCGACTGCCATCGCGCCGTAACCTCTTCCGTCAAAGAAATACATCGCCGGATAAAAGGCGGTAAATCCGAACGGAATGATGTAGGTCAAGACGAACATCAACACCTTTGAGTAAATCGTCATCGGATAACGGGCGAAGTCACTCAAACTGAAGACCGCTGAGACGATCGGTAAACTATCGACCATCCAGAACGAGAACGTCGCAAAAAACAGGTTGATTGCGATATAGAGCAATCCGCTCGATAAGACGAGCACGAGCAACATCAAGACATCACCGAAGCTCCAAACCATATCGAGATGATCCGAGGCGATGTACAGTACGCCACCGCCAATCAATAGTTGACCGAACCCGTCTTGCTGGACCCGCTCAGCGATGATTTGAAACAACGGATTGACTGGGCGCATCAACAACCGATCCAGATTCCCGGTCCGGATGTACTGACAGCCGATCGTCCAAAGATTATCAAAGAAGATATGATGTAAGGCTCGTCCTAAAAAAGCGATCCCGTAAATGAATAGGATCTCGTAAAAGTCCCAGCCGTTTAGCGTCTCGATATGCTGAAAGACGACCGACAGGAAAAAGAGTGAGGCGAACTGTTGACCGAAGACCGACAAGACACCGATCAGGAAATCGATCCGGTATTCCATCATCACTTTAAAATGACTTTTGACATACAACCAGTAGAGTTTTATGTATCGTTTCATCCGCCGAACACCGTCACTTTCCGGATCGCGAGCGCGAACGTGATCCGCAAGATGACAAAGAATCCAATCAACCAACCGATTTGAATCAGTAACGCTTGCAGGATACCGCTTGCCCCGATCTCTCCCGTATAGATTGCAACCGGGACGTAGACGAGTGAAGCAAACGGTAAGTACAGACTAATCGTCTGAAACCAGTCCGGAAACAGCGTCAACGGGACGATCGCACCGGACATGATCGTGATGACGGCGTCTTGTAAGACGGATAGTCCCCAAATATTGACGGTGTAGAAGGCGAAGATGCCGACGAGCAGGTCAATCAACGTCGCAAGCAACACGGCACAAAGAACGCTGCCTACGAAGGCGAGTCCAGCCAGCCACGACTGTGGTCGATCCACGCCGATGAACAGGATTGAGACGAGAACGAGTGGCAGGATCGAGCGGAACAAGACCGAGACTTTTGAGCCAATATCTTGAGCGAGTAATTTATCGAGCAAGTGATACGGACGGAGCAACTCGATTGCAATCGCCCCTTGTTTGATCATTCGGGCAAGATCACGTCCGGCACCCCCTCGGAACTGATCGATCATCGTCGCAAGCACCGCATACGTCAGCATCGTCGACAGTGAGATACCGGAGACATCGGTCTTATTGGCATACACGACTTGCCAGAAGAAATAGAGGATGAACAAACGCATCGTCACGCTGAACATGCTTGCCCAGTACCAGGCCGTGTAGGCGAGATCAACCTTGATTTGGGACCGCATCAACGCGGTATATTTACGGATTCTCATGCACTGATCCCCGCTTGGTAGAGCTTGCGGATTAACGTCTCCATCTTCGGTACGGACACGGAGACGTCCCGAACGGCGTACAGCGAAACGATTTCCTTGATGACTTGACCGCTTGACAGTTCTCGGTCGTCGAAGGCGAGCTCATACGTTAGTTCATCCGTCTCAAACATGATCACACGATTGATCAACACTGTCGGTAAAGCGAACGGCACCGGTTCTTCGAGCGTGATTCGAAGTGTCCGCTCGTGACTGAAGGATGCCTTCAATTGATCAATCGTATCGTCATAGATGATCTTGCCGTCATCAAGGACGATCACCCGGTCACAAACTTCCTCGATGTCCTGCATATCGTGCGTCGTCAAGATGACGGTCGTTCCCCAGCGATCACTCATCTCGCGGATGAAGTGACGGATCGTCTCCTTGATCTCGATATCAAGCCCGATCGTTGGTTCGTCGAGATAGACGACTTTTGGTCGATGCAGGAAGGCTGCGGCTAGTTCACAGCGCATCTTTTGTCCGAGCGACAGTTGTCGGACCGGTACGTCTAGAAGCGGTGCGAGATCGAGCTTCTCCCGAAACCACGCGAGCGTTTCGTCAAACTCGGACGTCGGTACTTGATAGATTTCCTTCAACAGCTCAAACGATTCTTGGACCGGAATGTCCCAGAACAGTTGTGTCCGCTGACCGAAGACGGCTCCGATTTGTGACGCGTTCTTGACGCGGTCGGCGTGTGGATCAAGTCCGAATACCCGGACGTTCCCCGCGTCCGGACGTAAGACTCCAGCGAGCATCTTGATCGTCGTTGATTTCCCCGCACCGTTGAAACCGATATAGCCGACGCGTTCTCCTGGCGCGATCGTCAAATCAATCGCTTTGACTGCCTCTTTCGTCCGGTATGTCCTGCGAAAGAGTGCTTTGATCGCCCCGCGTAGCCCCGGTTCCCGTTGTAGGATTTGATAGTGTTTCGTCAGTCCTGTTGCTTTGACGGCATATGGTTGCATGTATTCTCCCCCTTTTTGTGCAAACGCTTTCCGAAAACGTAGTATACCAAAAAAATCCAAGATTCTTCCATCTCTTTTGAAAATTTTTCTCGATATTCTGACGTAGTCGCGTAATAATAGATGAAAAAGGAGTGGTCTGACCATGCTATTACGCCATATGACACATCGGCTTCATATGAAATCAATCGTGACGCGCGGTGGGTTGTCACCGACATTTCAAATCGATGCACCAACAGGCTGGATCGCCTTTGAAGTCGATCCTCCAAGCGTAGCGTATCAAAATCACTTTCATCAATTGAAGAGTGATTGGCAGGATGGAGATGTCGTTACGCTCGAATTTGACGGGGAGCGGATGCAAGCGGCAGGCTTCGAGATTCTGCAATCATCAGAAGACGTCCGCAATCAACAGGCAGAGAGATTAGGCGTATCCATCGAGGAAATCGGCTCGTATGCATTCATTCGTAATTTCGTCTCACTTGATTATCTAATCGAGTCTTCACGCGAGAAAATCTCCGAATATTATTGAGCTAGACGAGAAGTTCTCTTTTTTAAAAGATAAGGAAATATTGATATTTCTCAACATCGTTAGGGTATCGGACCAAGTACTGTATAAATGCTTTTAAAATGAATCATTTCGAGAGGAACACGAACATGTGGAATACATTGAATCATCTTATCCTCAACGTCGCTCTGACCTTTTTCTTCGTGCTCATCTCTCTGTTCTTTTTTAAACGATTTCAGTTTCGAAACACGTTCGACAGCTGGTTGAAGAAAAATCTGTTAGTACTGATTCTTGCGACAGGTGCCGACTACTGGATCATCCATAATGCCATCACCTATGAGGGATTTCAATTCGACTTATCGATTACCTTGATTGTCATCGCCTTCATTTATGGAGGTATTAGTAGCGGCTTCATCACGACCCTCGTCTTCGCTTTCCTTCAAACGTTCGTTTTTGATTCCGCTCATGCCTATTGGCTGATCGGTACGTATCTGATCGTCAGCATCGTTGTCTTGTACTTACAAAATGAAGCACCGGATCGATTCATCTCGTTTCCAATCATCTTCACGATTGCACTCATTCTCTGTTTACCATACGTTCAACATGTTCAACCGAATGATATGACAGCAATGACTGTCTTTCTCATCGGGAATGGTTGCGCCGGTCTCCTCTTGCACAGCATCTTGCATCAAGTCCGCTGGCACTTCACTCAAGTCCGGATGCATCGGCGTCTCGCCTTGACGGATACGTTGACAGGTCTCGATAATCGACGTCGCCTAGAAGAGACCGTCCAACGATACAAATCCCAACAGACAGACTTTTCAATCATGATCATCGATGTCGATCATTTCAAACAGGTCAATGATACTTACGGTCATGACCGCGGTGATCATATCTTACGACAAATCAGCTCTTTGCTTGCATCGTATTGTCCCCCAACTTGTGTGCTCGGACGATTCGGCGGTGAAGAGTTCATGATGCTGTTGCCGGAGCATTCGTTGCCGAAGACGCGTCGACTCGCGGAACAAATCTGTGAAGCCAGTGCTAAGCGGTCGTATGAGTTATCAGCGACGGAACCGCTGCAAGTGACGTTATCGATTGGGGTGTCCCGCCAAACTCATCAACCGTCTGAGACCCATAATTTTCTGCAGACGATCCAGCAGGCAGACGCTGCCTTCTATCAAGCGAAGAAGAGTGGTCGGAATTGTGTCTTTCATCATGACCCGTTACGTTAAAGAAAAAAGTGCCCCCTCGCGTGACGTGGAGGGGGCACTGCTATCTGAAATGGAGGAACGAACGTGGAAATCACGAATGTCTTACGCTTTACCGATCGCGATGGCTTTCGACAGTGGCTGACGAACCACGCAGATCACGCGACCTTCTGTTGGGTGATTCTCAGTCGAAAACAAGGCGGAGATGGGTTACTTTATCTCGATGCCGTCGAAGAGGCACTTTGCTTCGGCTGGATTGATGGAATTGCAAAGAAGACCGATGACGGTGAACTGGCGCAACGATTCACCCCGCGTCGAAAAAACAGTAACTGGACCGAACTGAACAAGGAACGGGTCCGTCGCTTAGAGCGCCTCGGCTTGATGCAATCGTCCGGACGACAGGTTCTACCAGACATGCGTCCTGATGCGTTCGTCATCGATGACACGATCCAAGCGCGTCTTCAAGAAGACCCGATCGTCTATGAACAGTTTAATGACTTCCCGGAACTCTATCGACGCATCCGAATTGATACGATTCAAAGTGTCCGCAAGGATCCTGTTCTCTACGAAAAACGTCTGCAAACGTTGATTGAAAAAACGAAACTGAATCAGATGTACGGTCAGTGGAATGATGGTGGTCGTCTTTTACTCGAAGATGTTCCGGAGACGGAATCAATAGCTGATCGGTCAGACCGCTAAGAAGATCTCTTCTAACGATTGGCGTTCGATCTGTACCTCGTAGACTTTGACGTCTTGTTTTGCAAGCATGACGAGTAACTCTGGAATATCTTCTTCCGTCGTTAGAGTTAGCTGTGTATACTCATCGGTTTGTGACAAAAGTCGAGCGTATGCTGGCAGATGCGATGGCTCTACTCGCGGAACAGTCCGAATACGGATTTGAATCTCCTGCCTCATTGCTTCTTGTAAGGACGCAACGGTTCCGCAGCGGACGATTCGCCGCTCCGCCATGATGGCGACACGGTCACACATCTTTTCGATCTCATTCAAGTTATGCGAGGTCAAGAAAATCGTTTTCCCCTCCGCTTTTAATGCAAGCAACAATCGCTGGATCTCGATCGCCGACTCTGGATCAAGACCGGACGTCGGTTCATCTAAAAAGAGTAATTCCGGATTTCCAGTGAGCGCTTGTGCGATACTGATCTTTTTCTTCATCCCGAACGAGAAGCTCCCGATCTTTTGTCGCTCCGTCCCGCTTAATCCGACCTGTTCGAGCAAACTTCCAACTTCTTGCTTACTGATGCGAACTCCTGATAATCCTGCCATGTATTCGAGGAACGCACGTGCCGTCATATCATGATACAGATTCGATGTATCCGGCATGACCCCGATTCGTTGTTTGACGGCATCCAGTCGATCAACGGGTTCACCGAGGAGCGAGACGGTTCCGCCTGTTGCTTGCGTAATCCCGGTCATGATTTGAATGAATGTTGATTTTCCGGCACCATTACGACCTAAAAACCCAAAGATTTCTCCAGGCTCGACCGTCAAATCCACCTCTCGTAAGACTTCTTTCGCACCGAACGATTTCTTCAACCCTCTTACTTCAATCGCATACATATTACAAATCCTTTCGTTTTAGCTTTAAGTAAGCAATCGTCAAGAACACCCCACTCCACAAAACAGGTAACACTAACAACGTTCCAGACATAATGACGGCATGATACGGCAAGATGTATTGAAACGGTAGCAGATACCGTTTTTCTGAGAACGCTGACCAGAGACCGATGATCGGTACGACAATCCCGAGAAAAATACCGAGGAACATCGTCAAACCAGGCTTCGCAATCATCGTAGACAAAAAGATGTTGAAACTGGTGATGTAGATGATGACAATCAGAACCGTCAGATAATCCATCCAGAACCATTGCTGTGCGTAGAGTGAGACAATCAGGAAATTGATCGTAAGCGTCGCGCACCAGAACAACAATGATCCGAGAAACTTCTCCAAAACGATTCGCAGACGCGACGTCTTCGTGACCAGTAAACGAATCGTCCGCGTCTCGATTTCACGATTGATGATGTCGTGTGGTAACGCAGCCACGAACAGAAAACCGAAGAACAGGATGAAGAACTTAATGCTTGAAGTATAGGCAGACGGTTGATTAACGCCAGCAAGCAGTTCCGGATGCCTCGTCAAATACGATGCTGTGAAGACGGACGTGATCGTCAGAAAAAGAATCAATAGAATCGCTTTGATGCTTTTGAAGCTGCTCGTGAATTCTTGTTTTACGATTGGAAACATGACGGACTCCTTTGGACATATTTTTGATTAACGCAAGCGTTCTTTTACTTTCGTGACAAGGACACCGAGTCCATATAAGGTAACGGCTGTTAAGAGCATCGTGATGATGGTTTCCATGTGAATTCTCCTCTATATAAACGACGTGTTATCTTACTCTACGCTACTCCTTAAAGAAAGTTTCCTTATTTTTCAATTCCCAACATTCTCCTCATGGTACAGTAAAAGAAAAAAGGAGACGGCAAATGAAACGTTATACGATCACCTGTCAGCAACAATCCGTCCACATTACGGAATGGGGAACCAAACAGCTTCCGACGATTGTCTGCTTTCATGGACTCGGCAGTACGAGTCTCAGCTTCATCGAAATCGCCGAAGCGCTCGCGGACGAATTCCGTCTGATTGCGATTGATTTACCCGGTCACGGCAAAACACCAGCTTTCTCAGACCCTCTACACTATCGCATGAAGCCGCTCACAGACTGGATTGATGAAGTTCTAAATGAACTCGATATCCAACAGTTTTATGCCTTATCACACTCATGGGGCAGTGTTCTGTCACTGTATTATTTGATTGAACATGCGGACCGTGTGCTCGGCACGATTCTGATTGACGGCGGCTATCACAGTAAACGACTTTACGGTCGTTCCGTAGAGGAAGAAGTCGCCTTTTATGAACAAGATTTCGAGGATTCCGTTTCGACATGGAACGAATTTTTGGATATTGCCGTTTATGCCCCAAACGCCCGTCGCTCGCCCTCCCTCGATCTAGCCGGAGCCGATCTCCTTCGGATGGAGGAAGGACGATTCCACTGGCATGCGCGAGGAGAGACGGCTGCTGCGATCGTACGCGCGCTTCACCACGAGGATGTTCTTGATTTCCTCCCGGACGTTCCACCAGCGAACATTCAGTTGTACGCCGCAACGTTACCGACAGATCAAGCATCGATCCGTCAGCAGGCAACGAACCGATTACATGAGATAACGCAAGCGACGGTCCATTTCGTCCCGGAGACAGGACATCTATTACACTGGGATCGTCCAGACGTCATCATCGAAGCGATTCGTCACTACTGGACGTCCGGAAAAAGATTGTCTTTCATTTGAAAAATGATTTATCAAAATTAGGCGAGAATACTCCCACTTCTAAACGTTGAGGGCGAAACCCTAGTGAAAGTGGGAGATGAATCGCCAACTATCCTTTAGGGTATGCTCCCTTCAAGGAGGTGAAAAATCATGTTAAAACATAAGGCTTACAAATTCAGAATATATCCGACAAAAGAGTAGGAAATCCTGATCGCCAAGACGATTGGTTGTTCACGATTCATCTTCAACCACTTCTTGGCGAAGTGGGATGAAACCTATAAGGCGACAGGAAAAGGACTATCCTACGGCTCTTGTTCGAAAGAAATCCCTTTGTTGAAGCAGGAGTTCGACTGGTTAAAAGAAGTTGATAGTACGTCTATGCAGACCAGTGTCAAGCATCTAGCCGATGCCTACGACCGCTTTTTCAAAAAGCAGAACGAACGACCTCGCTTCAAATCGAAGCGTAACCCTGTCCAATCCTATAAGACAAACATCCAGGGGAAGTCCCAACTACCTGAAGTCTCGATTGTCGAGAATAACCTCAAACTCCCGAAGCTGAAGTGGGTTCGTTTCGCCAAGTCGAAACAGGTCGAGGGTCGCATCTTGAACGCCACGATCCGACGAAAGGCTTCTGGCAAATACTTCGTCTCCCTGCTCGTCGAGCAGGAGGTCAACGAACTGCCCAAGACCGGCTCATCCATCGGTGTCGACGTCGGGCTGAAGCACTTTGCCATCCTGTCGGACGGCACGGTGTACAAAAACGACCGCTACTTCCGCATGCTAGAGAAGAAGCTAGCGCGAGAACAGCGGAAGCTGTCCCGACGTCAGCTCATCGCCCTGAACAAGAAGATCAAACTCTCCGAGGCGAAGAACTACCAGAAGCAGAAGCGGAAGGTCGCCCACATCCACGAAAAGATCGCCAACAAGCGGACCGACTTCCTTCACAAGGTATCGACCGAGATCGTCAAAAACCACGACGTCATCGGGATCGAGACCTTGCAGGTAAAGAACATGCAGAAGAACCGCAGGTTGAGCAAGTCCATCTCCGAGGTCAGCTGGTCGGAGTTCTTCCGCATGCTCGAGTATAAGGCCGCCTGGTACGGCAAGACCGTCGTGAAGGTCGGGAAGACCTTTGCCTCGAGCCAGCTCTGTTCGAGTTGCGGCCATCAACACAAAGACGTGAAACATCTTGCTCTACGTGAATGGACATGCCCGAGTTGCGGGGTCCATCACGACCGCGATGTGAACGCAGGACTGAACCTCAAACAAGAAGCCGAACGAATCTTGGTCTCTTCAACCGTCGGAACGACGGGGTTAGCCTGATAACGTTTCGACCGTTAGGTCGAATAACTCAGGAATCCTCCACCTCTAAGCAAAGCGTAGGTGGAGGTAGTTCAATATGGAATTAGAGTAAAAAGGAGGGGTTCCTATGCTAAAACGGTTAACGTTCGTTTGTGTAACCTTATGCGTCGCGATCGTCGCCGTGCTCGTCGCAGCACGCCATTCAACAGGCAATACCATCTCGTTAGAGGAGCCGTTATCGGTCTACATGGCGATTGGTCTAATTGTCTTCTTATTCCTACCACCACTCATCCTATCGTTTTTCGAAAACCCTGTACTGAAGATTGTCAATGTCATTTATCAATCACTAATCGTCTTTAGCTTCGTCGGATTAATTCCGGTCGGCTTCTTGATTCCGAATGGTTCTTCGACAATTATCGTCGCCGTCCTCGGAACGGTCGCTAGTCTTGCGAGTGTCATCGTGACAATACGAAGTCACTCGATTTTATCTAACTATTCTTCTGACGTTCGTTAATCCACTTTTTTAGGCTACTTTCGACGCGATAGTCGGAAGTAGTTTTAATTTTCTTCTATAAATTTATTTATCAATAAGCTCATTTTTATTAATTTTTTTGATTCATGCGGGCGTATTCTAATCACGTAGCCAATCGGCAAACGAAAAAGGAGGAACATATCATGAGTAAACACATCTTAATGGTTGTCACGAACGCAAAGGAAATGAAGGAAGGTCACGCAACTGGACTTTGGTTGTCTGAGTTCGCAGAAGCATACATTGAGTTCAAGAACGCAGGATATACAGTCACAGTCGCAAGTCCGAATGGCGGCGAATCACCAATCGACGCACGGAGCCTTGCAGACGAAGTCCCAGCTGAGATCCAAGCGACAGCTCCACTCTTTAAAGAGACACTTGATTTGAAATCAATCCAGGACTTCTCAGCATTCGATGCAATCTTCATGCCAGGCGGACACGGAACGATGTTCGACTTACCACAAAGCGATGCCTTGAACAACGCCCTTCGGACATTGTTTGAAGCGAATAAAACAGTCGCTGCAGTCTGCCACGGACCAGCTGGACTCGTTAGTGCGACACTTTCAGACGGAACACCACTCGTCGCTGGAAAAACGATCGCAACGTTCACGGATGAAGAAGAACGCGCGACAGGTCTTGACGTCTACATGCCATTCTTGCTTGAGACACGTCTTCGTGAACTCGGTGCGAACATCATCACGGCTGACAACTTTACGGAAAACGTCCAAGTCGACGGAAACCTCGTCACGGGTCAAAATCCACAATCAACGATCGCAGTCGCGAAAGCTGTCATTAATACACTCAACTAATCGAAACAAGAGATCCTTTGGATGAAGGGTCTCTTTTCATAGGAGGTTATTCGATGATTCAACTGATTGCCCGGATCGAAGCGCATCCGAATCAAGGCGAACAGCTCGCTTCTATCATCGAAGGTGTGATCGCACCTTCTCGTGCCGAGGCAGGCTGCCTGATGTATCAGGCACACCGCGCTATCGACAAACCGAACGTCTTCTTTTTTTACGAACAATGGCATGATCAAGATGCTTTCGATCAGCATGTCGCCTCACCGCACTATCAAGCCTATCGAGCAGATAGTGCGAGTCTCGTCGCTGATCGTGCGTTGACATTCTTAGATGACGTATCGAAGTAATGTATATTTCATAAAAAAAAGTCCAATCCTCTCAGCATTTTTGCTTGTGGATTGGACTTTTTTCATACGATTCAACCTAACGCTTTAATCGCCTGCTGCAAAACCGGATCATGACGAGATTCCGTTCGATAGGCGACGTATAACTGATTCGTCGCGAATCGTTCCGGTGCAATCCGCTGGACCCGTCCAGCACTGACCGCTACCTCGACGAGATAATCGGGGAGGACGCTGATCCCGTGCCCCGCTTCGATGGCTTTTAGAATCGCGTCGACGTTCGGTAAAATCATTTCCGGACGGATCCCAGGTCGTTCCCCGAACTGCGTCTGATAGTACCGACGAATGATCGGCAGCTCGAGTCCGTAACTGATCCAGCGCTGACGGGCCATCCATTCCTTTAGATCCACTTCCGGAACTTCGTAGCCAATCGGGGCGATCAAATGAAAGCGTTCGTCAGCGATCGGGACGTACTGGACGCCTGGCTCATCAATCCGTTTCGTTGCGATGATGAAATCGAGCTCATTCGAGAGCAGCCGTTGCAATAAGGGAACCGTCAAATCAAAGATGGCCGTGAATTGGGCGATGTCGAGCGGCAATTTTGGCACGATCCCATGCGTGACGAATTCTGTCGGTCCACCGAACTTCAAGACTGGACGAGGTTGTTCCCCTGCTTCGTACTTCATCTCGAGCGATAACTCTTCAAGCCGATCAATCAACCCGACGACTTGTGTATAGAGGGCTGTTCCGGCGTCTGTCGGAATCATTTGCCGAGGTGCACGGATGAACAAAGACGTCTCAAGCTCTGCCTCGAGCGCCGCGATATGCTGACTGACCGCTGGCTGCGTCAAAAAACGAATTCGGGCAGCTGCCGAGACGGAACGTTGTTGGTAGACATGGATGAAACTGCGATACCATTCAAAATCAATCATGTAATGTTCTCCTTTAAGTTTACTCTCTCCCTGATTATAGAAAGACTAAATACATAAGACAAACAATGATTTATCTAGAGTATCATAAAAATATTTATGAATGATTTGAATAAGATTTTTTAAATTTTATAATTGAACATTGTATTAAGACTGTATGCCGTTCAACAGATGAGATAGTCTTGATACAACATGATACTATGTACACATACTTACTTGAAAGGTCGATGAACCATGAAAAAATTTCGCGGTAAACGCCGTTATTTTAAAAATCTAGAACTTGAATTCAAAAGTTATTCTTCTCCCTCCTATATTGATTCAGACGACTGGCATGTGCACCCTGACTTTTATGGTCATGGCAATACGAGTCTGCGCCTTCGTAAAGCACATCTTCGGATCGCGTTGAGCGCTTTGCAGGACATGCGCCAAAAACTCGAGGAAAAACAGATCGAGCATCAGATTTATATGACAATCGCCCGCGAGGATGCTTCGCAGGACGCACTACATGTTCACACGCAAAATCCGGTTGGAACACCGTTTCCACTTGAACAGATTCAGTCGCTCTCCCTTTCTGCAGATGTTCCAGAATGGATAACGGATCTCTTTTCGACCCATGCGTATACGATTTATCAATCACAAGAGGAATTCACGGATTTTACGGAAGACGAACCTATCACATCGACCGTCACGCTTTTTTACATCATACCTAGCCCTTAAATCGACACGAAAACGAGCTACCCTTTCTTTAACTGGAAGAGGTTAGCTCGTTTTGTTCGTTTTCTCTTATGGTAGCAAGACGACTTTGCCAAATTTGCCAGCTTGTTTGAAGTACGCTTGGGCTTCTCGCGCTTCAGCGAGCGGGAACATCCGGTCGATGACCGGCTGAATCGTCTGCGTCCGAACTGCCTCAAGCAGCTTCTCGTAATCATGACGATTGCCAAGGACGGATCCTTGCAGACGGATATGCTTTAAGTAAAGCGTTCGAAAATCAAGCGACGTCACCTGTCCCCCGGACGATCCGGAAATGCAGTACGTTCCGCCGCGCTTTAGCAGCTCAAGACCTTTTTTAAACACGGCATCGCCGACGACATCGAGAATCGCATCGACCGGACCGACTTCTTGCATGACTTGTTGATCCCAGTCCGGCTCACGGTAGGAGACGACCAGGTCCGCCCCGAGTTCGTGCAATTGATCCGTTAGCTTCAAGTCACCAACGAGTGCGACGACACGCGCGCCGAAGACACGCTTCGCAATCTGGACGTTAAGTGAACCGACACCGCCACTGGCGCCTGTTACGAGAACGGTCTGCCCTTGTTGTAAGTCGAGTTGCTCGACCATATGCCACGCCGTCAAGCCACTGACCGAGAAGACGGCACTGTCCGTATAGGAGGCAAGCGGCATGTCGTAACAGAGCTTAAGCGGCCAACGAACGTATTCAGCGTACCCGCCGTCATACTCGGAACCGATGAACGATAAGTTCTCGGCACTCTGTTCGTCTTTGATTTCTCCACTTGCTGTGAACGG
This sequence comes from Exiguobacterium acetylicum DSM 20416, assembly GCF_000702605.1. NCBI lineage: Bacteria > Bacillati > Bacillota > Bacilli > Caryophanales > Exiguobacterium > Exiguobacterium acetylicum. The sequence continues at coordinate 1,014,514 of NZ_JNIR01000001.1, read as the reverse complement.
AAACAAGACAACGTCACGACCGATCTTCGATTCTGCGACACCGTCTCCGACCGCGACGATCCGTCCGCTGATGTCTGAACCGGGGATTCGTGGGAATTGCACACCTTCTGCTTTCCAGCCTGATTCACTCTCCACACCATAGGCGCCTTCCCGCATCCAGATTTCTGTATTGTTCAAGGCACAGGCTTTGATTTCAATCAGCACCTCGCCTTGTTTCGGTTGTGGTGTTTCCATATCAATGTACTTCAGTTGATCGAGTCCACCATGTCCTATGACCGTGACTGCCTTCATGTTTTTGCCTCACTTTCTTTTCGTTTAGATATAGCATCTCTTATCCTTTACCCTTTTGTTTTTACATACACACCACGTCAAATAAATGATCAAACTCACCAAAAATTAAAAACTGAATATCTTTTCATTTAAAAGCTTTTCTATTTGATTTTTTCTTTTGGTAAAATAAAGAAAATACCAAGGAGGTGCCTCATGAAACGTGGTTTAACGTTAGCCGTTCTACTTATTCTAGTCGTGTGCATCATCGTTTTTGAACCGTTCCGGGGTGCACCGCCGAAACCTGAAGTTAAGGCGAACGGAAAGGATGTTCCGACCGTTCAAGGCTCTTATTGTTGGGATAGCTTACTTCGCAGTCAATGTGTCGATAAGATATATCGCAACGGACTTGATATGACAAAAGAGCAAAAACCGGTCAATGTCTCTGCCGGGGCACCTGTCCGTATCGAGTTAACCGGGGACCTCGAAAGCGTGAAACTATCGCAGTGGAATGATCAAAAAGAGGATGCCACTGTCACTTTGAAAAATGATCAGTTCAACGCACCCACAGAACCCGGTGTCTATGCCTATGAATTGAACTCCCGCTGGAAACAAGGCGACGGACAATTTGGATTCTCGTTAAAAGTTCAGTAAACACAATAACCCCTCTGTCGTCTCTAGGCGTCAGAGGGGTTTGCTATCATCCGGTTTGACGGTACAGTTGCAAGATTCCGAAGACGGTCAAGATGAGATAGCCGGTTCCGATGAACAAAAAGACCGGGCGAATCAATTGATCCTTCGGTTGTCGCGTAATGCCTTCGAAGAAACAACTGACAACGAAACCGAGAACGAGGATTCCACCATACATGAAGAGGAAGGTTACGAGAAGACCAACGAGACTCGGATTCGATAACGAAGGTGCTAACCATATGAGACCACTGACTAATGAGCCAAGCACAACTATCCCCATTACGATCCCGATAAGTGGATGGATCTTGTTCAGTCGTCGCATCATATCATGGCGTTTGACGAGACGCTCCACTAAGGTCATCGCTGACAGACAGGTCAGTAAAAATAAGATTAAGAAATAGATCGCTTGCTCGACTGGACGAAACGTCGTGAAAAAGACAGCTCCGGTAAGAACTAGGAGTGGAGATATGAAAAAAATCAAACGCTTCATTTCTTTTCCTCCTTTCGAACGACTTTCTTGATGGTGAACGCGTGACCATGACAATGTATCATACAACCTGTTACATCTTTTACCATTTTGATTATTTTTCCAATTCTGATACCTATGTATCATTTTCAATAATTGTAAAAAAATTGATAAAATTCTTTACTGTTTCATTCTGCATATGCTAGGATGAGACAAATCACATGAATCAAACGCGTCGAAGAGAACAGTACGTCATCTCGGCTTTTCCTAGAGAGCTCCGATTGGTGGGAAGGAGCATCAGCCATTGACCGAACCAAGCCTCTGAGCAGCACGGTGGAACCGAATCGGGGATATCGTGACGGGTGCTCCCGTTATCGAGCTCAGGTATTTGCCGTTTAAAAGCGGTCGTACCGATGAAGGCGGTACCGGTGACGGTCTCGCGAACAGGGGTGGCACCACGACACGCACAGTCTCGTCCCCAAGACCAACGTCTTGGAGGTGGGATTTTTTTATTGGCTTAAAACACAATAAAAAGGAGTGTGTCGGATGTCGAATTGGAAATACCCTGGATTGCTATTACTTGGTGTCGGTGTCTCGAACATCGGCGCTTGGGTCTACTTCATCGCCTTGAATTTAATTGTCCTTGAACGAACGGGATCAGCGTTCGCCGTCTCCGTTCTCTATATTCTGTTGCCGATCTCCGCGCTGTTGACGAGTCTTTGGTCCGGTAGTGTCGTCGATCGGATCAATCAACGTCGCTTGCTCGTGTTGCTTGACGTCGGGCGTGCCGGGCTCGTCTTTTCACTGACACTGATCGATTCACTGTATGTCCTTTATGCGCTCGTCTTTATCCTGAACATCGGCAACACGCTGTTTGAGACATCGTCGTTGATCTACATGACGAAGCTCGTCCCGGAGAACAGCCGCCAACGGTTCAATGCGTTAAAGAACTTTATTCAATCGGCCGGCTTCATTCTCGGACCGTCGATTGCCGGCTTCTTGTTTTTGATCGGTTCCCCGGAGACGGCGATCATAATGAATGCGGGAGCACTAATGTTTTCTGCTATTCTCCTGTCCTTCTTACCGAACGTTCACATTAAATCGAAAGAAAAAACAACATTCTCAATTCGAGTGATTCTCACGGACTGGAAAGAGACCCTTCAGTTTGCACGGACGCGGCGCTACATCACGCTCGTCTACGCCTTCTATGCGTTGATGATTGTCCTTATGAGCGGACTTGATTCACTCGAAGCCTCGTTTGCGACGATTGTCCTGCAGATGGATGAGAGCACGTACGGGTTTCTCGTCAGTATCGCCGGAATCGGTATCATCTGTGGTTCTGCGGTCAATGCGACCTTCACGCATCGCTTGTCGCTCCGCTTCTTGATTCAATTCGGAGCACTGGTGACACCGATCGGTTATTTGATTTTTGCCACAGCGACGTCATTCTTGACGGCAGCGATTGGCTTTTTCTTGCTGACGTTCGCCCTTGCGTTTGCGAACACCGGCTTCATGACGTTTGCTCAAACGCATATTCCGGTCGACTTGATGGGACGATTCCTCAGTAGTATCCATGTCGTCCAGTCAGCTGGTGTCATTCTCTTGACGGCGTTGATAGGTATCTATGCCGAGACCTCGATTCGCTTGGCGTATACCGTCTCTGCAGTCAGCTTCCTGTTCGTCGGTGGATTGATCGTCTTCATCGTCCAAAATCGAACGAAGCGTCATTATTTTACGACGGAAACGGATGAAACAATCAAGCTTTCGTCATGAGAAAGGAAGGTATTCATGGACCTGACCGCAGAACGAATTTTCCTACGCCCGCTTAACGTGACGGATGCACACGTCTTATTCGAACAAATCCAGGATGAGACATTACGTTACCTGACTGGTACGACGGCGACGTTTTCGCTCGAACAGATCGAACGACACATTCTTTCGATCCAAGCTGATCCGACGCGCTTTGACTTCGCTATCTGTTTGAACTCCGGTGAAATAATTGGCGAGTGTTCGATTTTAGACATCGATGTAAAGTTGAAACAAGCGGGCTTTCGCATTTCGATGCGCGCCCTCCCCTGGACCGGTCTAGGATACGGGTCAGAAGCGATCGCGTGTATCATCCGCTTTTGTTTCGAGGAACTCCGGCTCCATCGACTCGAACTTGAAGTGTTTTCCCATAATGAGCGAGCCATCGCTGCGTATAAAAAAGTTGGCTTTCACATCGTAGAATCGATTCCTGACGCTTTACTGTACAATGGCGTTTCGTTTGACGAGATCATCATGCGGAAATGCAATCCATTCCTTACTTTAAAGAATCAATCCTGATGTAGCACCTCCTTCGTGAGGTGCTTTTTCTAATCTAATAAAAACTAACATACCTAATTAACAGCTTTTTTAGTCAATTCACTTTTATTTGTATATAATGGAAAAAAAAGAAATATATGGATAAAAGAATATCTTATTGAAAGGAATTTTATGCAATGACCAATTAATCAAATCGAAATGAGGTGGAGAACTTGCTGAGATTCATCTGGAACTCCTGGTGGCGCAATAAGGAGCGGTTCATTCTGCTCCTCGTCGGCGTCCTGATCGTCAGTACCGGACTCAGTTACTTGATCGGTACGACGCAAGCGAACAACGGAACGGTCGTCGATGAACTGCAAAAACGTTGGGGATCGTCTTACGATATCGTCGTTCGACCGGAAGGCAGCCGGAGCGTGACGGAAGATTTGAAGTTGCTTGAACCAAACTATACAAGTGGTCTTGACGGCGGCATCACGCGTAAACAATATGAGACAATCAAAAAAATTACAGACGTCGAAGTCGCTGCCCCGATTGCGATGATCGGAAATAGTTATATCGATGCGAACGTCGGTACCCACACGATCACCGATCCCGGCATCTATAAACTGACGATCACCGATTCCCAAAATACCGGTCTGAAGATGGAAAAAGATACGACGACTTCCTTCCTTGCTGCCGGTTGGGAACCTCCAAGCGGGACACGTGTGAAAGGCGTGTCTTTATTAGAACTCGGAGAACAACCATTATTCGCTTATGGTAGTGCGACGATGCTCGCTGGAATTGATCCGGAAGCCGAGGCGAAAATGGTCGGACTGGATCAATCGACTAAATCCGCTACATACAGCCGCTATTTTAAAACGGATGACAGTCCCGTTGACATGGGGAGTGACGTCTATCAAATTCCGATCTTATTAAATCAGCGCGAGTACGTTGATGCCTTCCGGACATATAAATATGAAAAAGTTGATCTCCCCTTACAGAATGATTCGATCAATACGACGATGGAGCAAGTTATTCAAAAAGGTGGCTACAAGTACCTAAACACGTTACCTTTATCGGATAAAAAAACATATAAAGTCACGACTTCGGATACGCAGAAGACATTAGTGAATGACATTCTAAAAAATACGGTTCCAGAAGAGCCTTCCGGAAGCTTTAATTGGCTAGCACTCAAACCATCACCGATTTCCTATCAGAGTGTCGCTAGTCCCTACCCATCCCGGTGGCCATTCAGCTACCAGGTCAAACCATATGAAGTCACAAACGATAGCCTACTAGCCAAACGAACGATGTACCGTGAAGCACGTCTATTTGGAACAGACATTAATAACATGCCTAAAATGCGTTTTAATTACATTGGCGTCTTTGATCCGAAAAAGCTAGACATTTCAAAAGATCCGTTAACGGAACTACCAATGGAGACCTACTTCCCAGCGAAGGCTCAGTGGGTCATGGATAAGAAGGATCGTCCAGTTAATCCACCACGTGATGTCAAACCGACGAACGATGCCTATGACTTCCTGACAAAACCGCCTTCAATGCTGACAACACTGGATGCTGCCTTCAAGTTACGAGGCAAAAAAGCAATCTCTGTCATTCGCGTCAATGTCAAAGGGGTCGAGACGATGAATGCAGAGAGCGAAAAGAAACTCCACGCGGTCGAGCAAGAAATCGAAGATAAGACAGGACTGATCACAGACGTGACGCTCGGTTCCTCTCCGCAACTCGCTTTAACCTACTTACCTGGTCTAAAAGGAGAATCGGCACTCGGCTGGGTGCAACAGCCGTGGATCAAGCTTGGCTCCTCGATGGCTATTTTCCAAGAAGCCAAGGTCGGGATGAGTGGGGTCATCTTAAGCGTCATCGCGGTTGCTTTAGTGTATGTCTTTAGTTCAAACATCATTTTGCTGTTTGCTCGGAAAAAGGAATTCGCGATTTTACTGTCGCTCGGTTGGCGCCCGCGTCAACTATCGAAGTTATTATTCTTTGAAGCGACCCTCTTAGGAAGCTTCGTCACCTTGATTTCTTGGGCGATTCTCGGCTCATTCTGGTTGACGACGAGCCATGCGACTTCAGTCGGACGTATCATCCTGATTGGTCTCGTGGGTCTTCTCATCTACTGGGGCGGCACACTTGTTCCGATGGCACTCATTCGGAAAATTCGTCCTTATGAGAGCATGAAGTCGGGGGAAGTTTCAAAAGGACGCCGGATTGTCCGTGCTCGGGGTATCGTCGGCATGAGCATCAACCAGCTCGCGACCTATTGGCAACGCACTCTTCTTTCAATCGTTGCGATTGCCTTACCTACAAGCCTGTTCATCTTCTTCCTATTCGTCACGTTCCGCTTAAAAGGTGTCTTATATGCGACGTGGCTCGGTGAATTCGTCGCCCTAGAAGTCGGAACGATGCATTATGTCGCGATGGGCGTCGCACTCATGATTGCCATTCTAACGACGACAGAAATCATGTGGCAGAACGTCAATGAACGAAAAACACAACTTGCCGTCTTAAAAGCCACCGGTTGGCGAGATGGGTACATCCGCTCGCTCGTCCTGATTGAAGGGGTGATGACCGGACTCTTTGCCGGCATACTCGGTCTTCTCGTCGCTCTCGGGATGATTGGCTTTGTCTACAATCAGTTCCCGGTCAGCGAACTCGGCTTCTTAAGTACGATGTTATTGATCCCGATGTTAACTGGTGTCCTCGGTGCATTGCTCCCTGCACAACGCGCCGTACGAATTACACCAAATGCTGCTATTGGGAGTGTGGTCATCAACTCGAAAGCGACAGAGCGTCGCTTTAAAATCGCCCTTGGAACGACGGGTGGCGTCTTACTCGCTGCTGTCGTCACCCTCTTCTTCTTCGCATCGTCTGAGAATACTGATACATCGACGACTCCGGTCACGTCAAAAGTACCGACTGTCCAAACGACGGGAAGTAAGTTACGCGATATGAAAAATGATTCAAAGCCAACTGAAAAAGCACCGTCTAAGTCAACTGCGACGACCATCGACAAGCTGATGGAACAAGGCTTAGTTCAAACCTATCCAGGTGATCCGCTCCATAAACAGAGTACTTTCCATGTGGATCGGTTAATTCAGACACCACCCGCGTCGCTCGATTTACCGACACTCAAGTATGAACGTTATGTGACGGTACCAGTCATCCTACATGAAAAGGGAGAGAGTGACATCGGCTATGCGGTCTACAGACCGAATACTTTCACGCTTCAAGATGCGAAAGGACATTCTTATGAACCCATTGATTACGTCAATCACAATGAAAAAGCATGGGTCAATGCTTTTCAGTATTATCCTCCGTATCGCTCTCAAGTAGATTTGGTCTATCGCGTGCCAGATAAAAAAGCGACCTATGTACTGTTAGCGGACGGGGCTGCAGTCGGTAAAAAAATCACAGTAAAGATCGCTTTATAGAAGCGTACGAATTAAACCTGTTTTCTACGTATGAGCAACATCATCTCGATGTTGCTCTTTTAATTCCTACGAACGCCACTTCAGCAATCCGAATACCACACTTCTCTGATACACTGAGTCATGGAAGTTACATTACGACATATTTAGAACGGAGTCGAACCATGACATATTTCATGTATCTATTTTGTTTGATCGTCTGGGGACTGAACTTCATTGCTGTCAAAATCCAAGGAACACCTGTCGCCTTGGAAGTATCCCTGACCTATCGATTAGCAATGACCGCTGTTCTCTTCATCCTATTCGCGTTATTTGTTAAACGAATGAACAAACCTACCGCGACGGACATGCCTTTCATCGTCGTATTCGGAGTCTGTAACTTCGCTCTGAGTTACTTATGTCTCTATTACGCGACGATGTTAAGCTCTGCCGCCATCGTGACGTTGATTTTCTCACTCAAGGTCATTCTGACACCAATCGCTCTGCGCTTGTTTTTAAAAGAGACCCTCCATGCGCGCGTTTGGATTGGCGGATGTTTTGGTATCATCGGCGTCGGTGTCCTGATTGTTCCGAGTCTAAGCAGCATCCATGGACTGACCGATTTAAAAGGTGTCTTGATTGCCTTGGTCGGCACGCTATTAACAGCAGTGGGTGACGCCAGTTCAGCGCGGAACGCCAAGCAACGAATCAACCCGGTCCACGCCAACGCGATTGGATTCACTGTCGCGAGTCTACTGATGGGCGCAATCGTCATGATTCAAGGAACACCGCTTACGCTCCCGACAACCGTTACCTATCTTTCTGCCTTACTGTATTTAACCGTGATCGCATCGTTTCTTGCCTGGCTGTTTTATTTGAAACTCGTCGAACGGATCGGTGGTGCGAAGAGCGGCTATATGGTAGCACTATTCCCGTTGATCGGCGGTGTTGCTTCAGTATTGATCGGTGAATCGACGCTGTCTCTTCCTTTAATCATCGGGTGTCTATTTAGTTGCATCGGGGCTTCGATTGCTCTAGGGATTCGTCCGTTTCGGCAACGAAATAAAGTATTCAGCTAATGTCAATTCATGAACCGGAGTGATGAACTTGTCTTCTCAAATCAGATGTACGTATGATTTTTTAAATTCACCGAACGCTATTTCAAATGCTTCAGCAAGGGACATTCCCACCATTCTGTCGATTGAAGCGAATGTCAAAATCATCATTGATCATGCACTATATCTCGAAACATCGTTATCCATCTTCGAGTTTTATAAATCGTTGTATCGGTGGAAAAGATCGGTGACGCCTTCATTCATTCCTGCCTTTTCTTATTATTCGGTGGAGTTTGATCATGATGAAGAAGGGGCAATCGTATCGATGGTCCCTTCCACGGATCAAGGTCGCATTCAATCGATTTGGGGCGATGAACGGATGAACACTGTTTTTCCTCTCGACACCTTAGTGATGTGCTTATCTGATTTAGAAAGGCAACTTCGATTCGATCTTGAAGCGTACTTCGACATTCAGCTGGATGCCTTCATCCGTCACATTCCCTATTCGTCATCAAAACTTTAATAGAATGAGGAGACTTCTATATGCTTGATTTATCTTGGTTCCAGATCGAGCTTGATATCAGGAAGCCAACACCCTATTTTCAGTCAACACCAGAACGCCGTATCCGCTTTTTAATGGAAGACCTAAATGCCTCGCAGTTGAAAGAAATTCTTCAGACGATTTTTCAAGAAGACAGATCCATCCACCTTCTATTCGTTGCTGCATACATCCATCATCATCGGCGCTACTTAGCAAAGGCACGAGTAGGATCATCGATCATGATTCGAAACTGGAAAGAGTATATCGTGGAAGATGAAGGAGCTCATACGGGTGTCGTATATGCACATGTGAAACATATAAAGCTAGATGAAATCATCTCCTACTGCTTAAACGTCTATCGAGGGCACACACCAGCTTACATCGTCTTCTTTGACTCGGATTTCCTTTTGTATGTGTCGACTGATGTAGTGGATGTCATCGGAACAGACGTGAATGCGATTAGGTCACTCAAGGAAACATACGCGCAAATTTACGATAGCTTTCACGACAAGTACGTCAAGTAATATTCATAATAAACCTAGATATGTAAACATAAGTATTAATAATTAATTTTTTTGATTATTAAGGTTCATATATTGAATAAATGGAACACTTAATTATGTTTTTAGCAGTAATTATCATATATCAAGTATTTGAAAGATAATTAGGGTATTATATAACTAATACAAGTATTTTATTTACCACTTTCCAACATCAGTGATGCCTCGTTCATCTAAGAGAGGAAAGGAATTTTCCCATGATTTTCATTACGGACTTTTCTTCACCGATCGGGCAGCTCGTCAGCCAACGTATGCGCACGGAAGAACAGCCTTTTTGCATCGGGGTATCCGATCCACAAGCTGCTTCCGAATTATACGGAGAGCATTTTGACTTTCGTCGATTCGATGTCCAGGATGCCTCGACGTTCGTAGAGGCACTCGCAGGATGCGATCAAATCTTTCTCGAATTTCCTGCAAACGCGGACTTGGAGACATTCGAATATTTTATTCATTATCTCAGACAGACTGCCCTGCAACACATCGTCTACCTCTCAGCCAAAGACGCTCTATCCCTCCCATTCACGCCACATCATCGTATTGAAGTCGTCATTCGCCAAACCGACATTCCCTACACGATCATTCGTCCTAGCTACTACATGCAGAATTTAAACATGTTCATGCGAGATATGTTACGAGATCATGCACACCTCTTCGCACCGGCAGGAATTGGTAAGACGTGCATGATTGATGCCCGTGACGTAGCGACCGTCGTGATGACGTGTCTTGAAAACCCAGCCACTCACTTCAATAAAATCTATACGATCAGCGGTGAAGCGGCTTACAATTTTTACGAAGTCGCCCGGCTTCTCGGAGAAGAACTTGAAACAGAGATCATGTATACGAACCCGTCGATTGATTTTTTCCGGTCCTTTATGATGCAACATGGATTGTCTTACGAAGAAACCAATGAAATCATCAAACTTCATGTGCCGATCTTATTAGGTCTAGCGGATGAGACGGATAACCACTTTCTAGAACTAATTGGTGAACGACCGATCACCCTTCGGCAATATATAAAAGACCACCTATCCGATTGGGTAAATGAAGAGGAGGGCAAAGCATATGATTACTCATGAACGAGCACTGTTCGTTCGTCAATGCATCGTCGATTATTATCACCGGCTCGGCATTCATTGTCAGGTGACGATATTCACAGAGTACCCATTGCAATTGTTGCTCGACTTCGACTCTCGAAGAGATGAACTGATTACGCCTCAACGGCGAAGCCTCTCCTGTCGGTACATTCGCGCACACCTCATTTCTGCTTTGATCACATTCGATGATTCCTACACGCATGTTTACATGACGAAAGCGCCCTTTTCCTCCATGACGCGATATTGCCTCTTGATTGTCTGATATCATCGTCAGTCAAAAATGAAAGGAGATGCGGTCGTGCGGTTGAAACGTGCTACGGAACATGGCTTACTGACATTACTTTTTTTGGCACACACCTCAAAATCGATGACACGAAGAGGAGAATACGTAAAGACGAGAGACATTTCGCTTCAATGTAACATCTCGTACGAGCATCTCACGAAGATTATTTCAATTTTAGGAAGAGCAGGTCTTTTACGAACCCATGCTGGACGAGAAGGCGGTGTTCAACTCCTCCCATTGAGTCATACTGTCCGGGTCGGAGATGTCGTCGCGTTATTCGAACGTCCGCTTTTTCCGGGAACGCGTTATCAGGTACGTGCGTTAGATCAACTATTAGATGTTGCACTGATTTCGTTCTTTAATACGCTCAATCAAGTTACGATAAAGCAATTAGCGGACGATTTACCACCTCACTTTTTCTTAGACATATCATGATTTACTTCTCATCAAACAGCAGTTCAGTCAAGTGTACAGGAAGGACGTTACACATGACGATTTTAGTAACAGGATTCACAGGAAACGTTGGACTAGCCGTCGGTCATGCAATGATGAAGCGACATATTCCCTTTCATGCGGCTGTCATCGACCCAGCAGCTGCTTCAGAGAAATTCGGCAATGCTTTTCACTATCGTCACCTGGACTACGCCGATATCTCAACGTTTTCACAAGCGTTAAAAGGCGTCGATCAACTCTTTTTGATGTATCCGTCCCAAGTATCAACACGACAGTTCCATCTCTTTCTGCGCTATTTGCGCTTCACCTCAGTCCGGCACATTGTTTATCTCTCGTTCAAGGATGTTCCAGTCTTTCCGCTGACACCTCACCATGCGATTGAAAAGATCATTCAAGAGACCGGCATCCCGTTTACGATCATCCGTCCCGGATACTACATGCAAAATTTGAATCTCTTCATGCGTGATGACATCCGTTTTCACGAGCAAATCGTTACGCCAGCTGGTCTTGGGAAGACAAGCATGATCGACATCCGGGATATCGCGACGTTCGTCATCCATTGCCTCGAACATCCTGCTCCCCATTTCAATCGTGTCTATACGTTGCATGGCGAGGAAGTTTTCGGTTTCCATGAGATCGCAAGTCTGATGACGCTACTCCTAGGAAAGACGATCCGTTACACGAACCCTTCGATTCCATTCTTCCAAATGAAGATGGTTCAAAAAGGATATCCGAAAAGCTACGTCAATGAAGTCATCATGTTACACCTCCCGATTAGTCTTGGACTCACGAAACGAACGAACCGTCAGTTCCGCGAGGTGACTGGTACCGAGCCGATTCCCCTAAGTCAATATATTCTCGATTATCAAGCCCACTGGGAGAAGCATTGATTCCTCCTTTCTTCGTAAAAGGAACATGATTTCTTCAAGAAAAGCTGGATGATTCATCTTGAATCCCACTTAAATAACGAAATCTTTCCTATAGTAAATAGAGTGTGATATCGCAAAAAAGATATCACTCTTTTTACTGTGCATAATTGAATCTCCTTAAAAAGTTAGAATATTACAAAAAATAGATAGTGGTACATAACCATATGACGTATACTTAATACTTAAAGATATAAGAATGATACATCGATTAGACACCTCTTATCATTTTTACCATTCCACTTCTATCGTCTGAATGAATGGCTCTGATACTTACTGATGACTCTCTATCAACGGTTCCTCACGAAAGGATTTTTTCGATGCTTCATGCTATGGATCAATTCATTGTCAGTGTATCGTCACTACTGTTAATCCTGATCTCCAGTGCATTTTTCTTTCAATGGTTCAATCCCGTCAAGCCGAACTCTCAAGTATCATTCATTTGGTTTCACTCATTTTGTTCTCGAATGCTGCAAGTATTTGGATCCTTCTAAAAGCAATTGATCTTCATGGATTTTCCATCGATTTATCCATCCTATTTTTAATGGTCAGCCTCTACTATGGAGGACATCAAGTCGGACTTATCACGCTAGTGTCCTTGCAACTTTGTCAAGGTCTCTTTGTCTATCAGACGACTGACATTTGGCATGCCATGAGTTACGTTCTCACGTATGGAGTAGTCTTCTATGTCATCATACTTCTGAAAAAAAGAATGATCACCCAGTCAATCAGTTTTTTTGTTCTGCTTGCGGCGAGTCTCCTAATTTCCCTTCCTCTCATTTATTTCATAGAATCGACTTCACACATGAAGGAAACGAATACACTACAATTCATATTGATTCACTTCGGATCGGGTATTTTAATCCATGCCTCTCTCGAAACGATACGTGCTCAATATGCCCGCTATCATCAAGCATGCCAGGAGGCAGGCATTGACGGGTTGACCGGTCTGTATAATCGCCGAAAACTTGAAGAATCTGTTCGACAACTGCTAAAAACAGAAACTCCTTTTTCGATCTTAATGCTTGACGTCGATCATTTTAAGCGTATCAATGATGTATATGGACACGATCAAGGCGATGCGATTCTTCGTCAAATCAGTAGATTATTACAAAACCATTGTCCGGACTCCGTCATTGTCGGTCGTTATGGAGGTGAAGAATTCATCATGGTCTGTCCAAACTTACAGTTATTCCGATCATATGAACTGGCTGAAGTCATTCGAGCAACTAGCTCGATTTATGACTATCAGATTAAGAACGAGCACCCTATTCAGATTACCGTATCGATTGGCTTAGCTTTTCATGAACAGTCTCATAACAAGAAAGAGAACCTGCAGGATATCGTTCAAGATGCTGATCGAGCACTCTATGAGGCGAAACGAAGAGGACGCAATCTTGTATGGTATAAACCTATGACACAGGTTGAGAAAAATGAGGGATAAATCTATATGTGGCGAAAACGTCAATTTCGAAAGAACCTACTCATCATCATTTTTGTTTAGTGATTCCATTCAATAAGAGAAGTGCCCTCTATGTTGATACCAAACCGATTGTTTGTCTCTTTAAAAGGTTTCAATGAATTGCGAACATCTAACCGTCACAAATAGAAACGGATGACTCATTCAAAATTTCTCTATCCATTTGAAGGGATTCAACAGTCTTTTGTGGAAAAAACCATATAATGACTATTTATAGGTTTTATGATATTGATTTCTTAGAGAAAATACTTCTATTCTGAAATATGTTTTGATTGATTGTTTAGCTATACTGATTGCTACTTTATTTACTTTGAACCATTTTGTACCGAAGCTTACGACCCATAAGTCGAAATAAACATTAAGCCCATTTCGACTGTTCAAGATTCTTCTTGCTGGTTTAGTTTATTCAGTGCTCAATGTGCTGACATGATTTATGTCGATGCGCTATATGACTGAAAAAGTAAACCCGTCATCGTGTCACCAAACGACAAAATCCATCTCTCTTTTGATAGTGAACCATATATACTTCAAGTCGTACGATGGGATTTAAAAACAAAAAGTGAGCAGGTCTCATTAAAAAATGGCGTTTTCACCGCACCGTCTGCTCAAGGAACATACATCTATGGAATTCGTGCACGGTAGAACGAACGCGGTGACGGTCTATCCGCTTTTTTGATTCAAGTCCAATGAAACGCATCCCACTCAAACAGGAGATGAATAATCATGCGAAAAGATTTTCGTTTCTGGCTTCCCTTGCTTTCACTTGCCGTCTGTTTATTTAATGCTTTCGGTTACGATGACAAAAACATCTTGTTGTTTCTCACAAGCCCTGTTTTCTGGCTACTTGAGTCACGTTCCTTCCTCGGAACTTGGCTGGATTCCTTCCATATCCCGCTGTTCCTGATCTACATCCTGACTTTGATCAGTTGGTTCTTGATCGGGTTACTGATCGATGTCATTCTTTCTGTTTTGTTTAGACGATCTTCTAGACGCATCCATGATTAACTGAGGAGGAAAATACATATGGGACCAACCAACGATTTGTGGGTGTGGGTATTGTCCTATGCTTTCTTTTTCATCACGCTTATCAGTGCAATCTTCGTCGCGATCAAGCATCCAGCCTTGAGAAAAGCATCGATTCGAGCGATGTTAGCAATGCTTTTCATGTATGCATTATTCATTTGGAACTCCATGTACCGACTTGACATTACAGAATTCAGACATTTTTACGAAGGATTGACGACACTTCGACCGTGGGCATGGATGTGTGTCTTCTTGTTCGCCTACACATTAAAGTGGTGGTATCTCGTGTTTCATCACACCCGTCGTCCGACTCCCTCTCCACATGATGTACAGCAATGACTTACGTTTCCGAAAACCTTTGAAGGAGCTATCCGATATGAAATTACATCGATTCGCAACCGTTTTTTGTCTCTCGACCGTCGTTTGGACGATAGCGGGTTGTTCCATAATAGAAGAACAAGCAACACCGCGTGTAGCACAAAAAAATGTCGCGCCATCTGAACAAGTGAACGTTTCATCCAAGAAAGCAACGACCGAAGCTACGAATCAGCATCCGGTCGAACTAGGAAAGCAGACAGAGCGCGTCACGTTAGGTCAAACGAAGACATACGACCTCTCTCCTTTACTAAGTAAACTCCACGTTTCATTCAATCCACAGTATTCTTATCATGACCAAATTTTCTACTTCGATCCACAAAAAAATAAGAGCACCATTTATACATACGATACAAAACGAAAGTATAACAAAATCGTCCGTGCGACGAAGAGTGCAATCCCGATGATGACGGGTACAGGTGAGTTTTTACTATGGGTCGAAACGGAACAGCCGACAAAGACCGGTGTGAAGTGGTCGATTCGCCAACTGAAGATTACGACGAATCAGGTGACGACACTTGATGCTGGCGAAAGTCGTTTCGATACGTCCCCGCCGCATATCGATGTCACGTCAACACGTGCGTCCTGGATCACGCAGGAAGCGACTGAACAAAAAACGATTTCCACGTTAAAGTCTTATTCGTTAAAAACCGGAAAGATCACGCCACTCCAGTCCTTCATTTTAAAAACAGGAAAAACACGAGATGGTCTGTTCACGTACGAGCACCGCGATAGCGATGACGGCGTGACCTTATACACGTCTCACTACAAAAACGGAAAGAACGTCCGAGTGCTCGAGACATTGGATGGTGCGTATAAAAAAGAGTTGTCCGGATTGATTGATTTCAGTCGTAGCGGCACCTATTTCGCTCTTGGAACAGAAGGAGACGCCATTTTCCAGCCCATCGGATTGGACCAAAAGACGCTGAACTATTCCGCTTCAAGTGCCCAGACGACGATTAGTGGCATTCGTTTTCTCTCGAACACACAAGTCATCTTCCGCGAAGGTATTAATCAGTTGATGTACGCGGACCTAAAAGCGAAGACGGTTGCTCCCCTGACGGACTTTGAAGAGTTGGTATCCCTTCCTCTTTACCAGGACGGTGTACTGGCGTATAGCATCACGAATGGAACGAAAACGACGTACCAAGTTGTAAACTTGAAAGTTTCAAATTAATAAACATAACGATAAAAAAGTTTTTTGGTCGTTTACACTAAGAGACTTAAAAAACAATAAAGAACTAAAAATAAACCTAGATCTATAGACTGACCTAGCAATATGAGACACATATAAAACACCTTGATTAGGCTGCCTGTACACCGTATTTTTTCGGTGTCAGGTAGCCTAATTTTTCTTGGATTCGTTCTTCGTTATAGTAATTTAAGTAATTAGTAACGCGTTCAGAGACCTCATGGTCTCTTAGTGAATTAAATTTGACGTACTGGAATTCCTCGGACTTTAAATTAGAGTGGAACGATTCGATAACTGCGTTGTCCCAACAGTTTCCTCTACGAGACATGCTGCTTGTTAGGTGATTCCTTTTAACGAATTCTTGAAAGGCGTATGACGTATAGACACTTCCTTGGTCCGAATGAAGGATGACCCCTTCGGGATAGTTTCGATTCTCAAGCGCTATCTTCAACGTATCAATCACAAGAGACGTTTGTTGATGCTCGTATAACTTGTATGCGACGATTTCGTTATTAAAAAGATCCATAATGGCGGAAAGATATTTCGTCGTGCTGCCGTATTGGATATAGGTGATATCCGTCACCCACTTTTGATTCGGTTTACTTGCTGTGAAATCGCGCTTGATGAGATCCGGTGCCGTTATGATGCGCTCACCTTGAGACTTCCATCTTCGCTTCGGCTTGATCCGACATTGGAGATGGTGTTTTTGCATGATTTTCTGTACGGTATTCCGATTGGCTTTTAACTGATAGATTTGCTGTAATAATGCCTTTATTTTTCGATGTCCATTCCGACACTTCGTCTGTTTACTTAGTTCAATGACGGTTTTTTCGAGCACCGAAGGTGCTTTCACAGATTCCTTAATCCAACGGTAATAGCTTGCTCTTGGTACATTCAAAGCGCTAAGAATGGCGGTGATTGTATACTTTCTCCGAAGAAACTCTACAATTTTTATGACTACTTCTTTCTCAACTCTCTTTCGATTTCCATGTACTTTTTTAAGATCTCATTTTCCATCTTCAGATGTGACATTTGTCGTTCTCTCTTGTCATCCTCACTCGCAGAATCTGGACCATGTCCATAGGTATATTGTTTACCGATTGGCTGATCAAATCGATAATGTTCGTTAGAGCGATACCATCTCATCCATGTTTTGATTTGAGATTCATTTTTGATTCCGTACTTCTCCATGATTTCTCTCGTCGTTAACTTACCACTCAGCTTATCTTTGACTACTGCCCATTTCACTTCACTTGAATATACGTTTTTGCCCATGCAAAAACACCTCCGATGTTAGTACTTTTTAAAAGTGTACCACTCCGAAGGTGTTTTATATTGTCTCAAAATTTTAGGTTAGCCCACTACTCAATTGAGAGATCTAGGTTTATTTTTAGTTCGTTACCATACTAGGAACAATTTTTTAATTCTGAATGACATTAGAACATTATGTTAAATATAAATCTAATATATCCGATACTTATTTGAAAGCTATTTAAACATAAGGGAGGAACAATCTTTGCGTACAACTATAAGTTACCCCTTCCTTCTGTCCATCGGAATTGGTTTATTATTTTGGTATGGGAACCATTTTTTTGAAGGATCTGAATGGATGCGATTGGTTCTATTAAACACGGTCCAGTTGTTCGTAGGTATTTTAAGTACGAGTTGGATTATAAAAAGTTATTTTAAAAATGACTCTTCTAAACGTTTTTGGATGTTTTTAGGTCTTGGAACGAGTTTTTCCGCCCTTGGCACACTTGTTTGGATCATCTTACTTGTTAAGAATCATGTCATGGTTACACCGGACTTATCATCCTTAACTTGGGTCTGCTCCTACTTTTTCTACTTTGCTGCACTGTTAAATCAACTTTTGAATCAAACGAGAAAATTTTCAAATTCGGCATTCTTCTTTAATACAATGATTTATATGATAGCCGCGACTTCAATTAGTTATCATTACCTGCTTTATCCGCTCTATCAGATTAATCAGCAGTCTCTGTGGTACAGCGCCCATATATTTCTTTTCCAAATTGCAGATTTAGGAATTCTTTTTTTATAATTACGCTATATTATTTAATTCTATTCAACAAACAAAATGTATATTTGACTTATTTGATCATCGGTTTATTTTTACAAGTCATCGGAGATATCACTTTTGCACAATTTACAATTAAGAACAGCTATATATCAGGTGGCAGTGTCGATTTGATTTGGACTATCGCATTACTATTTATCGGTTACACTGCTCGATATCATGAAAAAGAGCCAAGACAAGAAAGTATGATTGATCCATTTGCTCTTGATGTTTCAACAAAGAAAGAATTTATCTTTCCTTATTCGAGCATCTTGATCCCCTCCATCCTAATGATGCAAAGCTATGCTTGGAATTTAAATGCCTTAAGTACAGGATGGATTATGATTTTTCTTCTTATCATTATTAGACAAGCTTTTACTGTCATGAAAAATAGTGAATTATTAGCAGAATTAAACCAAATCGCATATATCGATCCATTAACGAGTCTAGGCAATCGTGCATCTTTTTTACTAGACACTAAAAATAGCCTCAAAGATGAACATGCACCGCTTGCCTTCATATTGCTTCAAGTAGAACGGATTCGAATGTACACAGATATTTTCGGGCATCATGTCGGGGAACAGATCATGAAAGAAGTATCTTTCCGCTTAAAACATGTATTGAAAGAGAATTTTAAAATGTATCGGTACAGTGAAGATGAGTTTATGATTGTGCTTCTAAAAACAGAGAAATCTAGTATCACTGTTGTGAATGAAAAGATATTCATTCATCTTGCAGCGCCTATCCGTTTAAAGGAGTTAGAATTGAATATTGTAGCGCATAGTGGTGTCAGTATATTTCCTGACCAAAGTTTGACGATCGAAGAAATACAGGCTCATACAGCTGAAGCTCTTTATCAAGCTAAACAGAATGTAAATTACACATTCGTTTACTATGGAACTGAACTTCAATCCAACTTAGTACGAAAGCTTGAAATTGAATCATACTTACGAAATGCAATACGTGAGCAACAATTAAGTGTCTACTATCAACCTAAAGTCAATCTTCGTTCTGGGAGAATCATTGGTATGGAAGCATTGCTCCGTTGGCATCATCCAAAGTTCGGATGGATTTCACCAGCTGAGTTCATTCCAATCGCTGAAGAAGCTGGTCTGATCAATGAAATCGGGGAGTGGGTCCTATTCACTGCGACCTACCAAAGTAAACAACTTCAGCTTTTAGGATTCGAACCTTTGCTTCTATCGGTCAATGTTTCTGTTCTTCAATTCCAAAATCCAAACTTCTGTCAGCGTGTCATCGAGATTCTTGAAGAGACATCTCTTGACCCGCAGTGGCTCGAGCTTGAGATTACAGAGAGCATTGTTCAAAACATCAAAGAGAGCGTTTCGATTTTGCAATGTTTGAAGACCTCGCAGATTAAAACATCCATCGATGACTTCGGAACAGGGTATTCTTCCTTAAATGTACTCGAGCAACTTCCGATTGATACATTGAAAATCGATAAATCGTTCATCGATCGCCTGACTCCTAATCAAAAATCGCCTATGGTCAAGACGATCATCGAGCTTGGCTTGAATCTTAATTTAACCGTCGTAGCGGAAGGAATTGAAACGATTGAACAAAAAGAGGTTCTCACTTCCTATGGATGTACGATCGGTCAAGGCTACCTATTCTCACGCCCAATCGATTTTGCCGCATTTGTTACATTACTTCAAACACAAGATGTTTTGAAGACTACCTCTCTCTAAATTTTTTTAAAGTGCATGATGTAGATGACGTTTGATCGCTTATATCATACACTTTATGATTGCGACTTATTTTTCTACCTTGTTCTTAAGGCGTTATTAGAAGATGCTTTGTCTGATAAGTCAGTATAGACCTGTTTTATAAACAAGTTCTTTTCAAAAAATAAGCTCATTGTATACTAAGTGAATATGATAAGAAGGAGTATATGAATAGCATGTTTAAACAACCTAAAAGTTTTATCCTAATCATTCTACTTTATGCGTTAGGCTATTATGGATGGATTTTCACTTTTTCTGATTCTCAATTCCTTGAAGCACTAGGGGGAAATATCTTTTCGATTGCAGGGTTGTTGATCGCCCTTCTCTACTTAAAGATTGCTATCAAATGGGCTGATTCAAATGATCGTAAGTTCTGGTTACTTATCGCTTTCGGCACCTTTTGTTATTTAGTCGCCGAATTGATTTGGTTTTTCACAGAAAGTATTTTCCACAAAAACGTGGCGTTTCCAGGATGGCCAGACGTGTTTTACATTCTTCAAGTCCTTTTCCTGCTTTACGCTTTGATATACAAAATTTTGAAGGATGCAGCAATACAGCAACGCATTTCATTCTTATTTGATGTCATGATCATTTTAGTCGTTGCGAGTACCTTTTCTTGGCACTTTTTAATCGAACCTATTCTGGATACGAGTGTGGCAACCATTAATGCTCTCATTGTTTCCTTAATCTATCCTTTAGGAGATTTGGGTATGTTAGTCGCCGCCTCCTTTTTATTTTTTAATCTTACGAGTAAAGATAAGAGTTTATCCATGTATCTCATTATCGCAGCCGTCACGATACAAGCAATCGCTGACTCTGTTTACTTGTATTTGATTGCTCAAGACACATACATCTCAGGTAGTTTAATTGACCCTCTGTTCATCATAGCAATGATCGTTTTAGCTTTTTCAGGTCTTCAACATCAGCCAAATACTATAAGTACAACGTTAACGACTCATCACGAAAAGTTAAATATTTTTCAAATGCTCACGCCTTATGGGGGAGTCTTGATTCTGTTCGTCTTCATGGGATTTCACTCGCGTAGTTTCGATATCGTGACAGTAGGTTCAGGACTTTCCATTTTACTCGTCATTACCCGGCAAGTCTTAATTATTATCGAGAATCATAAATTAGTCCGTCGCTACTACGATCAAGCACAAACGCTTGAATTAAGCGAAGAAAGGTATAAATCCTTGTTCGAATACCATCCAGATCCAGTGTATTCAACGGACCTTAAAGGTCAATTCGATAGTGCGAATACTGCCTGTAGCGATCTTCTCGGTGTCTCTAAAACTGACTTGATGGGTCAAGATAGCCTTCGCTATGTCAAAGATACACACCGGATGACGGTCGCGAAAGAATTAAAGGAAGTATTTAAAGGTATGCCACGAAGTTATGAGACCGTTGTTGAAAATGCATTGGGTTCCAGTATGTATATGAACATCACCAATGTTCCAATCATCGTCCAAAACGAAATTGTTGGAATCTTCGGTATCGGTAAAGATGTGACTGAAATAAAACGAAATGAACAACGTATTCAATACCTTGCCTATCATGATGCGCTGACAGGACTATTCAATCGGCTTGCGTTCGAAGAACGACTGTTAAAGCTCATTAAAAGTAATTCTCTTCATCCTTCATCAAATGTGTCTTTATTTTTCATGGACTTAAATCAATTTAAAGCAGTCAACGATACACTTGGACACGATATCGGTGATCAGTTATTGAAAGCTGTTGCTAGAAGACTACAATCATTCGAAACGGATTTTGACATGATGGCACGACAAGGCGGTGATGAATTTACATTACTTTTAAAGAATGTTAAATCATACGAACAACTTCATCGTATGGCAACTCAGTTGTTGAGCACGTTACAAGCACCTTATGAGATTGCCAATCATATGATTTCTTGTCCGCCAAGCATCGGTATCTCCTCCTATCCGACGGATGCCTCGAGTATGCTCGAGATGCTACAGCACGCGGATCTCGCCATGTATCGCGCAAAAGACATTCCCTCAGGAAGCTACGTTCTTTATAATGAACTTCAACATATGCCGAGTTAAAAAAACTTATTTGTCTTGGGTATTGACTCTTTACAATATGAAACCAGCACCTGATTATTTATCAGATGCTGGTTTTTATTAAATGATAGTACGTTTAAAGGAAATAAAAATAGTGGTTCGCTAATTAATCTTAAAATGTAAGGAGTATACAGTTATGAATGTAGATATTCATCAATTGTCCATCCATGAGACTCCTCCGATGGAGCTCTTGCTAGCGGCGGACCCGTCTCTGAAGTTAGTCGAAAACTATGTAAAAAGAGGTCATTGTTTCGTTGCTGAAAACAATGAACAATGGATCGGCGTGTATGTACTTCTCCCGACAAGACCGCAAACAATAGAAATCGTAAATATCGCAGTGGACGAGTTGTACCAAGGAAAAGGTGTCGGGAAGGATCTTTTACGACATGCGATTAACACAGCTAAAACAATGGGATACACCACCATAGAGATCGGAACAGGAAATTCAAGCATTGGACAGTTAGCACTTTACCAAAAATGTGGATTCCGGATCGTCGGAATCGACATGAACTTTTTCTTGAGACACTATGAAGAGGAAATCATCGAAAATGGAATCCGGTGTACCGATATGATTCGATTATCCCAAGATATATGAGAATATCAGCATCCTTTTTATGAAAAGCGTGGTACTATCTCTGACAATGCAACTTGAACGATGATGGACAACACATTCATAAATCATTGCCGTTAAATAAGATTGCAAAAAATGGATCTACACCACATAATATGAACATACGTTCTTATTACAAGGAGGTCCACCATGCAGCACCTTCAAAAAGAAATGACTCATCCTGCACCGTTACACACCATGAACCGGCCGATTTGCCTTTCCATCGATTCATCCATTCATCTTTACCATGATGCTTCTGTTCCTATGACTTACAAAATGGAAGTCATATTATTCATTGCTTTACGGGAACGAACTCCTTTATCCATGCGTCAAACCAGTGATTCTGGTAGTAGCAAAGAACTTGTCTACATAGAAGAAGTGGACTTCGAGAGTCGACAGCTGACGCTTTTCCATATGAACGATTCGTCATTGTCCTTTCATCGTTATATCCAAGACGATTCGTTACATGAACAGCACCCTCAGCTTTTACTCAGTATGATGTAAGTTAAAACAAACGCATGACGTCAAAAAGGTTGCGTCCATTTCGATGTGTAAATGGATACAACCTTTTTTTCGCTTTGCTCGACAACAACGCTATTCAATTTAACGATACGAACGTTCAATCACGAAATTCGTCTTATCCCCACGGAAATAGGAACGCGAATACTCGATGATTTGTCCCCCTTGATCCTCTGTTACGGTTTCGATGTAGAAACACGGTGCATTGACTGGACATTTCAGATGACTACTGATCGCTTCATCGGCTAGAACGATTTCAAGTGACTCTGTCGTTTTCGCCACCTGGATATCAAAGACTTTTGCTAACGTATCGAACAACGAATGCTCCGCCTGTTCCTTCGTAATTCCTGGAGCAATCGACCACGGGATGAATGAGATCTCATATTGTGTCGGTTCACCGTCAGCATGACGAATCCGTTCGATTTTCTGGATCGGTGCCTGTTCCTCTACTGCAAAAACCTCTGTCAGGACATCAGTCGCAGAGACGACGGATAATTGGATTAGCGACACCTCGCCTCGCTTCCCTTGCACCGCTAATTGAGCGGCGTAGTTGTTCGGTGTATGCGATAAGGTCTGTCGGACTTTTTTGCCCGCAACGAACGTTCCACGTCCTTGTTGTCGGATCAAGTATCCTTCTAGCGTCAACTGGTTCAATGCCCCTCGAACGGTCGTCCGACTGACATCAAATTCCTCACACAGCACATACTCTGTCGGGAATTTTTTCCCTTCTTCGTAATAGCCTCTCTTGATCCGCGATAGCAATTCTTCTTTAATTGCCGTCTGTAATGTTGATTGCGACATCATGCCACCTCCTCCTCTTATCCTTTGTGCCTTTATTGTGATACAGACATCATACAAATGCAAATACAAATCTTTATTTGTATTATTTGTATTTTATTATTGTCTTAAGTTGTATTATTTGTTACATTTGTTATAACAAAAAGAAATCGCTTTCATGAGGAGGAATTTACAACATGCCACTCAAGGTCGTCATCATCGGTGGAGGCTCCAGCTATACACCGGAAATCATCGAAGGTTTCATTTTGCGTCACCATTCCTTTCCGGTCGACGAGGTCGTTCTCGTCGATATCGAGGACGGAAAAGAAAAGCTCGAAATTGTTGGTAAACTCGCACAACGGATGATTGACAAGTCTAACTTGAAGATCACGCTTCGTTGGACGCTCAATCGAAGAGAAGCCCTCCGTGGAGCCGACTTCGTCTCGACGCAAATCCGCGTCGGGGGTCTATCGGCACGGGCTCTTGACGAGCGCATTCCACTCAAGCATGGCTTCATCGGTCAAGAGACGAATGGTGCTGGCGGTATGTTCAAGGCGTTCCGGACGATTCCCGTCTTGCTCGAACTCGCGGACGAGATGGCTGAACTCTGTCCCGACGCCTGGTTGATCAACTTCACGAATCCAGCCGGCATCGTGACCGAGGCACTTTTGAAACATTCCAAGCATCAGAAAGTGATTGGTGTCTGCAACATCCCGTTCAACATGCGGAACTCCGTCGCTGAAATCCTACACGCTCCCGTCGAGCACGTCTCGATCGAATTCATCGGGTTGAATCACTTCATCTTTGGTCGACATGTCACGGTGAATGGTGTCGATCGGACAGAAGATGTACTCACTGCGTTGCGTGATGGAAACGACTACTCGCCAGCGAATATCGTTGGACTCGGCTGGTCCGACTCATTTCTGAATTCAATCAAGCTGTTGCCGAACCCGTACCATCAATATTATTTCCAAACACGTGACGTGCTCGCAAAAGATCGACAAGCTTACGAAGAGAACGGGACACGAGCTGAAGTCGTCCAAGAAGTCGAGCGCCGACTATTTGAGCAATACCAAGATGTATCGCTCGATGTAAAACCGAAGGAACTTGAACAACGCGGTGGAGCGTATTACTCGGACGCTGCATGTAACTTGATGGACTCGCTCTATAACGACCGGGGTGATATCCAGACCGTCAATGCGCTGAATCAAGGGACGATCCGTGACTTACCGGAAGATGCCGTCATCGAGGTCAACGCTGTCATCACAAAAGCCGGACCGCGTCCGCTATCGATCGGTAGCTTACCACTCCCCGTCCGTGGACTGATCACGAACTTGAAGACGTTCGAGGAACTGACGATTCAAGCAGCCGTATCTGGGAAATACGAGGACGCTTATGTCGCTGCCATTATGAATCCATTGATCCAAGACGAAAAACGGATCGATGCCTTACTTAAAGAGCTGTTTCGCTCACATCAATCTTACTTACCCCAATTCCAGCTTAAGGAGGTTCTCTCATGAATAAGTTCATTGAAATTGCCGGACGGATCGGTTCCCAGCGCCATCTTGTCGCCATCCGTGACGGCTTTGTCTCCGTCATGCCGCTCATCATCGTCGGCTCACTCGCGATTCTAATCAATAACTTCCCTGCCATCCAGATCGGTAGCTGGTCGCTCGATTTCGTTGGCTCGATGAATGCCGCTTTCGGTGAAGGTAGTTGGCAACGGCTCGGCGGCAACATTTGGAATGCATCCTTCGCAATCCTCGGCTTACTGGTCGCCTTCTCGATTGCCTATAACTTGGCACGGTCCTACGATATCGATGGTCTCGCCGCTGGTATCTTGTCGATCGCGTCTTACGTGATGCTCGTTCCGGTCACGAAGGACTGGGGACTCAGCTTCGCTTGGCTCGGCGCCCAAGGCTTATTCGTCGCCATCATCGTCTCGCTTCTCGTAACGGAAGCATTCCGTTTTCTCATTCATACGAAGCTGACGATCCGAATGCCGGAGGGTGTGCCCGGTGGTGTCACCCGATCGTTCCAAGCCTTGATTCCTTCAATGATCATTTTGACGGTCGTTGCTGCGATCCAGTTGCTCATCCAAGTGAAACTCGAGCTCAGCATCTTTGAGGTCATCTTCAAGGCAATCCAACAACCGCTTCAAGGCTTCGGTGATTCGCTCGCTGCTGGTCTGATCATCGCCCTCTTGAACCATGTCCTCTGGTTCTTCGGTCTACACGGCACGAACATCATCGGGTCGGTCATCGAGCCGATTTACTTACCGCTGATTGAACAGAACTTAGCTGCCTTTCAAGCTGGTGCTTCCGCCTATGACGTGCCATATACGGTAACGAAACCGTTCCTCGATGCCTTCGTCTTTATGGGTGGCTCCGGTGCGACATTGTCACTCCTACTTGCGATCTTCATTGTCGTAAGGAAACAACGCAATCATCCTTATCATCAAGTCGCTAAGCTATCAGCACCCGCCGGTCTATTCAATATCAACGAACCGGTCATCTTCGGCATGCCGATCGTGCTCAACCCGGTCATGCTGATCCCGTTCATCCTTGCACCGGTCGTCTTGACGGTCGTCTCGTATGTCGCACTATCGACTGGGATGGTACCGAAAACGGTCGCCATCGTTCCATGGACGACACCACCGATCATTAGCGGGTACCTTGTCACCGGTGGTAGCATCCGCGGTGTCCTGCTTCAGGTGTTCAATCTGACGCTCGCGACATTGATCTATATCCCGTTCGTCGTAGCAGGAGCGCGCGCCATGACTGCCGAAATCAATCGAAACAAAGACAGTATACATGAAGGAGAGAAAATCAGTTGAAGACAGAATCGATCCAACAATTATCGTTCATGATCATCCTACATGCCGGAAATGCACGCTCGAGTGCGTTTGAAGCGATCGCTGCTGCTAAACGCAGTGACGAAGCACTTGTTCAAGCGAAACTCGAGGAAGCAGAGACTTCGTTTCTTGAGGCACACAAACTTCAGACAGAACTTTTACAAGAAGAAGCACGAGGAACCAGCAACGAGATGAGTGTCCTACTTGTCCACGCTCAAGATCATCTGATGACAGCGATGACGGTCAAGGAACTGGCGACCGAGATGATCGACATGATCACGAAAATCAATCGACTGGAGGAAACGAAATGAACATCTTACTCGTCTGCTCAGCAGGCATGTCCACTTCAATCTTAGTAGAAAAAATGCGGACGGAAGCCGTAGCACGAGGACTTGACGCAACGATCGAAGCAGTACCCGAATCGCGACTAAAGGAACATACGACGATGGACGTCATCTTGATCGGTCCGCAAGTCCGCTACCTCGAGAATAAAATCCGTTCAGCAGTTAACGTGCCGGTTGCTGTGATTGACAACATGGCATACGGGTTGATGAAGGGCGATCAAGTGCTTGATCAAGCACTCTCGCTGACTGGCACGGCACATGCCTAAGACGCGTGTAATCGTCAATGCTGATGATTTCGGTTTGACGACGGGTATTAACCAAGGCATCATCGAGAGTCATCTTTACGGTCCCGTCAATTCGACGACGCTGATGATGAACGGACATGCGGTCGAAGAAGCTGTTCGACTTTCTCAGCAACACCCGGACCTGCATGTCGGCGTACATCTCGTGCTCTCTTGGGGAAAACCGCTCGCTTCGACAAGTCAGTCGTTAACAAAGGAGGACGGGACGTTTCGTTTCACGAGTCGCTTTTTGAAGGAAGAGCCACCGGATCCTGAAGACGTCTACCTGGAATGGAAAGCCCAGATTGAAGCTTTTCTTGCTACCGGGCTGTCGTTGCACCACTTAGACAGTCACCATCATATCCACGGCTGGTCCGCGATCGACTCTGTCATCGTCGAGCTCGCTAATGAATATCAAACGACGTTCCGTGCTGCGGGGAACGAGAAGCACCGGGATCTCTGGCTGACGAATCGCTTCGATGAGCGGTTTTATGGAGAGGGCGTTTCGTTTGCGACACTTGATTCAATTTCACCCGGTTCATCCGTTGAGGTCATGGTGCACCCTGCCAACATGGATACGCTACTTCCAAGTGTCACGTCTTATGTGAAGCAGCGACTTGTCGAGAAAGATCTTTTAACGAGATATACTCCACCGGATTGGTGGACATGAAAATAACATCCCTACTGCCTTGACGAACCGATGAGTAGGGATGTTGTCATTTTCTTCATGAAACACTGTGCTAAAAATCGCGTTGAAAATATGGAATTAATTTTACATATATCTCGTTTAATGACATACTAATGGTAATACTTTCATGAGGAGGAGATACCTTTGAAAAAACAACTCGCTTATGCTGGTTCTTTTGCGCTCTCAGCTATCACGATCATCATCATTCTTAAATTAGTTAGAGTCGATATCTAAAGCAATCACTCAAATGATGTAGATTTTCAAATTAATGATTCAATCGCTGTTATGATGCATCGTCTTCCGATCATCTGTAACAGCTTTTCTAGGTTTAATGCTATGGAACGATCGGAAGTGATGAATTGAAAAAAATCGGAATCAACGTTTTGGTTGTCTTTCTCCTACTAGGTGGACTGCTGTTTTACTTAGACGTCCGATACGATGAACGATTCGAGCAGCATGTCAGCACAAAAGTTGAGGCCTATGTCGTGAAAAAGTACGGTCCAGCACATGTCGCCTCACTCCATTCTGCCTATGACGACAAACACCGCGACAAGGAAAAACGCTATCAGATTGCCGTGAAAGTACAGGGTCAAGGGCTTCAACAAGAAGAATATTTCCTGTATCGTCTTCAAGATGATCACGTCGTTGAGATGGGCACAACGACTAGTTTGCCAAAGCGAGACTAAATCACGTGATGATTTCTTATTTCACACTACATATCACGAAAGGTCAGAAGTTTCCTTTTTTACACGGAATCATCTGACCTTTTCTTTTAACACCTTTCACTGCTCAGAAATACCGTAAGCTAGTAATAGCAAATATGACATCATGCAGAACGTAATGAGATGGACACCGCCGAATCCCCACTTGAGTATTCGGTGCTTCGTTTTGTACCCTGTTTATACGCCGACTAACGGAATGATAAACAGAAGTAAGATATAGACAGTTCCAAACCCTTTCAGACTGACTCCGCTCTTCATCAGGAAAAAGAAGAAACAAAAACAGACGAATGCAGATAACGAAAGAATACTGTAACGATTCATAAGCCCTCCTCCACTACAAACACAGCTTAGCGTCTTACCGTCTGAAGATTGAAGTATTCCGATAGCGGCACGATCCGCCCCTGTTCATGCCAGTTCCGATATGCTTCAAAAACGCGTAAGACGTTCCCGTCATACCGTTCCTCGATGAGATGATGGATCGCGAGAAAGCTCCGCCAATAATCAAACATGATACTCCACAGACTACCGGCATAGGAGGCACTCCCAAATTGATCAATCGAACGCGCTCCATACTCTCCCTGAAAGAGCTCGACCAGCTCTGTCTCAATTAAAGTAATTCGCTTGAATGCTTCGTCCGACAACAGGTGCTTCCGGGGGAGGTACTCACACATTCCCTCTTCGAACCAGATTCCGTCTTCTCTCTCATCGTCGAATTCATCAACGAACAAATCCAAATGATGGGTCAGTTCATGACCAGCAATCGTCAAGACGTGATCTTCAGTAAGCGTTTCGTAGAACGCTCGAATATGCGGTACGTCCTTCCCGTCGAGTTGAGACAAAAATAGCATCCGCCACTCTGCAACGTCTGGTGATATGTAGATCAAGTCCTTATTCGTAAACGCTGGAATCGGAATGTCTGAGAAGACCGTCGTCGCGAGTTCCGCTGACGTCCAAACGATTCCTTTCGGTACGTCGATCAGTTGATACTTCTCTTGTAAGATCGTTTGATACTCGTCTAACCGTGTTCGAAAGCGATGCGTGACCGCTTCGTATTTCTCATAGTCCGTTTTTGTCTCAAACGCATGAATCTGTTTCATCATCGCTATATCCCCCCATCCTTAAAATAGCCTATTTTATTTTAACATATATTGGATAACCATAAAAAAACCACCTGAATCAGGTGGTTCGATGAATCATTCGTTTGCTATTAACACGACGACGTTACCGAATTTTTGCCCAGCGTCGACATAACGGTGCGCTTCGACGATCTCATCAAGTGAATAGATATGGTCGATGACGGCTTTGAATCGTCCCGCTTCAAACAGTTCATTTAAATAGTGTAGATCTTCTTTCCGTTCTCTCGCCACACCTTGTCCCGCGACGGATGCAAAGGCGCCGTTTTGTTTGACGTGCCGTTTCGCTTGCGTCTTATTGATCTTTCCGGACGCATCGAAGACGGCATCGTACTTCAGCAACAATCCATCGTAGCCGTCCTTTGTATAATCGATGACGTGATCGGCACCGAGCGCTTTGACCCGCTCCGTGTTTCGTCCACTACAGACAGCCGTCACCTGCAGCCCTTTTGCTTTTGCGAGTTGAACGGCAGCCGTCCCGACAGCGCCCGACGCACCGTAAATCAAGATCGTCTTCATCTGATCGATTTGGAGTTTCCGGAAGAAATGAAGCGACGTCGTACCACCGAACGGGAGACAGACCGCTTCCGTGTATGATGCATGTTGCGGCATTTTTGCAATGCAACGTTTCTCAGACACGCATGCATATTCGGCGTATCCACCGAAGCCAAATCCCGTCAAGGCATGGACACGGTCTCCGACTTGGAACTGCTTGACGTCTTGACCGACTTCGACGACTTCTCCGGCAAGAACGACGCCAAGAATCGGTTGTCGCGGTCGCTTGAAGCCGACAGCCAGACGCATTGGAAGCTTCCCCAACAGTGGAACATCGAGCGAACGCATGCGACGATCTCCGGAATGGACGGCAGATGCATGTACTTTAATCAGTAGATCGTTTGATTTTGGAACCGGGCGTGGTACCTCTGTGATGTGCAAGACGTCAGGGGATCCGTAGCGGGTACAGATGGCTGCCTTCATCGTATTTCCTCCTCTGATCGAGATGATGGTATTTCTTTAATCATACGCCGATTCCTGCCTGAATCCCTTTCATTTCAGAGCAAGAATATTTTTGTGATTCGCATCAACCAGTATCGCAACTGGTAAAATTTATATAATCATACGATCTCATCTAACCCTATTAACTGATGAAAGCAGGTGCCTGGTTCATGCCGACACATCGGTGGCTTTTCGCTTTTATTCTATTCCTTAGTATGCTGCTTGGTGCCTGTACACACGAGAACGATGCACGAATCGTCGAGAAAATTACAGGGGATACGTTATTCGTCGCTCCGAGCGAACAAAAACCGGACGAACAGTATGCTTTAACAAAGATTCGCGTCACAACGGACACGATCGTCTATGGCAAAACGGATAACACAGTTGCCATTCAGACGGGTGACACGATTCAAGTGACGTTTGCAAAGGACTCGATTGTTGCGACCGAGATCCGTCGAACGAAAAAATAAGAAAGAGGGATTATCCATGATTGTTCCAGTACTCCGCCATCTACGCAATATTTTCATGAGCATGAGCCTCATCTTCGGTTCATCCTATTTTTTTCAAAAAAGTTATGGTGATGAAATCACCGGTTTGTTTTTCATCGGAATCATAGGTGCGATTGGTTTTTGCATTACCCTCGGTCTACTCTGGTATCTCAAACGAAAAGAATCGCACGGTTTTTAATAAGTTTGGCAAAGGAGACACAATCATGATGATACGTACGAAAAAATTACACCTTATTCAGTTGAAGGTACTCTTCGCGCTTCTGATCACGCTTTCGATGATTGGTGCTGTTTTCGCACCTCATTCTGTCGACGCGGCGACAAAGGAATATACGTCGTACAAAAAACTAAAACTCGGTATGACCGCGACAGACGTCGCAAAATCGCTCTACGGAAAATCATATAAGAAATACATACAGAAAGAACATGGCGTCACGACACTCAATCATGATGTAATATTGAGTGAAATCAAAGACGACTATGCTTTATACGCTTTCTCATTTTATCCGTACGATGAAAAAATGATCATTGGTCTTTACAGCGCATGCATCTGATCTTCAAAACGAAACAAGAAGGTCACACGTTATATCTTGTGCAAAAGGAATACACCCCTAAAGCGCCTTCGAAAAAACGACTCTTGCCAGGAAAGAAATTTAAACCAGGCATGACGATAGCTGAATTCGATCATATTCTCTCTGGTAAAGGGCTAGGTGTCATGACGGCTCACCGCACAGAAGATTACAGAATGTACGAGCGAGAAAGCCCACTCCTTTAGGGGTGGGATGATAGCGAGTTCGGGGACGTGGTGTCTTCAGACACCGCATGTCCCCGACTGTTCTTCCTGATGAAATGCATTTATAGTAAATCTATAATGGAGTTGATTATTATGATGAAGGAGGTGTCAAAGATGAGTCAAGTCGTCACGGTAGAAGTTCGAATCTATGCCACGCGTCGTCAGGATGCCATCCTAAAAAGGATGGGCAAGACCTATATCCAGACCGCCAACCGAGTCGTGGCGAACATGGTCGCCTCCGAGGACGGGAAGAGGTGGTCGAGCAAGGACATCGACACCCCCCTTCCGAGCGCCGTGAAGAACCAACTCGCAGGAGATGCCGTCGGCATCTACAAGAAGGCGAGGAAAGAGGATTTCAAACGCATCCCTGTCCTCAAAAAGCCGGTCTGCGTCTGGAACAATCAGAACTATTCCTTCGACTTCGAGAGCATCTCCTTCCCCGTTTGGATGGACGGGAAGTCCGTGAAGATGCGATTCCGTGCTGCCATGGTTGACAAGGACAATCGGAATACCCGACTCCTTGCCAACAAACTCGGGACGCTCAGGGTCACGAAGAAGGGAAGGAAGTGGATCGCTCAGATTTCCGTCCATGTCCCGACCGTTCCTCGGACGGGGGTGCGGCTGATGGGGGTTGACCTCGGACTAAAAGTGCCGGCGGTCGCCGTCACCGATGACGACACGACCCGTTTCTTCGGGAACGGTCGTAAGAACAAGTATATGAAACGCAAGTTCCGTGCGGAACGGAAGGCACTCGGCAAAAAGAAGAAGCCGAAGGCTATCAAACGACGCAATCAGAAGGAACAGCGGTGGATGCGGGACAAGGACCACAAGGTCAGCCGAGCCATCGTCGATTTTGCAAGACAGAAGAAAATCTCTGTCATTCGCCTCGAACTCTTGGCGAACATCCGACAGACGGCAAGAACAAGCCGTAAAAACAACCAGAACCTCCACTCATGGTCGTTCTATCGTCTCGCGTCCTTCATCGAATACAAAGCCGCCTTGTCGGGCATCAAGGTTGAGTATGTGAACCCCGCCTACACGAGTCAGACCTGCCCATCCTGTTCCGTCAGGAACAAGGTGAGGGATAGGGTCTACACGTGTGCCTGTGGGTTTAAAGGACATCGGGACACCCACCGTCGGTGCGATGAACATTCGATACGCACCTGTGATGGATGGTAACAGTCCATCAGCCTGAGAACCTATACGGTCTGTCTCAGGAGGGGTGATGGCACACCCCTACCTCAAGGCTCGGACGAAGCAGAAATGGATTGAGTCCGCCAAGCACTTGAGAATCCCACCCTCACCAACGGTGTGGGCTTGCGGCTTTAGCCGTGGGAGTGTCAATCTAAGATCGGAAAAGCCTATAATGACAATACAGTCGAGTATCCAGAAAAACAGACATCGCTCTTTTACTCGTATCGGAATCCAACGGGTGATGATTGGATGATCGTTGAATTTAAATATGATTTCGATCAAAAGAGATACATCGCTCAAAAATAACGAGTATTCATCTTCGGATGAATACTTTTTTACTTTTAATTGAAATTGATTGAATCTTTTTACATAAATATTCGTAAAAATCTGTATACACGAAAGGAGCTCGACACACATGTATGATTTGTTATTGACCGTTGGTATTTGTCTCGTTGGATATTGGTTCTACTATGTCTTCTTACTCGGATTCAAAAAAGGAAATATCGTCATGACGTTTAACGAGCGGTTCATCCATCATGAAGATCATATTCAAGCTGTTAAGCGAAGATTAAAGGATGACGGTCGCCACTTCGAGTATCTTGGAGATCGAAAATTCATCGTCGATGGAAAACCGTACCTGTTCATGGAACGGACGGTTCCAGGGGACTTTGGTCCTCTGCAACAGACGATTCTAAAAGGTCAACGTAAAGCGTTTTAACCAAAGCACCGCTCCTTCTGTCGACGACAGAGGGAGCGGTGCTCGTTTCATTCAAGTATTATTCAGGTGTATGTATAGATAACGCATCGATGACTCGTCGAATCGCGGGCAATGAATGCTCTAAGTCGATCCAGACCTTAAAGTAATACTCGAAAAAGACACCTTGGTTCCGCATCCGTTCTAATGTATTAATCGGATCTCCTTCGGTGACCCAATCTAGGTTCTCAAAATTTGTATAACTATCCGTACACGATACGTCCTCCTCGTAAATGCCCGACTCTAAATAATCATTTGAACATGTCTCATTTTGTATATCGATTTGTCGATAAAAATCACGAAGTCCTTCCTTTGGACGATTGATATGGTAGGACTCACCCGATTGATAACTCTCCTGGTAATACCATTCCCACAAGATGACCCATTTCCAAACCAACCCATCGATTAGATAATAACCGATTGCCCGGTCCATCCGGTAAAAGTTAAACCGAAACGTCCGTTCACCAAAGTTCGTCTTCAAATCAAGGACGACTTTGATGTCGCTAGTTTCCGGTGGATGACCGAAAAATAAGATGCCATGCTCGAATCCTTGTGCAAACTCATCGATTGACTGGCGTCTACCTGCTTTATCCTCAAAACTAATGGTAATCGAATCGAACTGAACGATTGGTTGCTCCATCTTTTTCTCCCCCTGCATATGATGTACTCAAAAAAGTGAGCCTCAGGCGAGACTCACTTTTGTTCGTCATGACGAGACGACTTCTCCACCTGTCAAATCGATATGTCCTTCTCCCCACGCGCACATCGCGTCAAGTATCGGCTTCAGCGACCAGCCATACTCGGATAACGAGTAGACGACTTTTGGTGGGACTTGTTCAAAGACCGTCCGGATGATGACGCCATCTTCTTCTAACTCCCGCAATTGTTGCGTCAGCATTTTTTGCGTGATCGTCGGCATCAGCTTGCGAAGCTCACTTGTCCGACGCTCGCCTTTAATCAAATGACACATGATGACGACCTTCCACTTTCCACCGATAACTTCGAGTGTCGCTTCGACTGGGATATTGTATGGCATGTTCGTTCCATCCTTTCGTGATTCCGTTGAGAGCATAGGCACTTTTTAGTGCCTACCGTACTTGAAAGTGCGTACTTCCCAAGCGGATTGGCTGGCTATATGATAGCAATTGTCAACGGAAAGTACAACCTCCTTTTAGACCTTGCATCTAAATGAAGGAGTAGGGTACTTTTTAGTGCCTATCGCACTTTAAAGTACGTACTTCCCGAAATGAAACACCCCGGTTATGCTGGGGTCATGTCAATCGGATCACGTTCGGTCGGGCCCACCGGACACGATCCCTACTGAAATCATTTTTAGGAGGAATCCCCATGAATCAATTAAACTCACAGATCCAGGAGGAACAGGTCCCAAGAAACGGCGGACTTGCCCTACTTGCCTTAGCCATCAGCGCCTTTGGGATCGGTACGACGGAATTCGTTCCGGTCGGACTGCTCGCAGCGATTGCTGGTGACTTAAATATCGGTATCACACTCGCAGGTCTCATCATTTCTGGTTACGCGATCGGTGTTGCCGTCGGTGCACCCATCCTGACGGCACTTACGAACCGAATGAACCGGAAAACGTTACTGATGGCATTGATGGTCGTCTTCATCGCTGGTAACCTCGTTTCCGCGATTTCACCGACGTTTGAATTGTTGATCGTTGCCCGTTTCATCACTGCTTTCTCGCACGGTGTTTTCTTCTCAATCGGTGCGACGATTGCCGTCCAGCTCGTACCGGAGCATAAAAAAGCGAGTGCCATCGCCTTGATGTTCACGGGTCTGACAGTCGCAACGGTCACAGGTGTACCACTCGGAACATTCATCGGTCAATCATTCGGCTGGCGCGCGACGTTCTTCGCGGTTGCTGCACTCGGCATCATCGCGATCATCGCAAGTTTCTTCTTGATTCCAAAAGACTTGAAACAATCACCACCTGCTAAGTTCTCCGACATGTTCAAACTGTTGACGAACGGACGCTTGATGCTCGGCTTCTTGATCACGGCCCTCGGTTACGGTGGAACGTTCGTCGCCTTTACGTACTTGACACCAATCATGCAGGACGTCACGAAAATCAGTCCCAGCTTGATCAGTATTATTCTGCTCGTCTACGGAATCGCGGTTGCGATCGGAAACACGGTCGGCGGAAAACTCGCGAACGGTAATCCGATTAAAGCGTTGTTCTATATGTTCATTATCCATGCCATCGTCATGATCGCCCTCTCGTTCATGATTCCATTCAAGGTCGCCGGTATCATCGGTATCATCTTGATGGGACTCCTTGCGTTCATGAACGTCCCTGGACTCCAGCTCTATATCGTCCAGTTGGCTGAAAAATATGTCCCAGCAGCAGTCGATGTTGCATCTGCCTTGAATATCGCAGCTTTCAATATCGGCATCGCACTCGGAGCAACGATCGGTGGTCTCGTCACCGATACGATCGGTCTCGTCCACACGCCATGGGTCGGCGGGATCATGGTCATTCTTGCCGTCATCTTGACAGGTGTCTCGCGTCGTCTCGAACATCAATAAGGAGGACTACTATGTTTAACGATCATGCAAGTTATCAGCGGATGTACCGGGAGGGCGAGCTCACGCTCGGTCTCCACGTCCCGCTCGAGAATTTCAAGATGCGAACGCCGACGCTTGCCAATCAAGTCGAGCTCGCACAAAAAGCAGAGAACTATGGTTTTACGACACTCTGGCTACGCGACGTCTTATTGAAGGATCCTTATTTTCTTGATCCGGCTGTCGGACAGATTCATGACATGCTGATATACGGGACGCATCTTCTCAGCCAAACGAAACAAATCGCCCTTGGAACGTCAGCACTCGTCCTGCCGCTCCGTCATCCGTTACGCTCTGCGAAGGAAGTCGCGACGATTGATGCCTTGTTCCCGGAACGTTTGATTCTCGGTGTTTCGTCCGGTGACCGGCAAGCCGACTTCCATGGACTCGGTGTCGATCATCCGAGCCGTGGTGCTCAGTTCAAGGAAGCACTGCAAGTGATGGAGCAAGCTTTATATGAAGACTATCCGCAAATTGATTCGACGTATGGAGAAGTTCGTGGTGCGACACTCGTGCCACGACCAAAGAAAAAAATCCCGACGATGATCACGGGTTTCGCACAGCAGGATATGGACTGGCTCGCAAAAAACGGCGACGGCTGGATGTATTATCCGCAAGGACCGTTCGAACAAGCACGTGCCATCGAGCAATGGCGTGCCGCGAGTCAAGCAGCCGGTAATACAACGTTTCGCCCGTTTTCTATGCCGATGCATCTTGACCTGTCCGCGGATCCAAATGAAGAAGCGACACCGATTCGACTCGGTTTTCGGATCGGGCGCAATCGACTGATCGAGTTGCTGGAATTGTACCGCGAGCTTGGCGTCAATCATCTGTTCTTCGCCCTATTCGACGGTGAGCGATCAGCGGAAGATGTCATCGATGAACTCGGAACGTACGTCGTGCCACATTTCCCTCCCTTATCATGATGACTTATATAATTAAAAGTAACATGCATGAAACCCAGTCTCCTTTTGGAGCTGGGTTTCATGTCGTTTCACTGCAAATAATATCGAATACATTTGTCCACTTTCGAGGATTGTTTTTTAACCAATCGCACATTCCGAACATTTATTCCTTTACTTTTAAGTTCTTATGACCTTATAATAAATTCAAGATAACAATTACCTTAAAGGAGGAAGCGCTGTTGACACTACTCATTGCTTTTCTAGCCATCGTTATCATCATGCTCGCCCTTGACCTTGGAGTCTTCCATCGTAAGGCACATGAAGTTTCGCTTCGGGAGGCCTG
Organism: Exiguobacterium acetylicum DSM 20416; assembly: GCF_000702605.1. Taxonomy (NCBI): domain Bacteria; kingdom Bacillati; phylum Bacillota; class Bacilli; order Caryophanales; genus Exiguobacterium; species Exiguobacterium acetylicum. Next base: position 976,490 of record NZ_JNIR01000001.1, on the reverse strand, counting down.
GACGTGGACGTTCGTCTGGATCGCGATTGCCGTCGCTTTCGGTGGCTGGCTCTACTTCGATCAAGGTAGCTCCGCTGCGATCGAATATACGAGCGTTTATTTCATCGAGAAGGCTCTCGCGATTGATAACGTCTTCGTCTTCTCACTCGTCTTCGCATACTTCGCGATTCCATTGAAGTACCAGCACAAAGTCTTATTCTGGGGTATTCTTGGTGCAATCTTCTTCCGCGTCATCTTCATCGTCGCTGGTGTTTCGTTGCTTGAGAATTTCGCTTGGGTGTACTACATCTTCGGAGCGTTCCTCGTCTACACGGGTTGGATGATGTACAAGAACATCGGTCAAGAGACGTCGCTCGAAGAAAACAAAACGATTCGTTGGTTAGAGAAACGTTTACCGATCACGCAAGACATCTCGTCTGGTAAGTTCGCAAAACGAATTGATGGGAAACTGTTCTTCACGCCACTCTTGATCGCGCTCGTCTTCATCGAGATCTCGGATATCGTCTTCGCCGTTGACTCGGTCGCAGCAAGCTTCGCGTACTCGCGTGATCCGTTCATCATCTTCTATGCGAACATCATGGCGATTCTTGGACTCCGTAGTCTCTACTTCGTCCTCGCGAACTTGATTGATCGTTTCTATTACTTGAAACACGGTCTTAGCTTCATGCTCGTCTTCATCGGAGCGAAGATGATCTTCAGTGACGTCTACAAAATGCCAATCTGGATGTCACTCGGTACGATCGTTCTCGTCATTCTAATCAGCGTCTTCTATAGCTTCTACAAGACGAAGCCTGGAAAATAAAAACACTGATTAATTAAATTGCATTGTCAAATAAAAGGTAGTGGACTATGTTCCACTACCTTTTATTTGATCGTCGTTAATAAGAAAGTTCCTTTGTCATAATCCAATCGATTTGTTCATCTTCTCCCATGAAAAATGAATGTTGTCCTGTTTGGGCAAAACCATGTTTTTCATAAAACGAAATAGCTTTAGTATTGCGTTCCCATACACCTAACCAAATCGCCTTCATATCATTCTCTTTTGCCAATTGAAAAACATGGTTCATCAAAAGCTTGCCTAAGCCATGCTGTTGATACGATCGTCTCAAATAAATCCGTTCAATCTCAAGTGAGTCATCGCTCATTGCCTCAGTTTGAGCAGATTTAGTATTGACTTTGATATATCCTGCCACTTCACGACCAATATAAAGAAAATAAAAATGTGAAAATTTTTCTTGAATCTCAGCTTTCAATTTTTCAAGCGAATACGCTTTATCTAAATAATTCTGTAAATCTGTTTCCGTGTTATCAGCTTCAAACGTTTCTTTAAAGGTTTCGATGCTAAGTGTTTGTAATGTATAGACATCATCTAAACCACACAATTTAATTTTTGTTTCCATCTATCTCTTCACCTCTCTGTTTAGTAATTTCGCTTATGTCCTTTTTTGACTTGTTCCCAATCTTTTTCGATATTTTTACGAATACGTTGTACATAACGAAATACCGCCTCGATTTCCTTCTCTTTAAAACCACTTAACGCTACTTCATTAGAATATTCATGTTCTCTAATAATTAATTTATAAATCGCCTTCCCTTGTTCTGTTGCAAAAAGATTTTTATTTTTTTTATTTTCCAAGTTGCTTCTTTTTTCGATCAGTCCATTTTTTTCTAATTTTTGTAGTACTCTAGTTGCTGTTGAACGGTCTACTTTAATCAAATCAATTAATTGTTCCTGAATGATTCCTGGATTCTCACATATTCTAACGATGTAGACATATTGTCCTTTAGAAAGTTGTAATTCTTTGAACTCTAAATTACTTATTGAGTCAAGAGCACGTGCAATCATACCAATTTCACGAAGAATCTCCTTCATTTTTCAAACTCCTTTTAATCGTTTAATAAAAGACCTATTTAAAGGATATGCTTATTTTATTGCATTTGCAATAAAATAAGCATCATTTGATTTTCTCTCAATTCTTTTCACACTCTATTCGACAACCTCGAGCCGCCCCTGATTGATACGGTAGACGGAGTCACAAAGTGCGTCGATGTCCTGTTGATTGTGACTCGTCAAGATGATCGTCTTTCCTTCTTTTTTGAAGGACAATAAGAGTTCCCGCAGACGCAAGACACTATCGTGATCGAGTGCATTGAATGCCTCATCCAAGATCAAGATGTCCTGCTGTTCCATGATGGCTTGCGCGATTGCGAGTTTTTGTTTCATTCCGAGCGAATACTGTTTGACTTTCTGGCGATTGCCGGGCTGTAAGCCGACGGTCCGCATCGCTTGTTCGATGTCGGCATCTGTGATCACTTTCCGGATCGCCGCTAGCTGCTTTAAGTTCTCAAATCCTGATTTGTGGGCAATATAACCCGGTCGATCAATGATGACGCCGACGTTTTCCGGAAAGCGTCGTGTCGGACCAAGCTGTTCATTCCGGACGGTGATTGTTCCCGCGTCCGGATGGATGAAGCCGCAAATCATCTTGAATAAGACTGATTTTCCTGAACCATTTGGTCCCGTGATACCAATGATGTCTCCTTTTTGAATCGTCAAATCAACGTCTGCGAATAACGGATTACCTTGATACCCTTTCGTGACCTGCTTGAGCTTGATCATTTCCATGATACGTCCTCCCTATATTCGTATGCTTTTTTGAAACAGAACATATAACCAGACAAGTGAAAGCCCAACATAGATCAACAAAACGATCAAGAGATGTGTCAGACTAAACGACTGCAACTGGGCGAATCCATTCAATCCGGACGGAAAGATGCCATACCGATTGAAGTTCGGCAGTAAGAAAACCGATAAGACACCGAACAAACCGAGCATCGCGTATCCATCTGGGAATTGCCACAGTAAGATGAAGCTGAAGAGTGAATAAAGCATTAATTGTAGTATCGAAATGCCAATCAGTTGCAACAGCAATTGCATCGGTGAAATCGATAAAAGACTAGTCGAAAGCGATAGCGCTAACCCTTGTGCCATTCCAACTCCCATCGTTCCGATGATCAGAAACATCAGCGCCAGTAGATAAAAGCGTCCTTCCTTAACGAAGACATGCAGTGCCCATTTCTCGAGGCGTTGGTAACGCATCCACGTGTATGGTCCGATCGCTGTCATTTGGTCCTGCAAACGCAATTGACTTAAGTAAGCGAGTCCGAAGAAAAGGATCAGATGTGACGCGAGTTGCAGAAACGAACTGTCTTCCGCGCTGACACCGTAAAACACGACGACGAACAGATCACCAATCGTTTGCAGATCCGCCGACGCTCGGCTGCTACTCAGTAAAATGTACAGACTCGCAAGCATCGCATAGACGAGATACGGTAAGAACTCCTTTCGCGAATTCAATCGCTGACGGAGCGATTGAATCCATTGTGCCATTAGATAGATCAGTGCGATCGCAAGACTGAGACCGACGAGTGCCACCCAGGGTTGCATCCTGAAGGATATAGACCCAACAGAGAAATACGTGGCGGGTGACAAGAACTTCCCGATTCCAAACGATGATTTGAAACTGATGATACACCAAATCACTACCCCTGCCGCCTGTAGTAACAAGCCATTACGCTTTTCGTGCAACAGAAACACAATACACATCAATCCATGTAGAACAATGCTCGTAAGCAACCACAGAATCGGTTGTAATAAAATCACTGACAGGGGTGAATGGAAAGTCGCAATGAGATAATGACTGATGTTACCACTCGTTGCGAGTTGACTATATGGACTCCACTGCAACGTAAACGATTGATCGCTAGCACTAAGAAGACTCAGCAACAAGACGAATCCGAACAGTGTCAGGACAGCGCGTACATATCGTTTTGTCGAGTAGTACACCCAGTTCCGAAATGAGCCAACCCGAATCAAAATCGTCGGTTCATACTGCTGTTCAATCGTTCGAAATGAGAGGAACAGCAGTATCGGCATCAGGAAAAAGAGTATTAGGTACATATCATTTTGAATCGCAAATGTAATGTCCCACGCGTTGTCGTCTTTGCCGAATTCTTGTGCCTCGGACAGAACTTCTTGTCGTCTATACCATGCGACGTAGCTAATCACGAGGATGAATAAACTGTTCAGTACAATCGAAATGTTTCGTGTCCTCTTCATGATTGGAAGATCCACTCCGGTTTTGGTCGAATCATCGTCAGATAGAGCGTGATGTTAATGACGATTAAAATAGTAAACGGTACGAACACCGTCCAAAGCGGTTGTTCCGTGATATTGAACGGAAAGACGGTACTAATGGGTGAGAACTGTGGTACTTGCATGATACCCGCAACGAAATTAAAGATATGATAAGCGACGAACGGTAACGAAATTGCGAGATAGACTTGTTCGAGCGCCAAAATCAACAGATAAGCAAGCGTTGCGTACGCTGCTCCGTTGAGTCCAATCCAAACAGCATAGAGGACGGCATAGAGTAACGGATGAATGTCCGCCAAGAACGAAAATGCATTTGAAGTCTCATATGTCTTTTCGCTGAGCGACCAATAGTCAACGAGACCGATGATTGGTTCGACATAATGAAGGAGGATGAACGTCACGATCGTCATTAAAAAGAATACGAATCCTGTCAGCATCGCATTGACGAAACCGACTGCAAGCAGATAATCCTTTAGACTCGCACGTGTTCGGACATATGTCAGATAGTTATCCTTGTATTCAGCGATGAAGATTGGCAAGAAGATCAAGACCGCAAGTACCGGAAACAGCATCGGGATCGTTCCTGATAGCGTCTCTTCGAACACTTCGATCGGTAAGAAGAATTGATAGCCTTCATAAATGAAACTGAATTGAAGCGCCGGTAATCCGAGAATGATCAGAAGATATAACACGCATCGTTTCACCGTGAATGCTTGCGACCAAATGAGCTTAATTTGTTGCAACATATGACCCCTCCTATTTTCGTAATGCCCAAAACCAATAACCCAGTACATTAAAGAACACGACTGAGACGATACTTAATAGATGCAATCGTCCTGCATGATGGAGCTTGATTATGCTCCAAATGACGGATGTCACGAGATAGATCGTCAAGCCAATCAACATGAGCACGGCACCGAATTTCGTGACGTCAAAGCTTTCTGTCGTCGTCAGGTGCTGTTCGTCAATCAGATACAAGCCGTGTGAAGTGAACAACTCCGGTAACCAAATCGATTTATGAATGGTGAAGTCTCGCGAGGACGCAGCGTCTTGTCCGGAAATCGATACCAGCAACAGATGATCTTCTAAAATACGTTCATACGCTTCGATCGAGCGTTCATTGCCATAAAAGGCATCCGCATAGGCGAGTGACTGATGCTGGCTCAACATCATCGTGCCGATAAAGCACAATATCGTTGCAGCGGCGATGCTGATTCCGATGCAGAGCAACCACGAAGCGAACGTCCGCTCTTTTCGATAGACCCACGTCAAGAGCTGATCGACATGCTCCTTACTACCGTAACGATACATGGCAAGCTTCGTCGCTTCTTCTTCCGAATAACCTTGAATCATCAAGTCTCGCACCGATTGTTCAAGATGACTTCGCGTCTCTTCCATGACGTCGATGATTTCCGGATCCGTCACATCCGCATCTTGATACAAGTCATGGACAAAATGATCGAGTTTATTCAAGCGCACCGTCTCCCTCTTCAAGAAACTTCGGGAGTAGCTGCTTTAGAAAACGCCATTCAAGTCGTTTTTTCGCAAGAAGGATTTTTCCTTCAGTCGTCAGCGCATAATATTTACGTCGTCCGCCGCCCGCTGCTTCGTTACTCCAATAGGATATGACGAATCCTTTTTTCTCGAGGCGTTTGAGTGACAAATAGAGTGTCGCCTCTTTCAGTTCGAACTGCTCGTCTGACGTTTGCCGGATCGTCTTCGCGATTTCATACCCGTATCGGTCTTGTTCGTTCAGCAACGACAAGATGATCGTGTCGACGTGCCCCTTTAATAATTCTTTATCGATTTCCATCTCGTACAACCCCTTCCTTATTCTGGATGTCTCAGTTCCTTAACGATAAACTGAATTACTCTGTAATGCAAAGTACTTTTTACAACTTATGGGAATGAATCAACAAAAAAGCACACTCCTGTTCAAGAGCGTGCTCGGTCGGTTCAGTTGAATAAGTCGTTTACTTTCTTCGAATCTTCGATAAAAGGGTTCGTGAACGCCTTCAGTGCTTTCTCATTATCGTACGTCGTAAAGTCTTTTCCATACCAATCGTGCAGCTGTTGTTTCGTAAAGTGATACGAAGCATCCTCGATCGTCATGTTGACGCGGTCGACATTCGGAATCAATGTGAATAGTGCTGTTGCATTGTAGATTGCCGTACGATTGCTTTTTTGTTCGATCTGTCCTTCTTTATATCCAGCATAACGTAACGTTAGTTGATACGGTTTATCCTTCGTCGAAAGTTCCATCTTCTCCAACTGATCGCCATGTGGTAGCTGTTGGACGATGTCTCGTACGCTACTGTTATCCCCTAGATATGTACCTTGTTGTTCAAATAAATCGGTTTGTGTCGCTGCTGTTCCACAACCAGCGAGTATCATCATGCCGCCCGCTAATACGATTGCACCAACTGTCTTTTTCATGTTTATTTCCCCCAATACGTTGACTCGTTCATCCTAATTAACGGATCAAACAAAGAAAAGTTTCAAAATAAAGGAAATCAACGCTTTCGAGAACTCGGTAATCTTGGTTTAAGGTAGAGAAAGCTGAACCCAGTACCTATACCTGCAGCAATCAAAAGCTTTACAACATTAAAACGAGTGAACCCTTCAAAAGCGTACCCTTTTATCTTTTGAGCTAACGTTGCTTCCGGAATCCAATCGATCGTATACCCGATGCTGAAGGATAAAAGCAAGCTGAGGAATAAATAAGTGATGATAATACTAAGAATAAATCTTTTGATGATCATGATATCCCTCTCTTTTTATAAATGGAATAAAATAACTATTGATTCATAGAATGAATAAATCCTTAAAGAAATATCAAAAACAATAAATCATTTCCCTATATATTGTTAATTACTATGTTACTCTATTACTATTCGAAAGTTCGAAAATCAGCTATACATATTCACGGAGGTCTTTGATGTTACATCTATCTGCAAGCCTATTCATTACGCTTCTTTTATTCGCCTTACTGACATGCGGATTTGTTTTTGCGTTTCGCCGGTTCATCAAAAAAATCAAATCGTAATCACGAAAACCCGGTCTCTCAGACGAGAGAAGCCAGATTGTTTGTTTCATAGAGTTGTCGGATACGATGCACGATGTCGTTTGCCGTTTCCGGTACAGGTGGCATCCAAAGACCTGTCACTGGACCGTAGACAACGGGATTGATCGCCACTTCGTACCCACCATACGGGTGTTCTTCCGCAGACGGCAAATAACCAATGTAACCGTTCGTATAGCCTCCAAAAAAGGCGAGTTCCGTTTGACGCATCTGTTGAATCTGTAGCGCTGTCTCACAGAACGGTTCCATCGGGATGCCTGAGAACGAACCTTCATTTAGCTCAAACAATTGAATTTCGACCGGGATGGTGAGTGTTGTCCCTGATTGCTCTTGAACGTGCGCCAACCATCGTGCTGCGCTGACACCCCAAGTCTGTTCAGCGTAATCCGTCATGTCTTGTAATTGGTTTATCGTTGGTATTTCTGTTAAGTACATTGGATAGATCATCGACTGAATCCGGTGGTGCGTTAACGGTTGATACGACACTTCTGGAATCGTCGTCAAGACGTGTCCACTTAAAGCAAACGCCATCTTCTGTAGACTTGCTAGGTCACCGCGATATTTCGCATTGATGTTCCCCGTCGCCCCTTGGACGATTATGACTGGACAGCTGAGTGCCTGTTCGAGTATCGTTCGAGCGACGCCCGGATAATCACCGGATAAGACGATACTGTCTGATTTCAAGACGTTCGGATGCGCCGTACAAAAGACGAAGGCTCCGACGAGTTGAAAATCGTCAGTCCGGCGAATCAATAATGTTCCGATTCGGTCATCCGTCACCCCAAGCGGATCCGTTCCCATCACCGCGTGACCATTCCTTTTCTCTCGTCGATTGACGCCGAGTTTCCCCTGCGTCACACCCCAACCCATCTCGACCGACTGTATCGCTTCGCTTGCTTTGACGGCAGAAACGATCGCTTGTTGCGTCAAGATCGTTTTATAGGCGACGGTCAACGGTTCGTTTCCTGCTGTCGCTGGTCCCGAATGCGTATGCGTATAGACGACCATGATCTGTTCCTTCGAGACGTCTAGCTGGTCCGCGATGCATTCACGGATGGTATCGGTATCTGCGACGAGCAACCCGATGTTATCGATGCTGACAAATACCGATGTCGTCTGCTCACTTTCAAAGATACTCGCTGTGACAAATAGCGGATCATGTATGCTTGCGACACCGACTTCTCGGTGATAACCGATGAAGGCGGCACCGAGCGGCGGATTGATTACTTCCTGATGTATTCCAAAACGACTCATGTCTGACGTTCCTCCTTGAATAACACACTGTTTCTTCCATATACTAACATTAACTACAGTAGAGGAGGACATGAAGATGGCGATTCGCTGGAAGGAAGAGATGATTCAGTTCGAGACATTCCGTGAAGCCGAAGTCTGGGCGGACTCGATTGCAAATGAGATGCACGGTCGTTCGATTACTGGTTATGGTACACCAGACTTTAAGGTTGCTACGATTCTTGCCTTTTATTTAGCACAAGTCTCTGAATTTCGAGTTCATACCGCGATGTTCCCACTCGATACAGAGGTGTTCTATCAAGTCTGGATTGAAATCGAAGATGATTTATGAAATTCATGCTCTTTCGTATAGATCAATCATCGCCTCAACCGCCGCGTCCATCCGCTCTTGTAAACCGATCTTATTTAAGATGACGAGCCCCTCAGTAAATACGAATAACAACGCAGTCTGCTGTTCGACATCTTCTCCTTCTGCCGGCACATAAATCTGTTTAATCCAATCGTCGAATGACTCCCCGATCGTCCGCGTAATCGACGTATACGGTTCCCCCTGACTCGTCGCAAGATGGGTGATCTCGAACCAAAGGTTCAAATAAGGCTTGATTCGTGGCTCATCGATTGCTTGTCGCAGAAAACGGACGAATGCCGTGAACTCGAGTTTTAGATCCGGTTGCTGTAGTAAATCAATCAGTTCTTGACTGATCGCAGTCAACACGGCGGTCTCGATATCTTGTTTATCCTTGAAATAATGCATCAGCATCCGGTCACTCGTCCCGGCAGCAGTCGCCATCTTCTTCAGACTCATCTCCTTGATGCTTGATGCTAACGTCGCTTGTGCGATGTGATGCGTATAGTCCTGTCGCTTCTGTTCAAATTTATCCATATCCGATCGACTCCTTCCCTTTCCATCATACTCGATTTTAAGAAACGGGCACTACGCAAAAAAGCATCCACGAAGGATGCTTCATTTTAAAAAGCGATTGATGATCTTCTTGAAAGCAAGATCCAGTCGGGCGTTCTCATCTTTCGTCAGCTGTTTCGCTTCTTCAAAGACAACTGCTGCTTCCTCGAATTTATTCTCGTAAATCAAGATCGTCATTTTCCCACGCTCCGGTCCAACGCGCTCACTCGACGTCTCACGTTCTCGTACCATCGCTTCAGCTGCGCGATCTACGCGCTCTATCCGGTCTTGCTTACTGATTTTTTTCTTGATCAGTTTTCGTTCGAGTTCCTGTACGTATGGAAGTGATTTAATCAACGTCAAAGCCGGATCAATCGGTCCATATTGGGCGACGAATGCTTCCATTTGCTGTCGCTCGTAATCCATGACTTCTTGATACAGTGGTTTGCTTTCCTTCGTTAATGCCTGCTCGACCTTAACGAGTCGTTTGACTTCTTTTTTCATTGCGGCCATTCGTTTATCGAACGCTTTTTTCTCAGACGATGTATCGACTGCTTTTAGATCAACCCGCATCGCTCTGATTTTTCTTGACTCCTTCACGTTATCTGAATCGTATTTTTCTACTTTCGGATTATACTGCTCGACAGCAGTCCGATATGCTTCGTTTTGATAATAAGAAGGAATTTTGATTGGGGATTTGGAGCTAAGATCCGATAAGATGTTACCGTACTTCGTGATGACCTTCAATTGATCGGCACGGTATTTTTTATAATCGAACACTTTTTTCGTCTGGACCACTTTTGCTTCGACAAGACTGCTTCCACTTCCAACACTTGCTCCACTCATCAATACGGCTACAGCCGCACTACAGGCGAAGATTGTTCGCAATCGCTTTACCTTCATATGTTCGCTCCATCCCTTCTCGTCATCCTACGTTTCTTTTTCCGTATTATACCAAATTTAACAGCATCACATTTTGTTATTTGACGGATCAGGGTAATAACTTTCCTTCTACATATCCTCAATTGACGTTCAATTGTAGTACACGCTACATTTATTTGTAGTAAACACTACACTTACAAGGAGGATCCTTCATGAAAGAATCTCAAGCTTCGTTTGTAGACAACATCCCGAAACCTTTATTGCTCGTCATTACGATCGCGTTCGCTGTTTTAACTGCGTTTTAGATAATTGACTTTGGTGTACTTGGCATTTTTGCGGAAGCGACACAAAACACGGCGACGCTCCAGATTTTCGTCGATCTGATTCTCTGCGCCCTCTTCATCATCGTTTGGCTCCGCCATGATACACGTCGTACCGGACGAAGCTTTCCACTTTGGGCGATCATCACCCTCGCGATTGGTGCGTTCGGACCTCTACTCTATTTGTTGACTCGAAAATCATGACGTTCTAACACGTGCCGCATCTTCGGTACGTGTTTTTCTTAAGACAAACTTAAGAAAACGACTCCGTCTATCAACAGAATTCGACCGTATCCTAAGAGGTAGATTACAACTTAAAGGAGTTTTTACCTCATGAAGAAAGCCATCTTTGATACGATCGTCCACTTAAATGCCCGACCAGTTGTCGCGAACACACTAAAACGGTTTGCGATGAGTCGCTTTAGTAAACCGCTCATCCGACCTTTCATTCGCACCTATCACATTCAGACGAATCAAGCGCTGAAGTCCGTCGATTCATTTACGTCGCTGCACGATTGTTTCGTACGCGAGTTACGTCCCGGTATGCGACCAATCGCATCGGCACCAGATGCCTTCGTCAGTCCGAGTGACGCCGTCCTCTCCATCGTCCCGGCGTTAATGCAAGGTAGTCGGTTTACGATCAAAGGACAGGACTATAACGTTGCTGAGCTGATCGGCTCGAGCGAACGCGCCCAGGATTACGCGAACGGTGTCGCCTTGATTTTCTATTTGAGTCCGACCGACTATCACCGTGTCCACTCGCCAGTCACGGGCGAAATCACGACGAGTTATACACTGGGGCGAGAATCGGCACCCGTCAATGACATGGGGCTACGATTCAGCAAACGTCCGCTGACACGCAACTATCGTCGGGTCACGCGTCTGCAAGTCGATCACCGCGCGATCGAGCACGTCATGGTCGGTGCACTGAACGTCAATACGATCGTTCAGACACATCAAGGACGCCTGCTGGAGCGTGGTGCAGAGTTCGGCTACTTCTCGTTTGGTTCGACCGTCATCCTCGTCTTGCCACCGGACACCGTCGAACTTTCACCAGGCATTGAACGTCGCGTCAAGATGGGTGAGCAGATCGGACGCTGGATATCCTGAAAACAGATTCCCTTTTCTTGTAGAATCCTGAGTAGTACAGATATACGAATTTGCTAGACTAAAGGAAACCACTGTTCAATGGGATGGCAACCATGAAGAACAGTTGACGTTAACAGATATCGACATGGAATAACATACAAAACGGGAAAGAGGTTATATCATGAAAAAAGTCGTTTTATCATTCGCTTTCTCGATTATGGCTGTATGGATATTAGTTGGTTGTAATAACGAAGAGAATATGCAAAGTACTAGTGAAAAACCGACGGCATCCGAAGTATTGAGCGAAGATTCTAAAGCAGACATTTTTCAATTCAATGATACGATCTACAAATCAGATGTTGCATGGGCAGAGAAAACCGAAGTCACTCAGAATAAAAAAGTCGGAGAAATTAAAAGAAGAAGTTCGGATAGAGACGATTTTGATAATGGGACTGCTACGAAACTTTCTAAGGGTACCGCCCTATTCTCTACTAAAGAAAGAAATGACATTTTACTAGTGAGTTTCAACGGGAAATTAAAAAAGTACGTTGCTTTAGGAGAAGGTTAATTTGTCTATAAGAAAAGGCATCCTCAACTGGGATGCCTTTTCTTATTTAGATCATGATGATAGTAGAAAGCTGATCAGCCGTTGACGACTTTTTCAGACACAGCTTCATTCATCGACTGACGATTGATTGACAGTTGCTCGCCTTCTTTCAATCGTTTTCTGTAATCAGCTGTCGCCGTGAACAGGACATCTGTTGACGAGTTGAGCGCTGTCTCAAATGAATCTTGCAATACACCGATGACGAATCCTACAGCGACGACTTGCATCGCAACGTCATTTGGAATCCCGAATAAGCTACACGCGAGCGGAATCAAGAGAAGCGATCCTCCAGCGACACCAGATGCGCCACACGCACAGACAGCAGCGAGGACACTTAAGATAATGGCTGTCGGAAGATCAACTTGAATATTAAGCGTATTGACGGCAGCAAGCGTCAAGACGGAAATCGTGATGGCCGCTCCCGCCATGTTGATCGTTGCACCAAGCGGAATTGAAATCCCGTACGTCTCTTTATCAAGACCGAGCCTCTTAGACAATTCCATATTGACTGGAATGTTCGCTGCAGAACTTCGTGTGAAGAATGCTGTGATCCCACTCTCACGTAGACATTTGAAGACGAGCGGATATGGGTTTTGACGAACATTGATGTAGACGATCAATGGATTGACAATCAATGCGACGACAAGCATCGTGCCAATCAGTAACCCTAACAGACTCACGTAATCGAAAAGTGACGAGAGACCGTTCTCCGTAATCGAACCGATGACGAGCCCCATGATACCGAGCGGAGCAAGCTTGATGATCCAACCAACCATTTTCGCAAGTGCATCTGAGAAGTTCGAGATGAACGTTTTCGTTGAATCTGACGCATTTTTGAGTGCTAGCCCTAAGATGATCGCCCACGTCAGAATGCCGATGTAGTTCGCTTGGACTAATGCATTAACCGGGTTATCGACCATGTTGAGGACGAGTGTCTTGAGGACTTCGACCGCGTTACCCGGTGCTGTCAATTCCTCCGTGCTCTCTTTAAGTGTAATAGTGACCGGGAACAGGAAGCTGACGACGACCGCAATCGCCCCGGCTAAGAACGTACCGAGTAGATACAAAAAGATGATTGATTTCATGTTCGTTTGCTGTCCCTTTTTATGTTGCACAATCGAAGCCATAACTAAGAAAAAGACCAAAATCGGCGCGACTGCCTTTAGTGAGGAAACAAATAATGTTCCAAAGATGGTCAAAGAACTCGCTACTTCAGGAATCGTGACGGCTAAAATAATCCCTACGATCAAGCCAATCGCGATTTGTTTCACTAAACTGATTTGGTTCCACATCTTCAACAATTTCATACGTTCCCCTCCAGGCTTACAAAAAATAAGTTATTTAGAATTCGAAAAACGATGACTTCTCTCTTCTACTCAAAAGTATGAATAGTCTAGTCATTCACTTTTCTAAAAATTCTCGCAGTTTGTTGTGTTCTATTTTTGCATAAATCGTGTGAAATAAAAACTAGTTTTTTGCAAGAAATATGATTCCTTTTCCTGGATGTTATGTGGGCATACGGATGCAATCGATTGCATAATTACAAAAAAAGTAGAAGAAGACGCGTACCTCCCCCTACTTCATTATGTAAACTAAAGCTTTTTTTACGAGTGTTACCCGACCTTCCTTTACTCTTCAAGAGATTGTTTTTCTTTTGCGTTTGACGATCAACAGAATGATCACGAACAGAAACTCAAGGATCGTAAAGATGCCGACAAAGAAAAAGACGACCAACACCTGACTGATCCCATCGACAGCAATCGTGTAAAACCACAGTAATGAAATACCCGTCGTATAGAGAAGATTGATGATCGTTCCGCTAATCAAGCTAGCTTTCAAACTTTTTTTACTCCGCGCCTGACTCACGATGATGACGATGGCACCGATCACCCAGACGATGAGTATGAGTTCAAGGATAGTCTTATCGTTCCACTGTACTTCCATGTCTCTTTTTCCTCTTTTCAATGTTTTGTTGTTTCGCTTCTATAACACGGTAATCTATTCTTCATTCCAATTCTGTTTTCCTTTTATTTCCTTATACAAAAAAACATGCATACGACTCGAATGTCGAACACATGCTTTCTCAGCTCATTATTTAATTGAACCATTTGCCATCCCATCAATGATATGGCGCTGGAAAAAGAGATACACGACGAGGATCGATACGATACCGACCACATACGACGCGAACGAAGGACCAAAATCACTAAAATATTGCCCTTGGTAGTTAAATTGGAACAAAGGTAAGGTCCAAGTTGACTCATCGCGGTTCAGCAGAAGCAACGGTAAGAGAAAATCGTTCCAAATCCAGAGTGCATTCAAGATCAACACTGTCGCATGCATCGGTTTCATCATCGGGAAGATGATCTTGAAGTACGTATTGAACTTCCCGCTCCCGTCAATCGCTGCCGCTTCATCGAGTTCTTTCGGAATGACGGTTTTTACATATCCTGCGTAAAGGAACAGCGATTGTGGCACCGCGTACGTCAAATACAACAGGATTAAGCCGAATTTACTAGATAATCCGAGTCCTGACATCATCGAAGTAATCGGAATCATGATGACTTGAAACGGAACGAAAATTCCGATGATTAAAAAGATGTAGATGCCTTGAAACACACGATTCCGATCCATCGTACGTGCCAACGAATATGCAGCCATCGGCACAATCAGGATGATCAGCACGATCGCCGAAGTCGTGATGAGCATCGAGTTCGCGAAGTACTGGACGACACCATCATCCCATAACCGCTGGAAGTTATTGAACGTGAATGGATCTGGCCACTCAAAGAAACCGCCGGTGATTTGACGCGTTTCTTTGAAGGAATTCAAAATCGTCAGATACATCGGTAGAGCAATCAATACGAGTCCGATAGATAAAAATAGATAGGTCGGAATATGAATGCGATCTTTTTTCATGATGCCCTCCTTAAACTTCGAACCGTTTGGACGAGTTGATTTGAATGACCGAAACGATCGCGATGATGATGAACAGTACGATCGCAATCGCACTGGCATAACCGAACTGATTATTTTTGAACGCATAGTTGTAGACGAGTAGTCCGAGTGATGTAGTCGAGCCGCTTGGTCCTCCACCCGTTAACGCGTAGATTAAATCAAACGCAGTCAAACCCGCCTTCATGGCGAGAATCAAGACGATGCTGATTGCTGGCGATAGGAAAGGTAGTTCAATTTTTTTAAATGTCTGCCACGCATTTGCTCCGTCAATGGACGCCGCTTCACGAATCTCGTTCGGAATGCTTTG